>JBCDAK010000071.1:0-21675 GCA_039185545.1 Actinomycetota bacterium
GACGACGGCTCTGCGGATGAGTCCGACGTGACCCCCGGCGAGACCGTGCCGGCCGCCGATCCCACCACCACGGTCGCCGACACCACGACCACGTCGGCCGCTCCAGATCCCACGACGACGGTGCCGCTCGTACTCGAGCCGACCGACACCTTCCCGTGCTCGTTCGCGTCGCGTCAGGCGATGCTGAACCGACTGTCCGACATCGAGGATCTCGACGACTTCTCCGACGCCGACGTCTACCTGCGGACCGTCGCGCGGTCGATCCTCGAGGTCGGCCAGGTCCTCACCGAGGACGAGCGGGTCACCGACCTCGAGGTCGCGTTCGAGGCTTTCCGGGACTTCCCCGGCGGGTGTCCCGAGGTGATCGACGACGCGTTCGACACCGGCGATCGCTTCCTGTGCCGAGCGGCGCAGATCTCGGTCGACGAACGGATCCACGACTACCTCGAGCGCGCCGTGGGCTCCCTCATGGACGGCTGCACGTATCCGGAGATCGACGCATGAACGAGGGCACGACCGGCGGCGAGACCGTCGACGAGAACCGCCCCGACCCGGACACCCCGGAGGGGCCGGCCGCCGACGAGCACCCGGCGGCTGGGAGCACCGGCGCGGAGGACACCGTCGAAGAACGAACCGTCGAGGAGAAGGCGGCGCGTGACACGGAGGAGAGAACCGTCGTCGAAAGCGCCGGCGACGACCCCGGAGTCGAGGTCGTCGGGCCGATCGAGCCCACCGTGCCCGACGGAGCTGGTGCGCCGCGGGATCTGATCGACCGGCTGATCCTGTCGGGAGCCATCGCTGCCGTGGTGGTCGCGGCCGCCGTGCTCCGCGACGTGAGGCCGTGGATCATCGTCGTCGCTGTCGCCGTCGCCGTCGCCGCCTTCTGGGCGGCCGACCACCTGGCGACCTCGCGCTGGAACGGCCCGATCGGCGAGCCCGCAGCATCGGACGGCCCATCGAACGCACTCGCGGGTGCACCGGCCGCCGGAGCCACGGCGGTCATGGTCGAGGGGCTGCCTCCCGTGCTCGACGCCGGCCGCATCCGCGACGACTCCGTCGACGGCGCCGACCTCGCCACCGGGCGGACACACATCTATCGGGTCCGATTGGCGCCACACGGCGAGCCGGCCGACGGCATCGCACCGGCGGCGCGGATCGACGCTCGCACCGCCTCGCTGGCCGTCGCCGCTCCGGCGGGCGGCGCATCGGTCGGTGGCGAGTCCGCCGCCGCGTGGTGCGAACGGCTGGTCCAGCGCTTCACCGAGGCTGCCCCGAAGCCGCTGTCGATCGCATCGTTCGACGACTGGCTCGAGGCTGCCGGCAACGGCCTCGACTCCCTGGCGCCCCCGACCGCGTTGGCCGGTGCGTCGATCGTGACCGACCGCGGATCGCGGGTCGCGATCGTGATGACCGCCGGCGATGCCGCTGCGCTCGTCGTGTCGACCACGAGCGAGGGCCCGGTGGTGCGGGCGGTCGTCCGGCCGGCCCGCGTGTCGGGTGAGTCCGGTCCGGCGATCGGGCTCCGACCCTCCATGGGTCGGTCGGCCGAGTCGGGACCGGTCACGTGGTCGACCCTGCCCGTCAGTCCTGGCGACCGGATCGTGGTGGCGTCGTCCACCATCGCCGACTGGTTCGCGGGCGGTGACCCGAGTCGAGGCGACCGTCGTCTCGAGCTGCTCGATCGGGCGACCGCTGCCGACATCGGTGCGGGTCTGGCCGCCGAGCGGATCGCCGGGCGACTCGCCGACGGCGCCGGAGCGTTCGCGGTCGTCGCGCTCGCTCCGTGAACGGCGACGGCTCGGTGCCCCCCGAGCCGACACGACGACACGTCGCACCCCGACCGAGCCGGTGGCGGCGGCCTCACCCCGGGCTCCGGGTCGGGTGGGTGCTCGTCGGACTCGGGCTGCTGTCGAGCGGGTGGTCTCGGTGGATCGCGAGCGGAACCGGTTCGACGTTCGGCGGGCTCGACCTCGCCGACGTGCTCCGCTCGAACGTGTTCATCCCCGACGTCGGAGACGTCGTGGCCGGAGTCATCTACCTGGTCGTCGCGTCAGGGGGTGTGGTCCTCGCGACGTCGGTGGTCGACCGCACCTGGGTCGTCGCGGCGCGAGGTGTGGGCTGCGCGATGGGGGTGGCGATGTTCGCGATGCTCGGCCTCTCCGGTGCGCTGCCCTGGCGTCTCTGGGGGATTGGGGCGTCGGCCGCTGCGATCTCGTACCTCGCCGGCGTCGCCTTGACTACGGTGCAGATCGTCCGCATCGTCCGGCTGGGCGAGTTCGGAACGAGCCGGCACGACGTCTCATGACCACCCGCTGTCCTCCGCCGCTGACCGCCGCGGCACGTCCCGGGTCGACCGTTGACGTCCGGCCGCGAGGGCCCGCTCCCGACGTCGACCTCCACCTGTCGGCCGACTCCGAGCAACCGCCGACGGTGCCGCACACACCAGCCCAGCCGCCCGGACTTCCTGGAGCCGAGGTCGCCGCACCGCCGGTCGGCCCACCGATCCTGCCGCCCGGCGCGCCTGGTTCCGGCGGACTGCCTCCGCCCGGACCCGGTGGTCCCGGCGTCAGGAGCGTCGAGTCCGGCGATGGCGACCCCCGGTCGTCGATCGGTCGTGTCGCCGGCATCGCAGCGGTCGTTCTGGGCATCGCCGCACTCGGGTGGATCGCGCTCCGCGCGTTCGGCGGCGACGGGACGTCGGGCGGCTCGTCGTCGCCGGAAGCGCTCGCCGAGGACATGGTGGAGGCCATCCAGCAGCGAGACGGTCTCGCGTTTCTCGACCTCATCGCGCCCGACGAGTTCGACGGTGTCAGCGACATCGTCGAGACCACCACCGATCGCTTCGGTGACCTCGACCAGGTACTGCCTGGAGATGTCGCCCCGGACGAGTCGGAGCTCGATGTCGAGTTCGAGATCCAGCTCGACGACGTCGACGTCGACATGCGAGGCGACTCAGCCGCGATCGTCGAGTTCGACGTGTCGGGTGAGATCGAGCTGGGCCCCAACGACCTGCTCGGCAACGAGCGGTTCGACGAGCGCTTCGATTCCCGTGATCTCCCGTCCGACGTCACGCTCACCGAGATGATTGCGGTGCGGCTCGATGGCCGGTGGTTCTTCAGTCCGATGCTCACGGCCGGGCATCTCATCACCGAGAACGCCGATCTCCCTCAGGGTGACTATGAGCGGATCGGTCAGGATCGACCGGGCGGCGGCGACTCACCGCAGCAGGCGGTCGACGCGTTCGTCGACGCCGTCAACGATCCGAACGCCCGAGACCTCGCGGGAGCGATCGGCGGTGGCGAGGGGCGGCTGCTCACCGTCTTCGAAGACGCGCTCTCCGACGCGATCGACGACGTCGACACGTCGCAGCTGGAGTACGAGCTCCGGGTCGAGACCGCCGATCTCGGATCCGGTCGTGTCGAGCTGACCGAGATCGAACTCGAGGTCGATGACGACGTCGATCCGGGAGTGTTGTCGGTCGAAGAAGGGTGCTACTGGTTGCTGACTGTCCAGCTCGACGAGCGCGGGTGTCTCGACGAGATCCAGCTGTTCGACGGAGCCGACACCACGATCTGGCTCGACACGGTGCGGGAGGGCGGGGCGCACCGGGTGCGGATCGTCCCGACCTTCCTCGACGTGATCGACCGACTCCTCGCGGTCGGCGAGCGCGACGAGTTCCTCTATGCGATCGAGCAGGCGCATCTCGAGACGCCGATCGAGATCACCTCGAACAGCGACGTCGAGATCACCTTCGACGGAGAGCTGTACGTCGTCCACGAGTTCCCGGTGCAAGCCGACCGCTGGTACCACGTCGCCGCCAGCGATCCTGCGATCACGCCGAGGGTGTACGTCGACGACGGGTTCGGGCTCTTTCGCGAGTTCGGCGACGATCCGTTCCGCCCCTTCGACGACGGGGTCGTGCGGGTCGTGACCCCGTCGGCCGCTCCGAACGGGGACCCGGACTGCGACGGCGTGTTCTGCGTGCCGGGGCGAACCGGTGAGGTGACGCTGCGCGTCCGCGAGGGCATCGAGCAACGCGCGGAGTTCCCGACGATCGTGTCGGGACAGCTCGGACCGTCGGACGTGGTCGTCCTGCGGCTCGATGTGGCAGCGCCGGAGCTCGTTCGGATCGACGTCGAGGGATCGGCCGAGGTCGAACGGGGCGATCTCTTCTTCTACGAGACCGAGTTCGACGTGTTCGACCTCCCGGCGGGCGCGCTCGAGATCGTCGTGTGGAACCCCGACCCGGACGCTCCCGCCGAGTACCGCATCGTCCCCACCCCCGGCTGACCGAAACAGCACATCCGGTGCCGGGTCCGTTTCGTGCTGTTGTCGGCACGTTCGGTGCCGGGTCGGATTCGTGCTGCGTCAGGTGCGGGCCCGGCGGCCTCTCGCTCCACCGCGCCGACCTCGCGGTCCCGCCGTGGTCGCGGACGCCGTGGGGGCGGGAAGCGCCGTCTCCATCGCCAGATTCGGAGTCGCGACCGACGAGTGCGGGAAGCCCATGGCGTCGACGAACAACTCCTGGAACCGGGGCTCGAGCGCGGTCTCGATCTTCGTGATCGCAGCAGCCGCCTGGTCGATCTCGCGACGCTGGCCCCCGGACAGCAACGCTCGCACCGCACCGGCACCGGCGGCGTTGCCGACGGCCCGCACCCGGTCGACGGCGACGTCGGGCACGAGGCCGAGGACCTTCGCGTAGAGAGGATCGATGTGGGCGCCGAACGCTCCGGCGAGGCGGACCGACTCGACCCGTCCCACGTCGATGCCGGCCGCCTCGGTGAGCAGATCGATGCCGGCGCGCAGGGCCGCCTTGGCGAGCTGGATCGCCCGGACGTCGTCCTGCGTGATGCGGATCTCGTCGTCGGACGCCTCATCACGGTGCAACACGTAAGCGAACGTCTCACCGGTGGCGACGATGCGGTCGGTCGACGGATTCGCAGTCGGCCTCGCGACGATCGTCCCGTCGGTCGCGATGACGCCGGCGAGGTACAGCTCGCCGATCGCCTCGATGATCCCCGAGCCGCAGACGCCCGCGATGTCGAGCTTCATCGACTCGACGACGAACTCGGGCTCGTCCGACCAGTGGTCGGCGCCGATGACCCGGACCCGGGGCTCGAGGGTGTCTCGGTCGATCCGGACGCGTTCGATCGCCCCGGCCGTGGCCCGCATCCCGGCGGAGATCTGCGCACCCTCGAACGCGGGTCCGGTGGGACTCGAGGCCGCGACCAGTCCATCGGCCGAACCGAGGACGATCTCGGCGTTGGTCCCGACATCGACCAGCAGCTGGACCTCGGCGGCCCGATGGGGTCCCTCGGCCAACACCGCGGCGGCGGTGTCGGCGCCGACGTGACCGGCGATGCAGGGCAGGAGGTGGACGCGGGCATCGGGGAGATCGAGATCGAGCGCAGCAGCCGTGGTGTCGACCGGCCGGTCGGTCGCGAGGCGGAACGGCGCCTGACCGAGCGGCGTCGGATCGATGCCGAGCACGAGGTGGTGCATGATCGGATTCCCGACGATCACCACGTCGAGGAGTCGGTCGCGACCGAGCTCGGGTGTCGCGTCGGCGTCGGCCGAAGTGTTCGTCGCGTTCGCCTCGTCGAGCAACTCGCCGACGAGTTCGTCGAGTGCCGTTCGCACCGCCGACGTGAGCTCGACCTCGCCGCCGGGGTTCATCATCACGTACGACACGCGCGACATCAGGTCGTCACCGAATCGGATCTGCGGGTTCATGCGACCGGCCGTGGAGAGGATCTCTCCGCTGGTGAGATCGACGAGGTGGCCGGCGACCGTGGTGGAGCCCACGTCGAACGCCGCGCCGACGGCCCGGTCGACGAAGCCCGGCCAGACAGCGTCGACCAACCGGCGCTCGTCGACGTCGCGCACGGCGACGGTGATCGCTCCGTCGCCGCTGATGACCGTCGGCTCGAGGCGGGGGAGCAGCCGGGCGGCGACGCCGTCGATGGTCACGCCGAAGTCGCCGGCCAGAGCCACGGAGATCTGTTCGGCGAGTCCGCCCACCTCGACACCGAGTTCGGCGGTCGGCAGCTCGAGGTAGTGCAGCGTGACGACTGGATCGATCTCGAGGTCGCCGAGGTCGACCGCCTTGCGGACGACCGGCCGGTGGACCTGGCTCGCCGCGGGAATCTCCACCACGACGTCTCCCTCGATGCACGCAGCGCATCCGAGCCGGTGTCCGTCGACGAGTGCACGACGGCCGGAGTAGTCCTCTTCGGTCGACGTCCATGGGCTCACCGCGTCGGCGTCGGACGTGATCTGGTGCTTCGCGAACGTCCCGATCGTCGGGACGATCTGGCAGCGGCCGCAGATCCCGCGTCCGCCGCAGGTCGAGTCGAGGTCGGCACCCGCAGCCCGGGCGGCATCGAGAACGGTCGTGCCCCTCTCGACCTCGACCGACACTCCCGACGGGGCGAAGACGACCCGGTGCCGACCGCCCACGTCAGCCGCCTTCGACCCGTGCGCGACGACCGCCGCGGCGGCGCGGTCGGTCGCCCGAGCCGGCAGCCGCTGCATCGTCACCGCCCGGACGGTTCGCCGCGATCCACGATGCGCAGTCCTGGTCGTGGCCGGCGAGCACGTCGGCCGCCATGACCGACTGCTTCACCTCGGCGTGGAGCGGATTCATGATGGCCGACGTCATGCCGGCGCCGATCGCCATCGACAGGAACGTCCCCGTGATGGCGTGTCGGTGGGGGAGTCCGAACGAGACGTTCGAGGCGCCGCACGTGGTGTTCACCCCGAGCTCGTCGCGCAGGCGACGGACCAAACGGAACACCTGCTGGCCGGCTTGACCCACCGCGCCGATCGGCATCACGAGTGGATCGACGACGACGTCCTCGGCGCCGATGCCGTGATCGGCGGCGCGTTCGACGATCTTCTTCGCCACGGCGAAGCGGACGTCGGGGTCCTCGCTGATCCCGGTCTCGTCGTTCGAGATCGCCACCACCGCGGCCGAGTGCTTCTTCACGAGCGGGAGCACCCGCTCCATCTGCTCGTCCTCGCCGGTGACCGAGTTGATGAGCGGCTTGCCCTGGTACACGGCACAGCCCTGTTCGAGCGCCTCGACGATGGACGAGTCGATCGACAGCGGCACGTCGGTGACCGACTGCACGAGCTGGATCGCCTGGGCGAGCAGCGCCGGCTCGTCGGCGAGGGGGATGCCGGCGTTGACGTCGAGCATCTGCGCACCCGCGGCGACCTGGGCGATCGCGTCGGCCGACACCCGCTCGAAGTTCCCCGCCGCCATCTCCTCGGCGAGGAGTTTGCGTCCGGTGGGATTGATCCGCTCACCGATCATCACGAACGGGCGGTCGAAGCCGATGACGACCTCGCGGGTCGCCGAGCTGATGACGGTGTCGGTCACGTGGGGTCCTGTTCGTCGTGGGTCGGATGCGTGTCGGGGTCGAGTCCGCCTGCCTGGACGAGAGACTCGAGGCGGGCACGGGGGTACTCGTCGTCGAAGCGGGCGTTGAGCTGGTCGAGTGCGGCCTCGGGATCGCCCTCGTATCCGACGGTCTCCGACCGCCACTCGCGGACGTAGTCGTCGGTCGAGGTGAGCCCGGCGACGCCGGCCGCCCGGTCGATGGCGTGCTGGAAGCGCGCGTGCAGGAGCAGCTTGTGTTGGCCGTCGGCGGTGCGCACGGTCAGCTGCGCCGGGATGTCCCGCCACCGGATGATGGTGATGACGTCGCCGTCGCCACCCCGTCTCCGACGTCGGCTCGACCGCCGTCGCTCACGGAGCTCGCCCTGCGGGTCGTCGGAAGGTGTCGGCGAATCGGCTGGGTCCGGCACGTCGTTCACGCTCGGGCTCCGATCGACACGACCGTCGTCTCGAGTTCTCCGTAACTGGTCGGCTCGACGAGCAGCGGGAGCCCCAGGCGTTGGGCGGCGCGTTCCGCGGCCGTACGCAGCGCAGGATCGTCGGTCTGAGCGAGGTACACGAGACGGGTGTAGTTGCCGAAGTAGGCCGAGAGAAGCTCGGGATGCCGGTCGAGGCCGAGACCCTGCCACACCATCCGGTCGAAGTGCCGGACCAAGAAGTCGGTGAGGTAGAAGGATCCGATCTCGGCGTCCTGGAGTTCGGCGAAGCGCGGGGACGTGGCGAAGAACTCGTAGCAGTGTGCGCCGTCGAGCATCTCGACGTCCTGATCCGCACAGAGGGCCTGGAGATGACCACCGGTCCCGCAATCGGCGTAGCCGACGAGGATCCGGACGTCGTCGCCGTGCCGCTCGCGGGCTCGTGTGATCCGTTCGGCGACCGCGCCGGTGATCTCGCTCGGCCGATTGTGCAGCGACGCGGGAAGGCACTCGACCACCACCGACGACGCGAGCGCGTGCTGCTCGACGATGGCCTTCAACTCGTGAGCGAGGGCCCCGCAGGCGAGTACGAGGAGTCCGGGGGCCATGGTGCGTCGGAGGAGGTCAGGCGGTCACCGAGGGGCCAGCCGGCTCGGCGGTGCCGCGACGAGCCATGACCAACTCCTTGGCCATCTCGGCGGCCACCGCCGCGTCGCGGCAGTACGCGTCGGCGCCGATGGCGGAACCGAACTCCTCGTTCAGCGGAGCGCCGCCGACCAGCACGATGTGGTCGTCGCGGAGCTCCTTCTCGACGAGGGTGTCGATGACGACCTTCATGTACGGCATGGTCGTGGTGAGCAGTGCCGACATGCCGACGATGTCGGGCCGGTGCTCGTCGATGGCCGCCAGGAACTCGTCGACATCGGTGTTGATGCCGAGGTCGTGAACGTCGAATCCGGCACCCTCGAGCATCATCGCCACGAGGTTCTTGCCGATGTCGTGGATGTCGCCCTTGACCGTGCCGATGACGACGGTGCCGATGGGCTCGGCGCCGGTCTCCGCGAGCAACGGTCGGAGGATCGCCATGCCCGCCTTCATGGCGTTGGCGGCGAGCAGCACCTCGGGCACGAACAGGATTCCGTCACGGAAGTCGTCGCCGACGACCTTCATGGCGGCGACGAGCGCCTCGTTGAGCACCTTGTCGGCGCCCCAGCCGCGGTCGAGGAGGATCGTCGTGCCCTCGGCGATCTCCTCCTTCAACCCGTCGTACAGGTCGTCGTGCATCTGCGGGACGAGTTCGTCGTCGGGCAGGGTGGCGAGATCGATCTCGTCATCCAGCTCGTCGTCGGCCGGATCGCCGGAAGGGGTGGGGTCGTCACTCATGTCGCACTCCGGATCGGGTGATGGAGGATGCCCGGCCGGGCGGCACGGGGCGAGGGATGTCGGACTCCGTCGATCGCAGTCGCACGGAGCGGTACCGGGTGATGCGGTACGCCGGACCCCTCTGGGACGAGCGCAACACGCATGATATCGGTCGCGAGAGCGGCGCTCACGAGTTCCGGTGACCTCGATCACTCGGGGGCTCATCTTGGGGCCGGGTCGGGGTGCACTGGTATCTTCAGCATCCGTGTCGATGTTCCTGCGCGACTACTTGAACGTCGTCTGGTTCGGCCTCGCCGCTCTCCTCATCGGTGGGCTGCTGCTGGGTCTGGCGGCCGCGGTGCGACCCACCAAGCCGTCCGCCGAGAAGTACATCGCCTACGAGTCGGGCGTCGACCCGGTGGGCATGGGCTGGTCGCAGAGCCAGATCCGCTACTACGTGTTCGCCCTGCTCTTCGTCATCTTCGACGTCGAAGCGGTGTTCCTGTTCCCGTGGGCGGCGAACATCGAGCGCTACGGCACGTTCGGGCTCGTCGTGATGATCATCTTCATCGTGCTGCTGCTCGACGGCCTCTTCTACGCCTGGAAGCGAGGACTGCTCCGATGGGTCTGATCGACAAGGGCCGCATGCCGGCGCCGCTCACGAAGCTGCTCAACATGTCCCGCTCGTACTCGCTGTGGGTGTACCAGTGGGGCCTGGCGTGCTGTGCGATCGAGATGGGTGCCGCGTTCGGCTCGCCGCGCTACGACGTGATGCGGCTCGGCGTCATCCCGCTTCCCGCCAGCCCGCGCCAGGCCGACTTCGTGTGTGTGTCCGGCACGGTGACCGACAAGATGGCACCCGCGGTCAAACGACTCTGGGAACAGATGCCCGAACCGAAGTACGCCATCTCCATGGGTTCGTGCGCCAACTGTGGCGGTCCGTACTGGGACAGCTACTCGGTCACCAAGGGCGTCGACCAGATCATTCCGATCGACGTCTACGTCCCGGGCTGCCCGCCGCGTCCCGAGGCGCTGCTCGAGGGCATCGTGCTGCTGCAGCAGCGGATCAAGAACGAGGACATGCAGGCCAAGTGGAAGGGCGACGAGTTCACGACCCTCCAGGCCAAGCGGGCCGCCGAGCGCGGAGAACTGTCGGCGGGCGGCGACACGGGCGAGACCACACACGGCATCTCGACCGACCCGCAGCCGATTCCCGCACGCAACCGTCCCGAGCCGATCGTCGTCGGCGGTGGCCCCATTGAGTGACGCCACCACCGAGACCGACGCCGACGCCGAACCCGCAGCACTTCCGGGCGATGGCCTGCGTGAGGGGATCATCGACGATCTCCGCAGCCGAATCGGCGAAGCGCTCCTCGACACGCACATCACCCCCAACGACGACCTCTGGGTACGCGTCTCCACCGAGTCGTGGGCCGAGGCCGGTGCGGCGCTGAAGGCCGCCGGGTTCACCTACTTCTGCTTCCTCTCGGCGATCGACTGGATGCCGTCGCCGTACGGCAAGGGCGAAGAGGTTCCCGGCGAGGAACTGGATGCTGCCGAGGGAAGCGCCAGCGACGAGGCAGACGCCGCGCGAGGAGGAAGCGAAGCGGACGACGAGCCCGCGTGGGAGACGGGCGTCAGTGGTGGGGAGACCCGCATGCAGGTGTTCGCTCGACTCGTCGACCTCGAGCGTCACGTGGGCGTCACCATCAAGGCCGACGTCGACGATGACGCTCCCGTGGTCGACTCGTGGACCGGCTCGTTCGCCGGCGCCAACTGGCACGAGCGCGAGTGCCACGAGATGTTCGGCATCGGCTTCAACGGTCACCCCGATCTGCGCAACATGTACCTGCCCGGCGACTTCGAGGGCTTCCCGCTGCGGAAGGACTTCCCGCTGCTCGCCCGCATGGTCAAGCCGTGGCCCGGCATCGTCGACGTCGAGCCGATGCCCGAGTTCGAGAACGACGAGGGCGGCGATTCCGAATGACCATGATGTCCGACCGCCAGCAGCTGGGATACATCGCCTCGCAGGCCGCCGACGCACGTCTCAACGTCGAGCTCGAGACCGAGGGGATGACCCTCAACATCGGCCCGCAGCACCCCGCCACCCACGGCACGCTGCGCATCATCGCCCGCCTCGACGGCGAGCAGGTCGTGTGGGCCGAACCGTCGGCGGGCTACATGCACCGCGGCTACGAGAAGCTCACCGAGGTCCGGTCGTTCCCACAGGTCACCACGCTGATCAACCGGATCGACTGGCTCGGCAGCTTCGCCAACGAGGTGCCGTTCATCCTCGCGGCCGAGAAGCTGATGGAGATCGAGGCGCCGCCGCGTGCCCAGGTCATCCGCACGATCCTGTTCGAGCTGTCGCGCGTCGCCAACGTGTCGCTGTTCCTCGGCGACCTCGGCGTGCAGATGGGTGCCATCACGCCCGTGTTCCTCGCCTTCCGTGACCGTGAGTACGTCCTCAACCTCATCGAGGGCGCCACCGGTGGCCGGTTCCACCCCAACTTCGACCGCATCGGTGGCCTCAAGGACGACCTGCCGAAGGGCTGGATCGACGAGACCAAGCAGGTCATGACGAAGCTCATCGGCTTCTGCGATGAGATCGAAGACCTGCTGTTCGGCAACGAGATCTTCCAGAGCCGGATGCGCGGCGTCGGGGTCATCCCCGCGACCGTCGCCCAGGAGTACGGACTCTCGGGCGCCAACCTGCGCGCCTCGGGAATCGACTACGACCTCCGCCGCGACCAGGACCTCCCGATGTCGTGGGACCTCGCCGACTGGAGGGTGTGGACCCACCCGGACGGCGACTCGTGGGCGCGCTGCTGGGTGCGCCTGCAGGAGACGCGCGAGTCGTGCAAGATCGTCCAGCAGCTCCTCGACCAGATCCCGTCCGGGCCGGTCATGGCCAAGGTCCCGCGCATCATCAAGGTCCCCGAGGGCGAGGCGTGGGTGTCGACCGAGAACCCGCTCGGTGAGATGGGCTACTACGTGGTGTCGAAGGGCGACACCGGGCCCTTCCGGGTGAAGATCCGCTCGGCGAGCTTCAACAACATCTCCATCACCCCGTGGGTGCTCAAGGGCGTCTACGTTCCCGACATCATCACGATCCTCGCCAGCCTCTACTTCATCCTCGGCGACATCGATCGCTGACCGTCATCCCGACTTCACGCTGACCACCACCTCATGAGTTCCTTGGCCATCGAGATCCCCTACTGGGGACAGTCGATCTTCCGCGTCGTCGGCGGCCTCGTCGCCGTACTGCTTCCAGCCGGCACGATCGTCTACCTCTTCCTGTTCAAGATGATGTCCTTCATGCAGAGCCGCCTCGGGCCCATGGAGGCCGGCCCGTACGGCTCGATGCAGCTGCTCGCCGAGGTCGGCAAGTGGATGCAGAAGGAGGACATCGCCCCCGACAACGCCGACAAGACCATCTTCAAGATGGCGCCGCTGATCGTCCTCACGTCGACGTTCCTGCTCATCGCGGTCGTGCCGTTCGGTCCCGAGGCGTGGTTCACCGACTTCTCGGCCGGCGTGTTCTACGCGCTGGCCGTCGGCTCGGTCTCGGTGCTCGGCGTGCTCGTCGCCGGCTGGGCGTCGGCCAACAAGTATTCGCTGCTCGGCGGCATCCGCGGCGCCGGCCAGCTCATCGCCTACGAGCTGCCGATGGTGCTGGCCACGCTCGGCGTGGTCATCCAGGCCGAGTCGATGAACCTCAACCGCATCGTCGAGGTGCAGAACACCGGCGAGATCTTCGGCTTCGGCGGACTCGGCAACCCCTTCATCCTCACGCAGTTCGTCGGGTTCCTGATCTTCATGATCGCCGTGCAGGCCGAGCTCACGCAGGCGCCGTTCGACATGCCCATCGCCGAGTCCGAGCTCGTGTCGGGCTTCATGACCGAGTACACGGGCTTCCGGTTCCTGATCTTCTTCATCGCCGAGTTCGCCACGGCCGGCGTGTTCGCCTTCATCGCCTCGATCCTGTTCCTCGGCGGCTGGGGGGTTCCGTTCACGTGGTTCGGCTGGGAGAACCTCGACGAGGTCGCCTGGTGGATGAACCTCGTCGGGCCGGGCATCATGTTCACGAAGATGCTGGTGCTGACCGGCATCATCATGTGGGTCCGCTTCAGCTACCCCCGCTTCCGCGAGGATCAGCTGCAGACCTTCGCCTGGAAGTTCCTCATCCCGCTCTCGTTGGCCAACATCGTGGTCACTGCAATCCTGAAGGTGGCGATCTAGTCGTGCCCAAGGTTCCCGGTCTCGTCAAAGGTCTCGGTGTCACCATGGGCACCATGTTCCGCACCGTCACCGAGGGTGCGAACACCGTGCAGTATCCGCACGAGAAAGAGGCGCCGCCGGTCCGCGCCCGTGGTGTGATCGCGCTCCACGAGGAGAACTGCACGGCGTGCATGCTCTGCTCGCGCAGCTGTCCCGACTGGTGCATCTACATCGAGGGTCACAAGCAGCTCGCTCCGCCGCGTCGCGCCGGTGGCAAGCCGCGCCAGGTCAACCACCTCGATCGGTTCGACATCGACTACGCGCTCTGCATGTACTGCGGCATCTGCGTCGAGGTGTGCCCGTTCGACGCGCTCTTCTGGAGCCCCGAGTACGAGTACTCCGAGCCGAAGATCGCCGACCTCCTGCACGACAAGGAGAAGCTCGGCGAGTGGATGGAGACCGTTCCCGAGGCCCCCGAGCTCGAAGCAGGGGCCGGCAAGTGAACGAAATCACGCACCACCAACCTTCGGACACTCGGTGTCAGGCGCCGTGTGTCCGGGAGCTCCTCCGATGATGGCGACGCTGCTCGCTCAGGCGTCCGACGACGGCGCCGTCAACGTGGCGCAGAACGTCGGATTCGGCATCATCGCCGCGCTCATGATCTTCGCCGCGCTCAGCGTCGTGTCGACCAGGAACGTCGTGCACGCTGCGCTCTGGCTCGTGCTCGTGCTCGGCGGGGTCGCCGCGCAGTACATCCTCGCCGCCGCCGAGTTCGTGGCCGTGTCGCAGGTCATGGTGTACATCGGTGCCGTCATGGTGCTCTTCCTCTTCGGCATCATGCTCACCCGCGCCCAGATCGGGCGCGAGGTCGGCCTGAACAACTCCACCTGGTGGGCGGGTGTCCCCGTCGCGCTCCTCATCTTCGGTCTGCTCGCCTGGGTCATCGTCGACGCCTTCGAAGACCAGACCATCGAGGAGGGCATCATCGGCGGCTCGCCCGAGGCGAACACCACCGCCATCGCCGACTCGGTCCTGTCGCCGTACCTCATCCCCTTCTTCGGGATGACCTTCGTCCTGCTCGCCGCCGCCGTCGGCGCCATCGTCCTGGCGCGCAAGGACTGACCGTGTTGACTGTCAACTTCCTGCTGCTCGCCGCGGTGCTGTTCTCGATCGGCGTGTACGGCGTCATCGCGCGGCGCAACGCCGTGATGGTGCTCATGTCGATCGAGCTGGTCCTCAACTCGGTCAACCTCAACCTCGTCGCGTTCGCGCTCATGAACCAGAACGTCGACGGGCAGGTGTTCGCCCTGTTCGTCATCGCCATCGCTGCGGCCGAGGTGGGCGTCGGCCTGGCGCTGGTCCTCATGATCTACCGCAACCGCCGGTCGATCGCCCTCGACGAACTCTCCGAGATGAAGGGCTGACCCGGTGCTCGCTGCCGACGCCATCGAACTGAGCTCGGGATGGTTCCTCGAGAACCTGTGGCTCGTCGCCCTGATCCCTGCGATCGGCTACGCGCTGATCATGTTCTTCGGCAAGAAGATGCCGAACGGCGGGTCCGAGTTCGGACTCGCGTCCATGGGCCTGTCGCTCGTCGTGGCCACCGGAGCACTCCTGCAGTGGATGCAGCGCGTCGACTCCGGAGACGAGGCCGCCGAAGAAGGCCTCGGGTTGCTCGAGACCTTCGGACGGTCGGTGCCGCGCGCCAGCGAAGACGGAGCGGCCGAACCGTTCATCGAACCCGTCGTGTCGACGTGGGTGTGGTGGCAGAACTCGGGCCTCGAGTTCGGGATCGGTTCGTTCGCCGACGGTCTCAGCGTCCTGCTCCTCTGGCTCGTGGCGTTCATCTCGCTGCTCGTCCAGATCTTCAGCCTCGACTACGTCCGCGGCGATCGTCGCTACACGCAGTTCTTCGGCGCGCTCACCCTCTTCTCGGCCGGGATGCTGGTCATGGTCATGGCCGAGAACATGGTCCAGCTCATCCTGGGCTGGGAGATCATGGGCCTCTGCTCGTTCATGCTGATCGGGCACTGGTGGGAGGACGGGGCCAACAGCCGAGCGGCTCTCAAGGCGTTCTTCACCGTGCGCGTCGGCGACGTCGGCCTCCTCGTCGGTACGGCGATCATCTTCTTCGGCGCCAACGGATGGGCGCAGGACAACCTCGACTCGAACGGCTTCAACATCCCCGCCATCCAGGCGTGGGCGCTGTCGGGTGAGGGGTCCAGCTGGGTGCTCGTCATGGGCGCCGTGGCACTGTTCATCGCCTGCATCGGCAAGTCGGGCCAGTTCCCGCTGCACACGTGGCTGCCCGACGCCATGGCCGGACCCACCCCGGTGTCATCGCTGCTCCACTCGTCGACCATGGTCGTCGCCGGAGTCTTCCTCGTCGCCCGGGTCTACCCGGTCTTCTGGGAGGGCTTCAACATCGCCAACGGCGGTCTGAGCTTCATCGCCATCATCGGCGGCATCACCATCGTCATCGCGGCGCTCCTGGCGTTCGTGCAGGACGACATCAAGAAGGTCCTCGCGTACTCCACCGTCTCGCAGCTCGGCTACATGATGCTGGGCCTCGGAACCGGCGCCTGGCTGCCGGCGGTCTTCCACATCTTCACCCACGCCTTCTTCAAGTGCTGCCTGTTCCTGTGTGCCGGGTCGATCAGCCACTCGGGTTCGCACCACAGCTTCGACATGAAGAAGGACATGGGCGGTCTGCGCAAGCACATGCCCTGGACCTTCCGGGCGTGGGTCGTGTCGACCCTGGCCCTCACGGGTGTGGCGCCGTTCGCCGGTTTCTGGTCGAAGGACGAGATCATCGACAACGTCGGCAACAACGGCTACACCTTCCTCATGTGGGTCGGCCTCGGCGGGGCGATGCTCACCGCGATGTACATGACCCGGGCGACGTACCTCACCTTCTTCGGTGAGCCCCGTGGCGCCGCCGCCGGTCATCACGATGACCACCACGACGACGGTCACGGCCACGCCGACGACGATCACGAACTCGTCGGAGCCGGAGCCGGAGCCAAGTCGCTGAGCGCGGCCGCCCATTCGCCTGCGAGCGACGAGGGAAGCGCCAGCGACGAGTCGCACGGAGTGGGAGGCGGAAGCGCAGCGGACGCCGACCACGACCATCATGACGACCACGGTGGGCCGCACGAGTCGGGCAAGCTGATCCTGGTCCCGATCCTCATCCTGGCGTTCCTCGCCATCACGTCGGGATTCGCCAACCCGACGCCGCTCGTCAAGCCGGTCGGCCTCGTCACCGAGAACGCCGAGCTGCTCCTCCGCTACGTCGAGCCACGTGCCGAACCGGTCGTCATCGACAACCTGACCGCGAGCGGGCCCGGCGAGTCGGTCGCCGCGAACGACGCTGCGTTCGCGGTCGAAGAAGGCGAGGACGGCGAGAAGAAGAAGGCGGGCTGCGGCTTCGAGGACCCCGAGTCGGGCACCGTGTGCTTCTTCCCCGCGGTCAGCCACGCCGTTCCCACCTACGGCAAGATCGCGCTGTCCCTCGCGGTCGTGGCGATCGGCTACGCCATCGCCATCGCGTTCTGCACCGCGTTCTACGGACGTCGCGACCAGCGCCTCGTCGGCCTCACCGAACGCAGCCGGGTCCTCCGCGGCGGCTACCTGTTCCTGAAGAACAAGTACTACCTCGATCACCTGTACGAGAACGTCATCGTCCGGTGGGTCGCATATCCGATCTCCAGAGCCGCGTACTGGGTCAACCAGAGCATTCTCGACGGCACCGTCAACGCCGTCGGCGAGGGTGGCAAGCGGACGGGTCAGTTCGTCTACGACAAGATCGACCAGCGGGTCGTCGACGGTGCCGTCAATGCGTCGGGCACCGTCGCCAGCGAGACCGGCCACGGACTGCAGCCCATGCAGTCGGGCAAGGTCAACATGTACGGCGCACTCCTGTTCGGCGCGGCTGCCGTGGGTGCCATCGTCCTCGTCATCGTCAACGTCGGCTGACCACGCAGAGCTCAACGCGAGTCCCGAGAGAAGAGTTCGGAAGAAGAAGCATGGAAACCCTGACCGATCAGAACTGGCTGCTGACCGTCGGCACCTTCCTGCCGCTGCTCGGCGCGCTGGCGATCATGTTCGGCACGTCGCGCGACGACGAGGAGACCCCGAAGGTGATCGGCATCGTGACCGCCGGCCTCACCCTCGCCGTCGGCGTCTGGACTCTCATCGCCTTCGACTACGGCCAGGCCGAGAAGCTGCAGTTCTTCGTCGACGTCGAGTGGATCGAGGTCATCTCGTCGAACTACACGATCGGCCTCGACGGCATCAGCCTCCCGCTCTACTTCCTGTCGATGGCCGTCACGTTCCTCGTGATGATCTACACGTGGGACAACATGCCCGATGCGGGCAACCCCAAGGCCTTCTACTCGCTGATGCTGATCCTGCAGACCGGCATGGCGGGGTCGTTCATCGCACAGGACCTGATCCTCTTCTTCGTGTTCTTCGAGGTCGTCCTGCTGCCGATGTACTTCATGATCGGCGTGTGGGGTGGCGAGCAGCGCAAGTACGCGTCGCTCAAGTTCTTCCTGTACACGATGTTCGGGTCGGCGTTCATGCTGGTCGCCTTCCTGGCACTGTTCTTCCAGACGGGCGCCGAGAGCTTCGGGTTCGCTGACCTGGTGGCGGGTGGAGCCCTGATCGACCGCGACGTCCAGGTGTGGATCTTCGCCGGCATGTTCCTCGGCTTCGCCGTGAAGGTGCCGATGTTCCCCTTCCACACGTGGCTGCCCGACGCGCACACTCAGGCGCCGACGCAGGGCTCGGTCATCCTGGCCGCGATCCTGCTGAAGCTCGGCACGTACGGCTTCGTCCGCATCGCCCTGCCGATGCTGCCCCAGGGCGCCGAGGCGTGGGCCCCGGTCATCGGCATCCTCGCCGTGATCGGCATCATCTACGGCGCACTCGGGTGCCTGGCACAGACCGACATGAAGCGCCTGATCGCGTTCTCGTCGGTCGCTCACATGGGGTTCGTGATGCTCGGCATCTCGACCCTCACCGAGTTCGGCATCAATGCGGCGATCTTCGGCATGGTCGCCCACGGCCTCATCACCGGGATGCTCTTCTTCCTCGCCGGGTCGATCAAGCACCGCTACCACACGCTCGAGATCAAGCGGCTCAGCGGCATGCTCATCCAGATGCCCAAGATGGGCTGGATTCTCGGCTTCTCCGCCATGGCGTCGCTCGGTCTGCCCGGTCTCGCCGGCTTCTGGGGCGAGTTCCCCGCGATCCTGTCGGCGTACAACCCCCACCCGGCCCTCAGCGAGGAGCTGTTCCGCGTGCTCATGGTCGTCGCCGCCGTCGGCACCGTGCTCGCTGCCGGCTACCTGCTCTGGCTGTATCAGCGCACGGCGTTCGGCGAGCCGAGCGACGAGTTCAAGGGCCACTCCGAGGTCGAGCAGGGCGCATCCGGTGGGCACATGGCGCACTCGCTGTCGGCCGCCGCGCACGACGACGAGCACGAGGTCATCCACGACGTGCAGCCCACCGAGTGGATCGCCTGGACGCCGTTCCTCATCTCGATCGTGCTGTTCGGCGTGTACCCGCAGCTCATGTTCAAGGTCATGGACCCGGCGGTCACCCAGCTCGTCCAGACGATCAGTGAGGGCATCCCCGGGTGATCGCCTCGCTCTTCGCGCAGGCGGCCGAATGGGCGACGCCGGTCATCGACTGGCACGCGCTCGCGCCCGAGTTGGTGCTCGTCATCGGCATCAACATCGTCCTGTTCATCGACCTCAACATCGAGGATTCGAAGAAGTGGACCATGGCCACGCTCACCGGCACGCTCATGCTCGGAGCGCTCGTGCCGGTCATCACGCTCGCCGTCGTCGGCGACGACGTGAGGTCGATGTTCGGAGGTCGCTACGTCATCGACGAGTACGCGCTGATCTTGAAAGCGCTGTTCCTGCTCGTGGGCTACGTGATCGTCCTGATGAGTCAGAACGAGCTCGAAGAGGGCGGCTACTACCAGGGCGAGTTCTACATCCTCATGCTGTGCTCGGTGCTCGGCATGGTGATGATGGCGTCGGCGCGCGACCTCGTGTCGATCTTCGTGGCGCTCGAGCTGCTGTCGATTCCGGCGTACATGATGGCGGCCTGGCGGAAGCGTTCGGCCAAGTCCAACGAGGCCGGCGCGAAGTACTACCTGCTGGGCGTGTTCGCCTCGGGCATCCTGCTGTTCGGCATGTCGTACCTGTACGGCACGACCGGCTCGACGCTGCTCACCGACATCGGTGCGTCGCTGTCCGACGGTGACTTGATGGGCCTCGAGGTCGTCGGCGTCGTGTTCGTGATCGCCGGGTTCGCGTTCAAGGTGTCGGCGGTCCCGTTCCACACGTGGGCACCCGACACGTACGAGGGAGCTCCCACACCGGTCACCGCATTCCTGTCGGTGGCGTCGAAGGCGGCCGGTTTCGTGGCGCTCATGACCATGGTGTTCCTGGCGTTCCCGGGGGCGTCCGACGTGTACGGCCCGATGATCTGGGTGCTCGCGGCGCTCACGATGACCATCGGCAACGTGCTGGCGCTGCGTCAGAGCAACATCGTCCGGATGCTCGCCTATTCGTCGGTGAGCCAGGGTGGCTTCATCCTCATGCCGTTGGCGTTCGCCGGCGATCCCGACGCGTCGGGGTCCGCCCTCAACGCCGTGGTCGTGTACCTGCTGGTGTACGCGTTCATGAACCTCGGAGCGTTCGCCGTGGTCATCGCCGTGTCGCGCAAGACGAAGTCGGGCGAGATCGACTCGTTCGGTGGTCTGTTCGGCTACGCGCCGGGCATGGCGGTGGCGCTCACGGTGTTCATGGCGTCGCTCGCGGGCATCCCGCCGCTCGGCGGGTGGTTCGCCAAGTTCAATGCGTTCCGAGCGGTGCTCGACGCAGAGACCACCTCCGCGTACGTGCTCGCCACGATCGCCGCGGTCAACACGGTGATCTCGGCGGCCTACTACTTCCGGGTGCTCCGCACGGTGTGGGTCGACGAGGCCCCCGACGGCGACACGAGCCCGATCGCCACGCCGTCGCCCATCGTTGCGGCTCTCGGCATCACCGTCGTCGGAACGATCGTGCTCGGCGTGCTGCCCGGTCTCGTCGCCCGCTTCGGCAACCTCGAAGACCTCACCAACGCCGCCGGCTAGCGACACTCTGAGCGACACTCTGGGTCAGGCACAAACTGTCGCCGGGTCTCGTGCGACAGTGTGGGTCAGGCGCAGTGTGTCGCCGCAGGATCCGCTCCGAGGTCGACGCCGAGAATCGTGCTGGCGTCACGGACGATGTGCTGGATTTCTTCGTCGTTGGTGAGCCGCCGGCGTGCTCGCTGGAACGCTCGGACCGACGGCCGGTCGAGCCGGTCGTCGAGTGCTCGCCTGAGCGGCGACGGGAGTCCGTGACCGATGGCGAGCAGGACGGTCCGGTCGAGCCATCGGTCGGACGCCGCGTCACCGGCTGCGAGTGGTCGCATGGCGATCGCCAACCGAACGGCCGACGTCAACTCCGAGAGCGCCAGCGGGTGGTGCCGTCGCCGATCGCCCGACTCGACGAAGGCCTGGTATCGGTCGACGCTTCCGCCGAAGTGCGACATGACTCTCTCGCGCCCGAGGAACCCCGGCGAGGGCCGGAGCCCGAGATACGCCCGGTGGCTCGACCATCGATACCGGTCGGGGGTCGCGACGCTCGCGATCCCGAGCGGATTCCGATGGATGTACCGGTGGGCTGTCAGCAGGTAGTCGTCGTCGAGCACCGGGATCGATCGGAACCGGCCCCGGAACATCGGTCCATCCCGTCCGAGGCGATCGTTGGTGTGCAACACGTAGACGGAACCGAGGTGCTTCATCGCCTCCGAGAGCTGAGCCTCGGGGCACTCCAGGAGCAGGTGGAAGTGATTGTCCATCAGGCAGTAGGCGAGCACGACCACGTCGAACCGATCGTGGATCTCGCCGAGCAGCCGTCCGAACTCGAGACGATCCTGGTCGGCGAAGAAGACGGGACGTCGATCGACGCCACGATTCATGACGTGGTGGATCATCCCGGGCTGGTCGATGCGGCGCGGTCGTGTCATCGCCCCATCGTGACGGAGGGGTGCGACACTTTGTGCCTGACCCAAAGTGTCGCTTGGCGTCAGCTGTCGCCGCGGAGGTAGAGGAAGAGCAGGACGAGGAGGATCTGCACGGAGATCACTCGCCAGAGGACGGTATTGAACGACGTCGTGATCGTCTTGTGCTTGAAGAGGTCTCGGCCGACGACAGCTCCTGGTGAA
>JBCDAK010000072.1:0-21645 GCA_039185545.1 Actinomycetota bacterium
CATCGCGGGTCCCTCCGCTGCGATCGGAATTGATCGCGCGATCGATAATCATTAGATGACCGCCACGTCCGACTCCGTCGACCCGGCGACCCGCGGATTCGACCTCGTCCGCTCGCCCGGCATCTCGTACCAGAAGCTCCTCGACGAGGACACCCATCCGGTCCCCGACGTGCTGCGCCTCGAGTCGGCGCGCTCGTTCGGGAGCGAGGACATCCCCATCGAGCGCTACACGAGCCGCGAGTGGCATCGTCGGGAAGTCGAGCGACTGTGGAAGCGCGTCTGGCAGTTCGCGTGTCGCGAGGAGCACATCCCGAACGTGGGCGACTACGTCCTCTACGAGATCGCCGAGCTGTCGTTCCTCGTGGTGCGCCACGCCGAACCGACCGCCGACGACCACGGCATCAAGGCGTATCCCAACGCGTGCCTGCATCGAGGTCGGCAGCTCAAGGAGTACGACGGTCACTGCTCCGAGATCCGCTGCCCGTTCCACGGGTTCGCGTGGACCCTCGACGGTGACCTGCACGATGTGCCGGCGGCGTGGGACTTCCCGCACGTCGACCAACGTCCCGACGAGTTCTCGCTCCCCGAACTGCGGGTCGACACCTGGGCCGGATTCGTGTTCATCAACCCCGATCCCGAGTGCGGATCGCTCGACGATCACCTCGGCGAGCTCGTCGAGCAGTTCGAGGTGTGGGACCTCGGCAACCGGTACGTCGAGGCACACGTGTCCCGGGTGATCGAGGCCAACTGGAAGATCGCCCAGGAGGCCTTCTGCGAGGCCTATCACGTCAACGCGACGCACCCGCAGATCCTCCCGTACCTCGGCGACACCAACAGCCAGATCGACGTGTGGGATCGCTGTGCCCGCGTCATCACCCCCGGCGGCACGCCGAGCCCGCTGCTCGGCGACGAGCCCGGCCTGAGCGAGCAGGACGTGCTGCGATCGATGCTCGACGTGCGCGTCGATCAGCAGGCGCCGTTCGAACTCCCCGACGGCGTCACCGCGCGGGCGGCGGCGGCCGGTGCGGCGCGTGAGCGGTGGCGTCCCATCGCCGGAGATCGTGTCGACCAGATGAGCGACTCCGAGATGATGGACTCGATCGACTACACGGCGTTCCCCAACTTCCATCCATGGGGTGCGTTCAACCGGATCGTCTACCGCTTCCGACCCAACGGCGACGACCACCGCACGTCGATCATGGAGTGCTTCTTCCTCTCGCCGTTCGAGGGCGAGCGACCGCCACCCGCGGTCGAGACGAAGCTCGGCGTCGACGACCCGTGGACCGAGGCCACCGAACTCGGGATGCTGGCCAAGGTGTTCGAGCAGGACGTGTTCAACATGGCCAAGGTCCAGAAGGGACTCGAGACCACCTGGAAGCCGGGCGCCACGTTCTCGAACTACCAGGAGTCGAAGATCCGCTGGTTGCACGCTCTCTTCGACGATTGGGTCGGCACCGAGCCGGTCGCCGACGTCGCCGTGGGCGACCCGGTTCCACGGCAGGCGCGGTCGACGGAGCGGGGCCGGCGGTGAGCGCGGGGATCGTGCATCCGTTCACCGGCGCGCTGCACGAGCAGGACGGCAACGGCAACATCCGCGTGGTCCTCGACGGCAAGGAGGGGATCTTCGGCGTCGACGGTCATCACATCTCGGGCGAGCTGCGCGAGTGCGACCCCCAGTTGTGCGGATGGGTCGGCGGTCCGCAGATCGCCAACCACCGTGTCGGAACCACACCGGTCGACGCGGAGTAGAGGATCGGAGACATCGACCATGAGCTCGAACGCCACGACCATCACCGCTCACCCGATCGACGCGCTGGTCGCGCGCGATCCCGAGGCGATCCGCTGTCCGTACGGGGCGTTCGCGTCATTGCGCGACGAATCGCCGATCGCGTTCCACGAGCAGCTCGGCGCGTGGATCGTGACGCGATACGACGACGTGCGTGCCGTGCTGCGCGACACCGAGCACTTCTCGTCGGCGATGCCGACCGGTCCGCAGGCCGTCGGTTCGGTCATGGCCGCGGCGATGGAGGAGCTGTCCCGCGATCCGGAGATGGCGTCGGTGTTCCAGCAGGTGATGGGCCGCCGGGGACGCGCCGCAGTGCTGCTCAACGCCGACCCGCCCGACCACCGTCGCCAGCGGGTGCTCGTCAACATGGCGTTCCGGCCGAGCAACATCGCCGCGCTCGAGGACCGGATGAACGAGATCGCGGCCGGCCTGCTCGACGACTGTCTCGTCGCATCGGGCGAGCGAGGCACGGTCGAGATCGTGCAGCGCTTCGCGATGCTGTTCCCGATGACCATCATCGCGTCCGCGCTCGGCGTCGGCGACCACGACCTCGCCACGTTCAAGCGGTGGTCCGACGACCTCGTCATGCCGGTGGGCAACGCGTCGCCGTCGGTCGAGCAGGTCCGCGGGTACCTCGTGTCGAACGTCGAGTTCGCCGACTACTTCTCCGAGAAGCTCGCCGAGCGTCGGGAGACCCCGCAGGACGACGTGATCTCCGATGTCGCCAACGCCGAACTCGACGGCGAGCGGCTCAGCGAGGAGGAGATGCTGTCGATGCTCTCGCAGTTCCTCGTCGCCGGGAACGAGACGACCACCAATCTGATCTCCAACATCGTCCACCACCTGGCGACGCGGCCCGATCTCGAGGAACGGGTGCGCACCGATCGGTCGCTGGTGCCGGGTCTCGTCGAGGAGGCGCTGCGCTACGAGGCGCCGGTGGGTGGCTTGTTCCGGATGGCGAAGGAGGAGGTCACGATCGGTCACGGTGACGACGCGGTCACGATCCCGGCCGGCGACCACTGCTGGTTGCTGTACGGCTCGGCGAATCGCGACGGTGACCACTTCGCCGAGCCAGACGATCTCGACCCCGAGCGTGACAACGTCCGCGATCACCTCGCCTTCGGACACGGCGAGCATTTCTGCATCGGTGCGTCGCTCGCCCGCGCCGAGGGTCGCATCGCGACGAACCACCTCCTCGACCGGATGGCTGCCATCTCGCTGTCGGAGCACAACGAGTTCCCGGTCAACGACACCTACGTTCTCCGCGGCCTCACCGAACTCCACGTCGACTACACGTCCCTCTAGCTCGCTCGCCGTCCGCCGACGCTTCCCTCGCCGCCGTGCCGGGCGGAGCTGCCCGGGTCACTGTTCCGTCGAGCCCGGGGCTCGACGGAACAACACGTCCTCGACACACGTGGATCGTTCCCTGGCGTAGCGTTCGGACGTGGCTCCACAGGACGTGACCGTCGACGACGTGCGTCGCGCCCGGGCAGCCGTCGACGGCGTGATCCAACGCACGCCCGTCCTCCCCGCCATGGCCCTGTCTGAGGAGGTGGGCGGGGACGTCGTGTACAAGGCCGAGAACCTCCAGCGCACCGGCTCGTTCAAGCTGCGCGGTGCGCTCGCCAAGATCGCTGCGCTCGGTGAGGGCGCGGCGGGTGGCGTCGTCACGGGCAGCGCGGGGAACCACGGCCAGGCGCTCGCCTTCGCAGCGCGCCACACCGGCGTGCCGTGCGAGATCGTCGTGCCGATCGGGGCGCCGGTCACCAAGGTCGAGGCGTGCCGGTCGTACGGAGCGACGGTCCACGAGGTGGGCGTGTCGCTGGCCGAGGCGGTCGCGTTCGCTCGGTCGCTCGCCGACGAGAGAGGGCTGGCCTTCTGTCCTCCGTTCGACGATCCGCACGTGGTCGCCGGTCAGGGCACTCTCGGGCTCGAGGTGCTCGACGACGTCCCCGACCTCGCGTCGGTGGTCGTCCCGCTGGGCGGTGGCGGACTGGCGGCGGGAACTGCGATCGCGATCAAGAGCGTCCGGCCGAACGTCGAGATCGTCGGTGTGCAGGCGTCGGCGTGTGCCCCGTACGCCGGTGACGAACCGCCCTCGGGCGAGGTCGTCACGCTCGCCGACGGCATCGCGGTGAAGTACCCCGGACACGTGACCGGGCCGTTGATCGACCGGTGGCTGGACCGCATCGTCACCGTCGACGAGAACTCGATCGCCGACGCGATGATCGCGTTGATGGAGCGTTCGAAGCTCTACTCGGAGGGCGCTGGAGCGGTGGGTGTCGCCGCGCTCCGATCGGGCGCCGTGCGTCCCGCACCGTCCGGTCGGACCTGTGTGATCCTGTCGGGCGGCAACGTCGATCTCGGTGTCGTCCCCGGCCTCATCCGTCGCCACGAACACGCATCGGGGAGGCGGCTCCGCGTGTTCGCTCGGATCGACGATCGACCGGGCTGCCTCGCTCGACTCCTCGACGCCTTCGCATCGTGTGGTGCCGACCTGATCGAGGTCGAGCACATCCGCGACGGTCTCGATCTCCATGTGCGAGAGACAGGGGTCAACGCATCGTTCGCGGTACGTGGGCTCGACCACGGCGACCGCTGCCTCACCGCCGCGCTCGACGCCGGCTTCGACGTGTACCGGGCCGACGAGCCTCGCGGCAGGGCGGGGATCCACCGGTGAATCGAGACGCGCCTCCCTCGGTCGACGAGATCCTCGACGACCGGACCCGCTTCTTCTGCATCGGTCTGAACTACGCCGACCACGTGTCCGAGACCGGGCGCTCCCGCGTCAGCCATCCGACCGTGTTCGTCCGGTACGCATCGTCGATGGTCGGTTCGGGTGACGACATCGTCGTCCCGGCAGCCAGCGACCACCTCGACTTCGAGGGCGAGCTCGCGGCCGTGATCGGTCGGCCCGGCCGGGCGATCGATCCCGTGGACGCCCTCGATCACGTCGCCGGGTACGCGTGCTTCCTCGACGGCTCGGTGCGCGACTTCCAGAACCACACGAGCCAGTTCACGCCCGGCAAGAACTTCGACGCGACCGGCTCCATCGGTCCCCTCGTGGTTCCAGCCGCCGACGTCGGCGACCCGTCCGAGGGATGGCGCATCACGACCACGGTCTCGGGCGACGTGCTCCAGGACTCGGCGACCGACCACATGATCTTCCCGGTGCCCGAGCTGATCGCCTACCTGTCGACGTTCACCGCGCTCCGGCGCGGCGACGTGATCGCCACCGGGACTCCGTCGGGGGTCGGCGTGGCGAGGAGCCCCCAGCGTTTCCTCCGCCCCGGCGACACGGTCGAGATCGAGATCGCCGGCATCGGCACGCTGACCAACCCGGTCGTCGCCGACACCTGACCGGAGACGAAACAGCACGAATCGGACCCGGCACGGAACGTGCTGTTGCGCCCGATCCGCCGCCGGATCAGAACGCGTGGCGGCGGGTGAAGGCTCCGTCGACCACGACGTTCTCGCCCGTCACCCAACTGGCCGCCGGGCTCGCGAGGAACGCGATCACATTGGCGACCTCCTGCGGCGTGCCGAAGCGTCCCTGCGGCTGGTGCTCGATGTTCTCGGCGAAGTAGTCGGGCATGTGCTTCTCGATCTTCCCCCACGATCCGTTCTCGATGTAGATCGGTCCCGGCGACACCGTGTTGGCGCGGATGCTCTTCGGGGCGAGCTCGAATCCGAGCTGGCTCATGTAGTTGACGAGCGCCGCCTTGATCGCGCCGTAGCTGTTTCCGCCGCCCGGGAAGCCGTGGTACTCGAGTGCCGTGATGGTGCCCAGCTGGACGATGGAGCCCATGCCGGACGCCTCGAGGTACGGCAGCGCCGACTGCACGAGGGTCAACGTCGAGAGGACGTCGACGTCGAACTGCTTCTGCCATCCGTCGCGATCGTTCTTCGTGCCGCCGAGCGCCGAGGCGTTCGACACGACGATGTCGAGCCCACCCATCTGCTCGGCGGACCACGCGACCCACTGCTCGACCGCCTCGTGGTTCCCGACGTCGACCGACCGTCCGATCGCGCCGGCACCCAACTCCGCCAGCGTGCCGTCGAGTGTCTCCTGGTTGCGCCCGCAGATCGAGACCTTCGCTCCCTCGGCGAGGAGGGTCCTCGCCACCACCAGACCGATCCCCCTCGATCCACCGGTGATGATCGCCCGTGCGCCGTCGAGTCCGAGATCCATGAGGTCATCCTGCCGAGGAGCTCGGGCTCGGGGCGAGGCGGCCGGTCGCGCGAGCCTCGGCCGATGGCCACGATCCTCGCCCACGTCACCGTCAAGCCCGGGTTCGAGGAGCGATGGGAGGACATCTGTCGGCGGATGTTCTCGGCCACCCACGAGAACGAGACCGCGGTCCGCAGGTACGAGTACTGGCGGGGTCAGGACGAGCGGACGTACTACACCCTCCTCTCGTTCGACGACCACCGGTCGTTCATCGTCCACCAGACCAGCGAGCACCACGAGACCGAGTCGCCGCGCATCGGCGAGTGCGTCGAGTCGTTGCGCCTCGAGTGGGTCGACCCGATCCAGGGTGCGTGCGACCTTCCGTCGACCGATCACCAGACCGCACCCGACGGAGCGTCCGACCTCACCGCGAAGTACACCGACCGCTTCGCCGCCCAGGTCGCCGACTGGTGGCTGTCGATGCGCTGACTCGTCCGGGTGGGGCCGCCGTCCGGCGCGACGGTGGCGGTGCGACAAGATGGCGGTCATGTCGAACCCGACCGAGTCCGCCCAGTCCGTCATCGACGCGTACATCGAGGGAACGCGCACCCGCGACGTCGGCCTGCTGAAGGCGGTGTTCGCCGAGGGAGCCGTGATGGTCGGCTGGCTCGGACCCGACCTGCTGACCGGCGGTCCGGAGCCCTTCTACGGCGCTCTGGAGGCGAACGAGGTGGGCGACGACTACGCGGCCCGGTCGACCGTCGAGGTGACCGATCGCATCGCCACGGCGACGATCGAAGAGCAGAACCTGCTCGGCATGAACTTCACCAACCACTTTCAGATCGTCCAGCTCGCCGACGGTTCGTGGCGGATCGCGGCCAAGCTCTTCCGACACCACTGATCGCACCCCGACAGCCGGCGAGGCGCGTGTGGAGGCGCCTCCGGTGAGGGCTCGCTCGGCGGTGCTCGGTACGTTCGCCCGCCATGAGCGCAGAGCTGTCGGGCAAGATCGCCGTCGTCACCGGGTCGAGTCGGGGCATCGGTCGCGGGACCGCCATCGCGCTGGCCGAGCGCGGGGCGACCGTCTACGTGACGGGACGGACGACCGGCGACGGTGAGCTCTCGATCGACACGACGGCGTCGATGGTCGACGAGGCGGGCGGCACCGGCATCGCCGTCGAGACCGACCACGGCGACGACGGTCAGATCGCTGCTCTGTTCGAGCGTGTTCGTGACGAGCAGGGCCGCATCGACGTGCTGGTCAACAACGTGTACAAGATCCCGAATCCACCCGCGTGGGGTGGTGGGTTCTGGGACCACCCCATCCAGGTGTGGGACGACCAGGTCGGGATCGGCCTCCGGGCGCACTACGTGGCGTCGTGGCACGCGGCGCCGCTGCTGTTCGAAGGACAGCTCAACGACGGTGCCGCCGACTCGCCGCGGGCTGCCATCGTGAACGTGTCGTCGCCGGGCGGCCAGTCGTACCACTTCTCGTCGTCCTACGGTGCGGGCAAGGCCGGTCTCGACCGGCTCGGCACCGACATGGCGCTCGAGCTCGGGCCCAAGAACGTGGCCTGCTTCACCCTGTATCCCGGCTCGGTCGGGACCGAGTTCATCATGAGCTTCGCCGAGCAACGCGGGACCGACACCTCGATGCTGCAGACGCCGCTCGTGGTCGGGCGGGCGGCGGTCGCGGGCGTGATCGCTCCCGATCTGATGGCGCGGAGCGGCTCGATCCAGTGGGTCGAGGACCTCGGCCGTGAGTTCGGCCTCGTCGATGAGGCCGGAAACCCGCCGCCCGACTACGCCCGCCGAGGCGAGGCGCACGGCGCATCGTTCACCGGCTGATCTCTTCGTCGCGCGGCGAGGGAAGCGCCAGCGACGAGCCGCACGCGTCGCGAGGAGGAAGCCGAGCGGACGACGAGTGAGCCACCAGGGCGGCGAGGGAAGCGCCAGCGACGAGCCGCATGCGTCGCGAGGAGGAAGCCGAGCGGACGACGAGGGAGCCACCAGAACGGACGGTTCGAGACGCCGGTCACGGGCCGATCCGGCCGCGTGGAACGAGGAGATGCGGCCGTTAGCATGGCACGCCGGTCTGGCGACAGGCCGTGATGGTGCTGTCTTCGGGCTGACCGTCAGTTCGAAGTCCGTCGATCGATCCGACCGGAGCGTCACGCCCCGCCGGACCGGTCCCATTCACACGGTGAGGAGAAGCCCCTGCCCAAGCCAAAGGAAGATGCGATCGTCCTCGAGGGAAAGATCCTCGAGTCGTTGCCCAACGCCATGTTCAAGGTCGAACTCGACAACGGGCACGAAGTCCTCGCGCACATCTCCGGAAAGATGCGCATGCACTACATCCGCATCCTCCCCGGCGACAAGGTCCAGGTGGAGCTCACCCCCTACGACCTCACCCGAGGTCGGATCACCTACCGCTACAAGTAAGCGGTCATCACCCGTCGAGAGCGTCGAGAAGAGAGCAGATCATGAAGGTCCGTCCGAGCGTGAAGCCGATGTGCGACAACTGTCGCGTCATCCGCCGCCACCGCCGCATCATGGTGATCTGCACGAACCCCCGCCACAAGCAGCGCCAGGGCTGAACGAGCAGCCGAGCAGGAGCAACACGAGACATGGCACGAATCGCCGGCGTCGACATCCCCCGCGAGAAGCGGCTCGAGGTGTCCCTCACCTACATCTTCGGCATCGGACTGCCGACCGCACAGAAGCTCGCCGACGACCTCGGCCTCGACCGTGACACCAAGGTCAGCATGCTGACCGAGGACGAGGTCAACAAGATCCGGTCGTACGTCGACCAGAACCTCACGATCGAAGGTGACCTCCGGCGCGACGTCCAGGGCGACATCAAGCGCAAGATCGAGATCGGCTGCCTGCAGGGCGTCCGTCACCGCAAGGGGCTGCCGGTGCGCGGCCAGCGCACCCACACCAACGCCCGCACCCGCAAGGGCCCGAAGCGCACGGTGGCCAACAAGAAGAAGGCAGTTCGGAAGTAATCATGGCCAAGCAGACCCCCGCCCGCCGTCCGCGCAAGCGCGACCGCAAGAACGTCACGAGCGGCGTCATCCACATCAAGTCGTCGTTCAACAACACGATCGTCTCGGTGACCGATCCGCAGGGCAACGTCATCGCGTGGGCCTCGTCGGGCGTCGCCGGCTACAAGGGCAGCCGCAAGTCCACCCCCTTCGCCGCACAGCTCGCCGCCGAGAAGGCCGCTCGCGCCGCGCAGGAGCACGGTCTCCGTCGGGCCGAGGTGCAGGTGAAGGGCCCGGGTTCGGGACGTGACGCCGCCGTGCGCAGCATCCAGAACACCGGGATCGAGGTCGTCTCGATCAAGGACGTCACCCCCGTTCCGCACAACGGGTGCCGCCCGCCGAAGCGTCGGCGCGGCTGAGAGGCACGGAAGAAGAGAAGAAGACATGGCTCGCTACACCGGACCCAAGGTCAAGATCAGCCGCCGGCTGACCACCAACATCTTCGAGAACGAGAAGGGCCGCAAGGCGCTCGACCGTCGGCCGTACCCGCCGGGTGCGCACGGCCGCACCCGCCGTCGCAACAGCGGCAGCGAGTACCTCGCCCAGATGCAGGAGAAGCAGAAGGCGAAGTACATCTACGGCGTCCTCGAGCGTCAGTTCAAGAAGACCTACGTCGAGGCCAACCGCCAGAACGGCCCCACCGGCGAGAACCTGCTCCGCCTGCTCGAGCAGCGTCTCGACAACGTCGCGTACCGCGCGGGCTGGGCATCGACCCGCCCCCAGGCACGTCAGTTCGTGAACCACGGCCTCATCCAAGTCAACGGCAAGCGGCTCGACATCCCGAGCTACACCGCCAAGAAGGGCGACGTCGTCTCGCTGTCGCCGAAGGCCCAGAAGATGATCGTGATCCAGCACAACATCGACACCCTCGACCGTCAGCTCGTCGGCTGGCTCGAGCAGGGCGACGGTGGCAAGCAGGTCACCATCCGCAGTCTCCCCGAGCGCGACCACATCGACGTCCCCGTCCGTGAGTCGCTGATCGTCGAGCTCTACTCCAAGTGACGCCCCGCCGGCACGCCTCGTGCGCCGCCGGCCGATCGTCCGCCACTCCGCTCCCGTCTCGTCCCGTCCCGCGAAAGGTCCAGGCCCCGAATGCTCGTCATGCAGCGTCCCACCATCGAAGCCATCGGTGAGGAGACCGACAACCGTCAGCGCTTCGCCGTCGGCCCGCTCGAGCCGGGCTTCGGCCACACCCTCGGCAACTCGCTGCGCCGCACCCTCCTGTCGTCGATCCCCGGCGCGGCGATCACCACCGTCCGGTTCGACGAGGCGCTCCACGAGTTCGGCACCATCCAGGGTGTCGCGGAAGACGTCACCGACATCATCCTCAACCTGAAGGACGTCGTCGTCACGTGCGAGTCCGACGAGGCCGTCGTCGTGCGTCTCGACGTGCGGGGACCCGCCGACGTGACCGCCGGTGACATCGAGGCCTCGGCCGACGTCGAGATCCTCAACAAGGACCTCCACATCGCCACCCTCAACACCAAGGGCCGCCTGGCCATCGACCTGACGGTCGAGCAGGGCCGCGGCTACCTGTCGAGCAACCGCGACGACGAGAACCGCACCATCGGCATCATCCCGGTCGATGCGCTGTTCAGCCCGGTTCGCCGCGTCTCGTTCAACGTCGAGCCGACCCGCGTCGAGCAGTCGACCAACTTCGATCGTCTCGTCATCGACGTCGAGACCGATGGCTCGGTCACCCCGGCCGATGCACTCGCCTCGGCGGGTGCCACGCTCACCGCACTCACCGAGCTGGTGGCCACCATGTCCGAGGAGCCGCAGGGTCTCGAGCTCGGCGAGGTCGTCGACGTCGCCGTGTCGTCGCCCGACCTCGAGCTGCCCATCGAGGACCTCGATCTGTCCGAGCGTCCGAACAACTGCCTCAAGCGGGCGCAGGTCAACACCGTCGGCGAGCTGCTGACGAAGACCGAGGACGACCTGCTCAACATCACCAACTTCGGCCAGAAGAGCCTCGACGAAGTGAAGGCCAAGCTCGACGAGCGCGGCCTGTCGCTGCGCGGCTGATCATCCGAGGATCGAGACACACCGAGAAGGTTCCTCGAAAGGGCCTGCGTGGCCCTGGAACGCAGAAAGCGATACGTCATGCCCACTCCACGTCGTTCCCGCCGGTTCGGATCGTCCGCGTCGCACCAGCGGCTGATGATGGCCAACCTCGCCGCGTCGCTGTTCGCCGCCGAGGCCATTCACACCACCGAGGCCAAGGCCAAGCACCTCCGTCCGATCGCCGAGAAGCTCATCACCAAGGCGAAGAAGGCCCAGGAAGAGGGCCCGATGCAGGTCCACCGCATCCGTCAGATCCAGGGCTACCTCGGCGACCGTGAGATGACCTACAAGCTGGTCCACGACGTCGCTCCGCGGTACATGGAGCGCAACGGCGGCTACACCCGCATCCTGAAGCTCGGCACGCGCGAGGGCGACAACGCCCGCATGGCGCGCATCGAGCTCGTCTGATCGGCGTCCCGCTCGGCCCGCGGTCGACCTCGTCGGTTCGGGTCGGGTGTCGGTTCCGATGAATCGACTCCGCCGAGCCATCGATCTGTCGTCGTCCGGCGCGGCGGTCGTCGTCCCGATCACCGATCACGAGTCGACCGCCGACATCGCTGCGCTCACCGCAGCCGGTGCCGACGCGCTCGAGCTGCGCATCGACCGGTTCGCCGACGACTCGGCGACCAGCGTGATCGAACGTGCCCGCAGCGCGGGCGATCTCGCCGTGCTCGCCACCGTGCGGATCTCCGCCGAAGGCGGCGAGTGGGGCGGCCCCGAGGAGGACCGCGGCGACCTGTTCCGCTCGATCCTCGATCACGTCGACGCGATCGACGTCGAGCTCGCGGCCCTCGGCGACGATGGGCCGATCCGCGAGGTGGTGCTCGAGGCGAAGGCCGCCGGTGTGGCGGTCGTGGTCTCGGCGCACGACTTCGCCGGGACCCCGGGTGTCGACGAACTGACCCGACTGCACGCAGACGCGATCGAGGCGGGTGCCGACATCGTGAAGCTGGCGACGACCGCCCACGACCGGGATGCGCTCCGGCGTCTCGCAACGGTGCTCGTGGCGACCGATCATCCGTCGGCGTTCGTCGCGATGGGCGATCTCGGTCCGGCGTCCCGCGTGTTCTTCCCCGTGCTCGGGTCGGTGCTCACGTACGCACACGGCGGCCGTCACCAGCTTCCCGGACAGCTCGGCGTCGCCTCCACGATGGAACTCCTCGATCGATTCGCGCCGCCGCCGTCGTGACCGCCGCACCAGCGATCGCCCGACTCGTCGTCGCCTACGACGGCACCGAGTTTCGCGGCGTCGCCGAATCGACCGGCGTGCGCACCGTGATGGGGGAGCTGCGGCCCGCCATCGAGCGGGTGACCCGGACCGGCGGCCTCGAACCGGTCCTCGCCGGTCGGACCGACGCGGGCGTGCACGCCTGGGGTCAAGTGATCTCGGTCTCCCTGCCCGGCGATGTCGACCTCGACCGACTCGCCCACTCGCTCAACCGGATGTGCGGTCCGGAGATCGCGATCCGTTCCGCCGAGTGGGCCGACCCCGGCTTCGACGCGCGGTTCTCGGCGACCTCGCGGTCGTATCGATACGACGTGTGGAACGAGCCCGTCGCCCATCCCGCTCGGGCCCGGACCACGTGGCACGTCGTCGAGACGCTCGACGTCGCCGCGATGAACGGGGCGGCGTCGGCCGTGCTCGGCGAACACGACTTCTCGTCGTTCTGTCGGCGCCCGAAGCCGATGGCGGGAGCCGAGCCGTCGATGACACGGATCGTGACCGAGGCCCGATGGTCGGAGGTGCCGACCGGTGAGGGCCGTCTCGTCCGGTTCGAGATCTCGGCATCGAGCTTCTGCCACCAGATGGTGCGTTCGCTCGTCGGCACGCTCGTCGACGTCGGTCGCGGGCGCATCGACCGCCACTCGATGGCGGACGTACTCGCCGCTCGGGACCGCAATCGAGCGGGTCCCGTTGCGCCGCCGACCGGCCTCACGTTGTGGGCGGTGGGCTACGACGGCGTGCGCTGGGATGCCGACCGGCCTCGGAGCGCCGCCGGCGAGTCCGACGCCCTCTCGTGAGACTCCGACGCGGCTGGCGGGTCACACGTTCGAGAGAACGGTCGTCGGCGGGGCTGGTCAGGCGTCGACGGGCTCGGCTGTCGCCGTTCTGGGATCCACGGCAGGCGGGGTCATCGGGATCCGAGGCAGGAGGTCGAAGACGTCATCGGGTGAGACGGCGGCCGAGAACAGCCATCCCTGGAAGGCCCGGCAACCGAGCGATTCCAGTCGATCGAGCTGGTACGGCTGCTCGACGCCCTCGGCGACACAGCCGAGCTGGAGGCTCTCGCTGAGCCCGAGGATGGCCGTCGTCAGGTTCGTGGCGGCGCCGTCGATGTCGATGCCGGCCACGAAGCGCCGGTCGATCTTCACGCCGTCGACCGGGAGTTCGAGCAGGTGCGAGAGGCTCGAGTACCCGGTTCCGAAGTCGTCGATCGAGATGTGCGTGCCCGACGTGCGCAGAGTGTGGAGGTTGTCGAGGGCGGCCTTGCCGGGCGCGAGGAGGTCGGTCTCGGTCAGCTCGACCACGATCTGGCTGGGATCGGCGCCGAGCGCACGGCACCGTTCGAGGAACTGCCCCGCGAACGTCGCTTGGCCGATCACCTTGGGGTCCACGTTGACGTGGACCTCGATGTGGCTGTGTCCGGCGTCGGCGAGTCGACGCGAGAACCGCAGCGACTGGTCGAGGACGACCTGGTCGATCGCCGTGGCGAGTCCGGCCATCTGTGCGAGCGGGAGGATGTGTCCGACACCGAGGACGCCGCGCATCGGGTGGACCCAGCGGACCAGCGCCTCGACGGCGGTGACCCGTCCGTCGTGTTCGACGATCGGTTGGTAGAACGGCTGGATCTCGCCGCTGTCGAGGGCTCGACGCAGCTCGTCGACCTGGCGTCGGCGTTCGCCGATCGATCCGTCGTTGCGGGCACCCGGTGCCTCGGGAACGGCGTTGCGCTTGACGCGCACCATTTCGGCGCTGGCGTTGGCGAGCAGTGAGTCGAGGCCGGTCGGCCGCTCCTCGAACGCCGTGGCCGTGCGGAGTGCGATGTGGATGTCGACGCCACCGACGTTGACGGGCTCGACGACACTGCGGCGCACGCGCTCGCGCACCATCTCGATGGCACCGTCGCTGGCAGATCGCAGCGCGACCACGAACTCGTCACCGCCGAACCGCGCGGCGACGAGACCGGGCCAGCGGATCTCGTCGATCCGCTCGGCGAGGGCGGTGAGGACCGCGTCGCCGGCGGGCTCGCCGTAGAGCTCGTTGATGGACCGGAACTTGGCGATGTCGACGATCATCAGACCGAGACCACCGCCGTTGGCGATGAGGTCGCTCGCTTCGTCGAAGAACCCGTCTCGGTTCAACAGGCCGGTTCGGTTGTCGTGGTGCGCGAGGAAGTCGACTCGGCTTCGTGCGGCCGTGAGCGCGGCGGCGATCTGCCCCGACACGAGGTACCCGCGCAGGACGGGGTCGTCGCACAGGTTGGTGACGGTGAACTCGACGGTCACCCATTCGTCGCCGTGGGAGAAGCGCGCCTCGAGCGGGACCGACGCATGGGGTGCCAGCTCGACGACGGCACTGATCACCTGGCTGCGCTCCTCGGGGTGGAGGTAGCCGACGAACGGCGTGCCCTTCACGGCCTCCGGGTCGTGGCCGAAGTTCCGGGTCACGGCGCCGTTGATCGCGCGGATGTTCCCGTCGGCGGCGACCAGCACGATCATCGTGCGCAGGTGGGCGATGACCGAACGCAGGAGTTCGTCGTCACCGCCATCGAGTTCGAGGCGATAGCGGCCGGCGGTCGACCGACCGATCAGAACGATGGCCGGTTCTCCGTCGACCTGGGTCGACATCGCTCGGAGCTCGACCTCGAGCCACGACGAATCGGAGCAGCGCACGCGGAGCGTCAGGAGTTCGCCGATCTTCTTCTCGACCACCGACTCCATCCGTCGGGCGGCGAGTTGGAGGTCGTCCTCGTGCACGAGGTCGAGGATCGAGGTGCCGAGGATCTCCTCGGAGGTCCACCCGCTGAGCTCGAGGGCCCGGTCGTTGGCGAATCGGCACCGACCTGCGGCGTCGAGGACGATGACGGGCTCGGGGAGCTGTTCGGCGGTCGGAACGAGCTGACCGTCCAGCCCGGCATCGGGATCGTTCACGAACCTGTGATCGGCGACTTCGGCGACATCTTGAGAACCATTTGACGCGGCTCTCCCTCTCCGCGTTCACACGGCGGCCGACGACGAGGCGTTGGGCCGGCCCGCCCGACGCCATAGCCTTGTCATGTTCCTTCGGAGGCTCCGGCCCCGACGGATGCTGTCGAGCGGGGCTCCCCGATCGACAGTCGCCATCAGATCGCACCGCCTTGCAGTGCGCCCGCACACGGGAGACCACATGTCCACGTATTCACCGAAAGCCGACGAGATCGAGCGTGCCTGGCACGTCGTCGACGCCGAGGGCATGGTCCTCGGTCGCCTGTGCACCGAGGTCGCACGGGTGCTGCGAGGGAAGCACAAGCCGATCTACGCACCGCACATCGACACCGGCGATCACGTCATCATCGTCAACGCCGACAAGATCGTCATGACGTCGGGCAAGGCCGAGCGCACCATCAAGTACCGCCACTCGGGGTATCCGGGCGGCATCAAGTCCGAGTCGTACGCCAAGCTCCACGCCCGCAAGCCGGCAGAGGCCGTGCGCCAGTCGGTGCGCGGCATGCTGCCGAAGGGCCCCCTCGGTCGTCAGCAGCTCACCAAGCTCAAGGTCTACGCGGGTCCTGATCATCCGCACGGCTCGCAGAAGCCGACACCGCTCACCATCGGCCACGCCGCCGCCCGCTGATCCCGAGACGACGAAGAGAAGAGTTCGAAGCACGATGACCGCTCCCCTCACCCAGACCACCGGCCGCCGCAAGGAGGCCGTCGCCCGTGCCCAGCTTCGTCCCGGCACCGGCGTGTTCTCGATCAACGGCAAGTCGCTCGAGGAGTACTTCCCCACGGCGGCGTCCCAGATGGTCGTGTCCGAGCCGCTGCACGTGACCGAGACCCGCGAGGCGTACGACGTCACGGCCACCATCACGGGCGGTGGGGCCAGCGGACAGGCCGGCGCCCTGCGCATGGCGATCGCTCGCTCGCTCGCCGAGATCGACCCCGAGTCACGTGGCACGCTGAAGAGCGCCGGGCTCCTCACCCGCGACCCGCGGAAGAAGGAGTCCAAGAAGTACGGCCTCAAGAAGGCCCGCAAGGCACCGCAGTTCACCAAGCGCTGACCCAGCGCTGCGCCCGATGAAGTTCGGAACCGACGGTGTTCGGGGCCGAGCCCACGACGAACTGACCGTCGAGTTCGCCACCAAGCTGGCGATGGCGGCGTCCCGCGTTCTCGGGTCGTCCTTCCTCGACGAGACACCTCGTGTGGTCATCGGCGCCGACACGCGCGAGTCGTCGTCCGACTTCGTCGCCGCACTCAGGGCCGGCTTCGCTGCTGAGCGCGTCGCGACCCTCGATCTGAGGGTCGCTCCCACACCGATGGTGGCTTTCGAGTGTGGCCGCCTCGATGCGATGGGCGCGATGGTGTCGGCATCGCACAACCCGTGGGAGGACAACGGCATCAAGCTGTTCGCGCGGGGTGGAACGAAGTTGCCCGATGACGTCGAGCAACAGATCGAGGCCGAGCTCGCCGTCCTCGGGAACGAGTTCGCCGCGGACGACGCCGAACCCTTCGGCGTCGTGACCGCCGAGGTCGTGGGTGCTCACGGCCCGGCGGCCGAGGCCCGCGCCGCGTACGGGCGCCACGTCGCCGAGATGCTCGAGGGTCGACGACTCGACGGCCTCCACGTCCTCCTGGATGTCGCGAACGGCGCGGCACACGCCATCGCACCGATCGTGCTACGTGAACTCGGCGCCGAGGTCTCGGTCGTCGCCGACTCGCCCGATGGCCGAAACATCAACGACGGGTGCGGTGCGACCGTGCCCGATCACGTGCGTCGCCACGTGATCGATCGCGGCGCCGACGTCGGCATCGCACTCGATGGTGACGCCGATCGCCTCATCGCCGTGGCGCACGACGGCGATGTCGTCGACGGCGACCACATCATCGCCATCTGCGCCGAGGACCTTCGCTCCCGAGGCCAGCTCGTCGACGACACCGTGGTCGTCACCGTCATGACCAACCTCGGTTTCAAGCTGGCGATGCGCGATGCAGCGATCGAGGTCGTCGAGACCGCCGTCGGCGACCGGTACGTGCTCGAGGCGCTCGACGCCGGCGGGTACTCACTCGGTGGCGAGCAGAGCGGCCACGTGATCTTCCGCGACCACGCCACGACCGGCGACGGGTTGCTGACCGCCGTCGTGCTCCTCGACATCGTCCAGCGATCGGGTCGCAGCCTCTCCGAGCTCGCCGAGCGGGCGATGCGTTCGCTGCCGCAGGTGCTCGTGAACGTCCGCATCGCCGAGCGGATCCCCGACGTGGCGGCACGTCTGGCCGACGACATCGTCGCGGTCGAGGCAGACCTCGGCGAGACCGGCCGGGTCCTCATCCGAGCGAGCGGCACCGAGCCGCTCATTCGCGTGATGGTCGAGGCCTCGACCGAGGAGCAGGCGCAACGAGCGGCTGCATCGCTCGCCTCGACGGTCGAACAGCGATTCGGCTGACGGGCACGTCTGGTCCGGCCCGGCCACCCCCGACGCAGGGCGCTCGCGTCAGCGCATCCTGCGGTTTCGGTGGGATGTGCTGCTGTGAGTCGAGGTGTGGCGCTCTCGCGTCAGCTCATCCTGCGGTTTCGGTGGGATGTGCTGCTGTGAACTCAGGCGGCCGTCGGCTCAGGTCGTGTCGTCGAGGCTCGTGACGGTCCAGTCGAGCAGCCACGACAGGTAGCCGTAGAGGTGGTGCTCGGGGGTGGCCTCGTCGCCGAGGGTGGCGATGTCGTCGTCCTCGCCGACGTCGAGCATCGTTCCGAGCACGACGCGCGTGGCGTTGACCGCCTGCATGAACGACACGACCTCCGATTCGTTCAGCGTGTCGGTGTCGTCGTCGCCGAGGACGCGGGCCACGTCGTCGATCGTCGCGGCGCGACTCGCCACGAGTTCGGTCCGCATGAGCCGCTGGTACTCGGCCTCCTTCTCCTCGTCGTCGGGGAAGGCCGGCGGGAAGAGCCGGTGGAGGAGGTTCTTCGCGGTGTCGTCGGGGTCGTCGCCGCGCAGCAGCGAGCGCATCTCGCCGAGCAGCCGGAGCACGATCGCCCGCTCGTCGAGGCCGAGCGAGATCCTCCAGGTCGGAGGTCCGACGCCGTCGTCGTCGACCCGTGCGATCGGAGCGACCGGTTCGTCGCTCATCGGAGGAACGTGGACGGCGGTGTCACGGCTCGTCGTGCTCCATGGTGGCCCAGAGGCTGTGCTCGTGCAGGCGGAAGACGTGCATCTCACACTCCTCGCGGCCACCGGCCGCCACGACCGCCTTGCCCTTGTGGTGCACGTCCATCATGAGCTCGGTGGCCTTCTCCTTCGAGTAGCCGAACAGCTTCTGGAAGACGTGGGTGACGTAGCTCATCAGGTTGATCGGGTCGTTCCACACGATCACGATCCACGGCCGGTCAGCCTCGGCGGACTCGTCGACGTCAGGCTCCTCGACCTGAACGGGTTCGAGCGTCGTCGGCACGTCCGAAAGTCTGCCGCCGGACTCGCGTCGCGCCACGCGCTGACAGGATGGATCGATGAGCGGCGGTCGCGGTCACCCGGACCTGTCCGGAGCCGGCGAGTACACGGTCGAGGTGCGGCGGCCGGTGCACCGTGCCCACCCGCTGCAGCGGTTCCGCAAACGGTGGTCGGCGCAACGTGCGGCGCGCCGCCGAACGCGACGCGCCCAGCGCGACGGTGGCGACGACTCCACGCGCTGGTGGGAGGGGATCGACCTGCCCGCCGACGACGTCGGAGTGGTGCTGATCGTGGTCGCGGCGATCGCGGCGATCGTCCTCTTGGTGATCGCCGCGCCGTTCCTGTGGATCCTCGTCCTGTTCCTCGTCGACCTCGTGGTCTGGTTTCTGCTCGTCGGAGTCAGCCTCGCTGCGTGGTTGATCGTTCGACGACCGTGGACGGTGGTGGTCGTCGACCGGTCCGGTGCCGAGGTCGCGTCGAACCCGGTCCGTGGTCGCCGTGCAGCCCGACAGCGAGCGGACGCAGCGCGGAGCCGGCTCGCCGCAGGCCTCTCACCGACCGCTGCGTTGCTCGACTCGTGATCGCTCAGGCGGCCGTGCGGTGGGACTCGACGATGTCGGCGATGTCGCGCATGATGCGGGCGATCTCGAAGTCCTTGGGCGTGTAGACCCGCTCGACGCCCATGCCGATGAGGGTGTCGCGATCCTCCTCGGGGATGATCCCACCGACGATGACCGGTGCGTCGACGCCGTGACCGCGGAGGCGCTCGAGGAGATCGGGCACCAGCTCGAGGTGCGACCCCGACAGCATCGACACGCCGATCACGTCGGGATCCTCGTCCTGCGCCGACGCGGCGATCTGAGCGGGGGAGAGACGGATGCCCGCGTAGACGACCTCCATCCCCGAGTCGCGAGCGGCGACGGCGATCTGCTCGGCGCCCGACGAGTGGCCGTCGAGACCGGGCTTCGCCACCAGCAGCTTCGGCGGACCGCCGGCCATCGACCGGACGTGGTCGGCCACCTCGGTCAGCCCGGACGAGGATCCGGCTCCACCGCCGACGCCGGTCGGGGCCCGGTACTCGCCGAGGACCTCGCGCATCACGCGACCCCACTCGCCGGTGGTCCCACCCGCGCGGGCGAGCTCGATCGACGCGGGCATGACGTTGTCGCCGTCGGCCGTGACCCGGCGCAGCTCGTCGAGGGCGGTGTCGACCGCCGCCTGATCGCGGGCGGATCGCCAGGCGATCACGTCGTCGATGGTCTCCTGCTCGACAGCCGGATCGACGCGCAGGATCTCGTCGCCGTCGCCCGAGAGCGGTGACTCCTCGGAGTCGATGAAGTCGTTGACGCCGACGACCGTCTGATCGCCCGACTCGATCCGGCGCGTACGTTCGGCCATCGACTGGACCAGCCGGGACTTCAGCGTGTCGACCGCCTCGAACGCTCCGCCCATCGACAGCACGTCGTCGAGCTCGGCCTGTGCCGCTGCCCGAAGTTCGGCGGTGCGTCCCTCGACGACTTTCGACCCCTCGAACACGTCGTCGTACTCGAGGAGGTCGGTCTCGAACGCCAGCACCTGCTGCATGCGGAGCGACCACTGCTGATCCCACGGTCGGGGGAGACCCAGCGCTTCGTTCCAAGCCGGAAGCTGCACCGATCGAGCTCGAGCCGACTTCGACATCGTGACGGCGAGCATCTCGAGCACGATGCGCTGCACGTTGTTCTCGGGCTGTGCTTCGGTGAGCCCGAGCGAGTTGACCTGCACGCCATACCGGAATCGGAGCGCCTTGTCGTCGGTGACGCCGTACCGCTCGCGGCCGATCTCGGCCCACATGTCGGTCATCGCGCGGAGCTTGCAGATCTCCTCGATGAAGCGGATGCCGGCGTTGACGAAGAACGAGATCGACCCGAACACCTGCGGGAATCGTTCGGGGCTGACCTGACCGGAGTCGCGGACGGCATCGAGCACTCCGATGGCCGTCGCGAACGAGTACGCGATCTCCTGGACCGGGGTCGCCCCGACCTCCTGGAGGTGGTACGAGCAGACGTTCATCGGGTTCCACTTCGGAGCGTGCTCGGAGGACCAAGCGACCATGTCGACGATGAGTCGACGCGACTCGGCCGGCGGGAAGATGTACGTGCCCCGCGAGAGGTACTCCTTGACGATGTCGTTCTGGGTCGTGCCGCGGAGCTCGGTCGACGAGATGCCCTGCTCCTCGGCGTTGGCGACGTAGAGCGCGAGCAGCCACGCCGCCGTCGCGTTGATCGTCATCGACGTGTTCATCTGCCCGGGCGGGATCCCGTCGAGCAGCGTGCGCATGTGTCCGAGGTGTGAGACGGGCACGCCGACCTTGCCGACCTCACCCTTGGCCATCGGATCGTCGGGGTCGTATCCCGTCTGCGTCGGGAGGTCGAACGCGATCGACAGTCCGGTCTGACCCTTCGCGAGGTTCGTCCGATACAGCTCGTTCGACGCCGCAGCGGTGGAGTGCCCCGAGTACGTCCGCATCATCCACGGACGGTCGCGCTCACGCCGAGTGGCGGCCGGTTCGTCGGTGGGTCGCGCAGCGCCGTCGGTCGTCGTCTCGGTCGTCATCCTGCTCAGTCTCCTCGGGTCGTCGCGGCCGCCGAGAATCGCGGCGCTGCGGAAAATTCTGCGATCGAGCTCAAGTCGGCGTCGTCACGGGCCGAAGAACTCACTGTCCCCGTCGTGGGACGTGACACACCAAATCCTTTCCGAGGCGGCCGGATCCCTCCCCCTTGCCGGCCTCCTCGGAAACGGTTTCCCCGTGGTGGGAACCACGCCGGCCGGAAGGCGGATCCGGCCGGCGACGGTCGCCCCGGGCGGTGGAACAACAAGGGCACCCCCCACGACGCCTACCGCCACAAGGTGTGGGTGGCGGGGCGGGCCGGCAGGTACGCGAGATACCCCGCGCC
>JBCDAK010000073.1:0-21576 GCA_039185545.1 Actinomycetota bacterium
AGCCGGCGTCGTCGGCATGGCGGAGGACGAGACGATTCGAGATCGCGGCGGCGATCCGCGTCGGGACCGACGCCCGACGGTCGGCACCGATCGCCACGTGGATGCCGTACTGCCGGCCGTCGACGACCAGCGCCTCGAACATCGCGAGCCAGGCCTCGGGCGTGACGGCCAGCCCCATCGACGACCCCGAGGGTCCCGTCAGCGCGGCGGTGAGGCCGGCGATCCCGTCGACGATCACGAGGATGCGGCACTGCGACCCGTCGGGTCCGCCGCGGGCACGACGACGCCGTTCGAGTTCGTCGTGCAGCGCTGCGAGCTGGCGGGTGATCGCTTCGGGGTCGTCGCCGAATGCGATCGACGAGACCGTCGGAGACCCGGCGAGGGAGGCCAGGCCGCGAGACGCGAGGTCGAAGACCACGATGTCGAGGATCCGGTCGGAGCACGACGACGGAACGGATCGTACGGCCGACAGGGCGAGGGTCTGCAGCGCCGTGGTCTTGCCCGAACCTCCCGATCCGTAGACCAGCCAGCCGCCGTCGGCCTCGAGGTCGACCACCGCGGGTCGCTGGTCCTGGTGTGCCGGGTCGTCGATCGTCCCGACGGCGATGACCCGTCCCGGAGCGTCCGGGCCGGCCGCCGATCGGGGATCGGCGAGGACATCGTCGAGTGCGATGGAGTCGGGGAGCACGTCACGCCACGGCCGGCGAGCAGGTGGGAGGTCGAGACGTCGGGCCGCGGTCGCGATCGCGTCCACGACGACATCGAGTTGCGTGCGCGTTCTCGCGGGGCTCGGGAGGTGCTGATGCTCGTCGTCGGACCGCTCGCCGGGGAGCGCGCTGCGGAGCGATCGCGTCCGGATCGGCCTGCGCGCCAGCGCGGCATCGTCGTCGCCCTGCACGGCCGCGCCACCGAACGAGCTCTGGAATGCGACGAGCTGGCGGGGCCCGAGCCGGACATACCCGCGGCCCCGCAGCGGTGACGGGATGTCGGCCGCGTCGGGTGCGTCGATCACCGACGCCGACTCGGCGTTGCTGAGGGTGCGTAGCGCGATCCGGATGTTGGTGTTGGCCAGGATGTTCTCGTTGATCGAGCCGGACGGGCGCTGCGTCGCGAGGACGAGGTGGACACCGAGGCTGCGACCGCGCTGGGCGATGTCGACGATGCCGGCGACGAAGTCGGGGATCTCCTTGACGAGGGTCGCGAACTCGTCGACGACGATCACCAGCGATGCGGGTGCCTCGTCCGGGGCGATCGCCAGCATCTCCTCGAGGTCCTTGGCTCGACCCTCCAGCAGCCGCATGCGTCGGTCGACCTCGGCCCGGAGCGATACGAGGGCCCGGTGCGCGAGGTCGGCCGAGAGGTTCGTCACGTACCCGACGGTGTGCGGGAGTCGGCCGAAGACGTTGGACGACGCGCCGCCCTTGTAGTCGACGAAGAGGAAGTGGAGACGCTGCGGCGAGTGGCGAGCCGCCAGCGACGCCACCATCGCCTGGACGAGCTCGCTCTTGCCCGCCCCCGAAGTCCCCCCGATCAGAGCGTGCGGACCGTCGGCCACCAGGTCGATCGAGACCGGACCGTCGACGCCGAGCCCGATCGGGAACGACAGGTCGAGCGTGCGTCGGGACGGCTCGGAGTCCGCACGCCAGCGCTCGGCCAGCTGGTCGGGGTCCGCGGAGCGTCCACCGACGACGTCGAGGAGGGGTGCGACCCGCGGGATCGCAGTGGCCGGCGACGACGTCGACGCATCGCGGACGGGCGCGAGCGCGCGAGCGAGCGCCGTGGCCGTCGATGCCGCGAGGACCTCGACGTCGACGTGCCGGATCGGGGCGGTGCCGTCGGTGGTCCAGAGCTCTCCCTCGACGGCCGCACCCGGAGCGTGCCGGACCGAGAGGACCGAGGTCGCCTGGCGCGGGACACCCGCCCGATCGTCGGCACACCAGATGACGTCGATCCCGGCAGGCGGACCGATGTCGAGCAGGCGAGCACCATCGGCGGGGTCGAGCCCGAGTCGCTCGTCGAGGACCGCCACGATGCGAGGGAACCGCACCTCGTGTCCGCGCCCCTCGGCGACCGTGACGAGCCGTCGGACGAGGTCGTCACCGGCGCTCCGGTCGGTCACCAGGTGTGATCCGGCCAGCGGGGACGTGATCGACCGCGTGTGAGGGAGCCAGCAACACCAACCGAGCGACCGCATCGGATGGGTCGCTGCCACGATCACCAGATCGTCGGGACTGTGCAGGCACGCCGACTGGACCACGAGAGAGGCCGCCAACCCGTCGACGAGATCCGGTGACCCGTGCACGCCCACCACGCCGTGCTCGACGAGCGGAACCGTCACCGGGACACCTCGGAGACGTTCGGTGCCGACCAGGGCGTCGTGGGCGGCGCGGCGCAACTCGTCGGCGCCCTGATCGGGGACCGTCGGGCGCAGACGAGGCGTCGCCGATCCGGTTCCGAGGCGGAGGCGGAGGAAGTCCGGCGCGCCCCGACCGCGCTCCCAGAGCTCGGGCGAACGGTTGCGAGCGCGACGACCGAGCAGTGCGAGATCGGGAGCGGCGTCGTGGCGGGTCCGGCGTTCCACCTCGAGCATGCGATCGATGTCCCGACGCCAGTCGGCGACCTCGGCGAGGAACCGCTCAGACTCCTGATCGAATCGACGGCGGCCCGACCGACGGTCCTCGAGGGTGTTGGCGACCATGACGAGCGGCGTCAGCGCGGTCAGCACGAGGAAGTGCGGCTGTCGCGAGAACGCGAAGAACGCCAGCCCGGCGAGGAGCGGGGCGAGCGCCGACAGCACCTGGAAGCGGCGGACCTCGCGTTCGGTGGGGACCGAGGGCAGCGCTGGAGCATCCGGATCGACGAGGACCGCCGGCCGATACGGCGTGCGGTGGAAGTCGATGCGACCCCATCCGGTCGTGGCGGTCGGTGGCTGCGTCACGGCGACCGGCCGCACCATCAGCGCACTCCCGCCGATCGTCACGACGTCGCGCGGCTCGACGGGCGTGGCGACGTCGAGTCGGCGGTCGTTGATCGTCGATGGGTTCGACGCACCGAGGACCGGCGCGACCTCGACGGCACCGTGCGCGTACACCTCGATGCCGAGGTGGAGGCGCGAGACGGTCGGATCGCCCAGTGCGACGTCGCACTCACGGCCACGACCGACGGTGTGCCGACCCGGCGCGAGGACGAAGCTCCGACCCGCGCAGGGTCCGGACACGACGTCGAGAGCGACCGAGCCGACGGCGGCAGCACCCGAGTTCACGAGCGACCGATCCGCGCTGACGGACTCCGCCGGCAGGGCGACGAGCTCGTCGCCCGACAACAGCCCCGAGTCGGCGAACGTCGTGTCGGGTGGGAGCCGACGGGCGGTGCGGGCGACCATCAGGCCGTCGGGCGCGACCCCGCCGCCGACCAGATCGGCGACGAGCTGCTCCCCGTCGACCTCGGCGACGAACTCGTCGATCCGGTCGTCCTCGTGCCGAACACTCAGGAGGAGTTCCACGTCGCCGAACGTACGGATCGAGGCCTCCGGGGTCACCGGGGACGACTCCCCGGTCGATCCGACGACGCCGTCAGAGAATGCGGACGAGAGCGAACGCGACCAGCGCGGCCACGGACGCCGCGATCGCCCCGTCGACCCACCACGACCGATCGAATCGGCCACGGCGCGCCGGGCTCGACGCCGTCGACAGGTCGACCGGGCCATCGAGGTCGGATGGCTCCGGCGAGGACCGACCGGAGCCGGAGACCGTCCCGCGGAGCAGCGTCGCCTCCGCGTCGACCGGGCGGGGCCTCCGGACGGAGCCGACCTCGACCACGTCGGACGGATGCGCGGCGCGGGCGGCGGCCTGACGGCCGTCCTCGGTCCGCAACGGAAGCGCCGTCGGCTCGATGCCGAGTTCGTGCTGCACGTCGCGCAGCCTGCGAGCGAAGTCCTCGGCCGACTCAGGACGCGCGGCAGGGTCCTTCGCCATGCCGGACCGCAGGAGGTCGTCGAGGGTGGCCGGCACGTCGGCGCGCCCCGTCGACGGAGGATCGTCTTCGAGGATTCGCCGCATCACCGACTGGGTTCCGCTCGCCGTGAACGGAGCATGTCCCGCGACCAGGTGGAACAGCGTGGCCGACAACGAGTAGACGTCGGACAGGAAGTCGCCCGATCCGTCGTCGACCACCTCGGGCGCCGCGTAGGCGACCGAGAGCCCGGACCCGGCCGTGATGCTGCGCTCGTCGTCGATCGTCGAGATGCCGAAGTCGCCGAGCGCCGGCTCACCGAAATCGGACAGGAAGATGTTGTGCGGCTTGATGTCGCGGTGGACCACGCCCATGTCGTGGGCAGCCTGGAGCGCACCGCCGACCTTCACCCCCACGGCCAGCAGCTCCGCGAGGGCGAGTGCACCCGACTCGTGGAGCTGCTCCCGATAGTTGCCGTGGTACAGCTCCATCACGAGGCACGCGCGACCGTCGACCGTCGTCGCATCGCTGTACACCGTGACGATGTGGGGGTGCCGCGACAGGACTCCCATCGCCCGGCACTCCCGCTCGAACACACGACGATCACGGTCGTTCGACAGGTCGGCGTGCAGCACCTTGATGGCGACGGGCCGATCCATGCGGATCTGCCGCGCCCGGTACACGGTGGACGATGCGCCACTGCCGATCTTGACGAAGTCGTCGAACCCGTCGACCAGGGTCGACGTGTGCTCGGTCACCGCGTCACGGTAGTGAACCGCCATCGCACGACGCGCTCGGACGCGACGATCCCGGACCCAGTCGTCTCAGACGTCGGCCGCCACGACCGCGGAGAGCTGCTCGGCGATGTAGCTGGAGATCGACGACTCGGCCTCGGCGCAGCGCTCCTTGGCCTGCCCGGTGAAGCCGGTGACCAACGTGACCGCCTGCTGCTTGGCGTTGCCTTCCCAATCGGTCGAGGCGAGGCGGGAGAGGTGGTCGTCGAGCCGAGCCTGGAGCGCGGCGAAGCGCGCTCCCACCGGGGCGACGATCGCCTCGAGCGCCGTGGTGTCGACGTCGACGAAGTCGGTGGCCGCAACGGCCGGCGCCTCGATCGGACGTCCGGAGACCTCGATCGAGACGACGGCGCCACCCAGCGCCGCCTGGATGTTCGAGACCGACACGCGCACCGCCTCGGCCATCCGCGAGATGTCGGTCAGCAGGTTCTGGGCGAAGGTCTGGGCCAGGAGGCCACAACGGGTCTTGAACTCGACGGCGTTCGGACCGAAGTACTGGACCTCGGTGACCGTGTCGACGAGCATCGACAACTCGCCGTGGATCGCAGCGAAGATCTCGGTGGCCTGCTGCCCGTAGGCGGTCATCGAGGCGGGATTGACGCGGATGTGGGTCATGGTCGGTCCTGTTCTGTGAGCGGGGTTCTGCGCCCTCTGCGGGAACACGCTCGACGGTACGGACGGCTCGCGTTCAGGTCACCGGGGACGACTCCCCGGTTGCTCACCCGACGTCGACAGGTGGGTGATCACGCAGGAACGCGATGGCCTCGACGGCCGTGTCGACCGAGCCGATCAACGATGCGTACGGGCGGTCGCCGGCGAGCGTGCGCAGGAGCGGCTCGGCGGGGAGTCGCTCGCGCCAGAAGGTCGAGTCGAGGAACACCATCGGGCTCGCCGTGCCGAACACCGTGTAGTGGTTCTGGGTGGCGTCCTGGAACACCTCCTGGGTCGTCCCCGCCGCACCCGGGGCGAAGACCACGCCACGCGTGGCGATCGCGAGAAGACCGTCCTCGCGAATGGAGTTGGCGAAGTACTTGGCGATGTGCGTGGCGAACTGGTTCGTCGGCTCGTGACCGTAGAACCACGTCGGCACCGCCAGGCTCTCGGCTCCGTCGGGGAACTCGTCGAGGACCGACTCGCCCGCTCGGAGGTAGTCGTCGGCCTGGGCGTAGTCGGTCTCGGCCGACAGGAGCGCGATCGATCGGTCGATCGCGTCCGGCGCCTCGCCGTCGTCGACCGTGGCGAGCCAGGCCCCCAGGTTCGCCGCCTCCATCGCTCCCGGACCGCCGCCGGTGGCGACGTGCCAGCCCTCACGGGTCATGGCTCGACCGAGCTCGACGACCGTTCGGTACAGCGGCTCGGTCCGCCGGAGCGCGTGACCACCCATCACCGCCACGACGTCGGCCGAGGCCGGCAGGCTCGCGAGGTACTCCGCCATCGCGTCGTCGATCGCGTGGTCGTGCAGCCGCTGAGCGAGGGAGTCGACCACCGGCAGGTTCGTGCCGTGCGGATACTGGGACGCCCATTCGTAGATCCGCGAGTCCCGCGAGTCGCGCCCGAACGATCCCGGTCGATCCGGGTTCCACCCCTCCAACAGCTCACCCTGCGTGTAGAGAGTGGGCCGGTACGGCCGGAACGGAAGCGCCGGGAGGTTCGGGAAGACGACCGCTCCTCCGTCGAGGACGGCCGCCAGCGTGTCGCCGTCGATCCGACATCCGAGGAACGTCGCGCCGACGCAACTGATCGAGCGAAGCGTCTCGTCGCGCTCGGACAGGTCGACGCCCTGAACGACGACGCCGTCGAGGCGATGGGTCGCCGCACACTGACGGTCGAATGCCTCCAGATCGTGGATCTCCCGCACCGGCGCAGAGTAGGCAGCGAGCCCGTCACGAGGCCGCTCCACCACGAGCTACCTTTCGGACATGTCCGACACCGTCAAGGCCGCGATCGTCCAACTCGCCTGGACCGGCGACAAGGAGTCGATGATCCAGGCGCACGAGCACAAGATGGAAGAGGCCGCCGCGCAGGGCGCGCAGGTGATGTGCTTTCAGGAGCTGTTCTACGGGCCGTACTTCTGCCAGGCGCAGGACGCCGCCTACTACGAGTACGCCGAGCCGATCCCCGACGGCCCCACGGTGAAGCGGTTCCAGGAGCACGCCGCCCGACTCGGCATGGTTCTCGTCCTCCCGATCTACGAAGAGGAGCAGCCGGGAGTCCTCTACAACACCGCTGCGGTCATCGACGCCGACGGGTCGTACCTCGGCAAGTACCGCAAACACCACATCCCCCAGGTGAAGGGCTTCTGGGAGAAGTTCTACTTCCGGCCCGGCACCGGTGGATACCCCGTGTTCGACACCGCTGTGGGCAAGGTGGGCGTCTACATCTGTTACGACCGGCACTTCCCCGAGGGGTGGCGCGCACTCGGCCTCGCGGGTGCCGAGATCGTGTTCAACCCGTCGGCCACCAGCCGCGGGCTGTCCGCCTACCTGTGGCAGCTCGAGCAGACCGCGTCGGCGGCGGCGAACATGTACTTCGTCGGAGCGATCAACCGCGTCGGCATCGAGGAGCAGGGCGACAACGACTTCTACGGCACGTCGTACTTCGCCAACCCTCGCGGCCAGTTCGTCGGTGAGCCGGCATCCGACCAGGACGAGGAGCTGGTCGTCCGCGAGCTCGACCTGGGCATGGTCCGCGAGGTGCGCGACCAGTGGGCGTTCTATCGAGACCGTCGCACCGATTCGTACGGTCCGCTCGTCGCCGACTGACTCCGGTGGGAACCTGGTGCCGATGACGACCAACGCCGAACTCCACGAGCGCTACTCCGCGATCCTCCCGAGCTACACCAAGCCGCTCTACGCGCAGCCGATCTCGATCGATCGAGGTGAGGGCGGCTACGTCTGGGACGTCGAAGGCACGAAGTACCTCGACTTCTTCGGCGGCGTGCTCACCACCATGGTCGGACACGCGAACCCCGGCATCGTCGCTGCCGTCCAAGAGCAGGTCGCCAAGGTGATGCACACCTCGACGCTGTACCTGTCCGAGCCGATGATCGAGCTGGCCGAGACCATCGGCGAACTGTCGGGGATCCCCGACGCGCGGGTGTTCTTCACCACATCGGGGTCCGAGGCGAACGACACGGCGATCCTCCTGTCGACGAGCTACCGCAACTCGAACCAGGTGCTGGCGATGCGCAACAGCTACCACGGTCGCTCGTTCACCACGCAGGCGATCACGTCGCACTCGTCGTGGCGATCCACCGACACGTCGGGCCTGTCGGTCAACTTCGTCCAGGGCGGCTACCGGCTCCGCAGCCCGTTCCGTGACCTCGACGACGCTGCGTATACGCAGGCATGCGTCGACGACCTCCAACAGCTCGTCGACATGACGGCGGCGGGCGACATCGCCTGTCTCATCGCGGAGCCGATCCAGGGCGTCGGCGGATTCCCCGTGCCGCCCGCCGGATTCTTCGGCGAGATGCACAAGGTCCTCTCCAACCACGGGATCCTCTTCATCTCCGACGAGGTCCAGACCGGCTGGGGGCGCACCGGCGATCACTTCTGGGGCTACGAGGCCCACGGCATCACGCCCGACATCCTCACCTTCGCGAAGGGCGTCGGGAACGGGATCACGCTCGCGGGCGTCGTCGCCCGTGCCGAGATCATGGACTCGATCACGGCGCTGTCGTTCTCGACGTTCGGCGGCAACCCGCTGTCCGCGGCGGCCGGCATCGCCACCATCGACTACGTCCGGTCGAACGACCTCCAGGGCAACGCGAAGACGATGGGCGGGCGTTTCGACTCGATCGTGGGCCCGGTCGTCGACCAGACGCCGTGGATCGCCGAACTGCGTGGACGCGGTCTGATGAAGGCGATCGAGACGGTGGTTCCCGCCACCGGAGAACCCGACGCGTCGAAGGCCGCGGAGATCCTCGAGGCGTGCAAGGCCCACGGCCTGTTGGTCGGCAAGGGCGGCCTCTACGGCAACGTCGTGCGCATCACGCCGATGCTCGACGTGACCGAGTCCGAGATCGACGAAGGTGCCGGTGCTCTCGTCGACGCGATCCGCACCGTCGACGCTGCGGCACAACCGGCGATGGCGGGGTGACGACCGACACCCGGCCAGACACAGCAGCGCACCCACCGAGCGGAATCACCACAGCGGAAAGCAAAGGGAGTCACCACCCATGAGCATTCTCATCACCGGCGGCACGGTCGTCTCGACCACCGGCGCCGATCCGGCCGAGGTCCTGATCGACGGCGAGATCATCACCGCCGTCCTCGCCCCCGGCAGCGATGCTGCCCTCGCCGCAGCAGACGGCGCGCAGGTCATCGACGCCACCGGCAAGCTCGTCGTGCCGGGCGGCGTCGACGTGCACACGCACATGGAACTGCCGTTCGGCGGAACCGTGGCGTCCGACGACTTCGAGTCAGGGACGCGGGCGGCCGCGTGGGGCGGCACGACCACCATCGTCGATTTCGCCACCCAGCGCTACGGAGAGAACGTCCGCCAGTGCCTCGACGACCGTTTGGCTCTCGCCGCCGGCAACTGCGCGATCGACTACGGCTTCCACATGATCATCGGCGGCGTCGACAACGACTCGCTGAAGGAGATGGACGCACTGGTCGACGAGGGCATCACCAGCTTCAAGCTGTTCATGGCCTACCCCGGCGTGTTCTACGCCGATGACGGCCAGATCCTCCGGGCCATGCAGCAAGCCGCAGGCAACGGCGGGCTCATCATGATGCACGCCGAGAACGGCATCGCCATCGACGTGCTGGCGGAGCAGGCGTACGAACGCGGCGACACCGACCCCGTCCACCACGGATACGTCCGGCGTGCCGAGTTCGAGTCCGAGGCGACGCACCGGGCCATCCAGCTCGCCAAGGTCGGAGCGGCGCCGCTCTACATCGTGCACCTGTCCGCCAAGGAGGCCCTCGAGCAGGTCGCCATCGCCCGCGGGAAGGGCATGAACGTGTTCGCCGAGACCTGCCCGCAGTACCTCTACTTCTCGCTCGAGGATCATCTCGGGAAGCCGGGATTCGAGGGGGCGGCCTACGTGTGTTCGACGCCGCTCCGCTCGAAGCACGAGCACCATCAGGACGAGCTGTGGACCGGTCTGCGCACCAACGATCTCGCCGTCGTGTCGACCGATCACTGCCCGTTCTGCATGAAGGAGCAGAAGGAACTCGGCCTCAACGACTTCCGGGCGATCCCCAACGGGATCGGCGGCGTCGAACACCGCATGGACATGATCTTCCAGGGCGTCAACCAAGGTGAGATCACGATCCCCCGGTGGGTCGAACTGTGCTCGACCACGCCGGCGCGGATGATGGGGCTGTACCCGAAGAAGGGTGTGATCCAGCCGGGATCCGACGCCGACGTCGTGCTCTACGACCCCGAGCACACCTGGACGATCAGCGTCGACACCCACCACATGAACATCGACCACTCGGCCTACGAGGGCATCGAGGTCACCGGCCACGTCGACACCGTGCTGTCCAAGGGCAAGGTCATCGTCGACGACGGCACGTACCACGGTTCGAAGACCGACGGCAGCTTCCTGCCCCGCAGCACCAGCCAGTACCTGATCTGACCGACGAGCACGAGCGAGCTGGAGAGGACATCCACGACATGAAGACCATCGACCACCTGATCTCCGGCGAGTCCGTCCCGGCCACGTCGGGCCGCACGTCGCCGGTGTTCGACCCGGCGACGGGTGAGCAGACCGCCGAGCTCGGACTCGCGAGCGTCGATGACGTCGACGCGGCGATCGCTGCGGCGGCCTCGGCGTTCGAGGACTGGCGCGACGTGTCGATCGCCAAGCGGACCAAGCTGATGTTCGCCTTCCGCGAGCTGGTCGACCGCAACGGCGACGAGATCGCGAAGCGCCTGACCGCCGAGCACGGCAAGGTGCTCGACGACGCTCGGGGCGAGGTCGCCCGCGGCCTCGAGAACATCGAGTACGCATGCGGGCTCGCCGAGCTGCTCAAGGGCAGCTACAGCAGCAGCGCGTCCACCGGCGTCGACGTGTACTCGGTGCGCGAGCCGCTCGGCGTCGTCGCCGGCATCACGCCGTTCAACTTCCCGGCGATGGTCCCGCTCTGGATGATCCCGAACGCCATCGCGTGCGGCAACACGTTCGTGCTGAAGCCGTCGGAACGCGACCCGTCTGCGCCGCGGTTCGTCGCGGAGCTGTTCCACGAGGCCGGCTTTCCCGACGGTGTGCTCAACGTGCTGAACGGCGACAAGGTCGCGGTCGACCGGCTGCTCGAGCACCCCGACGTGAAGGCGGCGAGCTTCGTCGGCTCCACGCCGATCGCCCACTACGTGTACGAGACCGGAACCCGCAACCGCAAGCGGATCCAGGCGCTCGGCGGGGCGAAGAACCACATGCTGGTGCTCCCCGACGCCGATGTCGACTTGGCCGCTGACTCCGCGGTGTCGGCGGCGTACGGGTCGGCCGGTGAGCGGTGCATGGCGATCTCCGTGGTCGTGGCCGTGGGCGGTGTCGCCGACCCGCTCGTCGACGCCATCAAGGTGCGGATGGAGAAGCTCACCATCGGTCCGGGCAGCGATCCCGATTCCGAGATGGGCCCGCTGATCACTCGCGAGCACCGCGACCGAGTCGCCGGATACGTCGGCGCCGGCGCCGACGCCGGGGCCGCGGTGGTGGTCGACGGTCGGGATCGAGAGTTCGACGGCGACGGCTTCTTCCTCGGAGTCACGCTCCTCGACCACGTCACGACCGACATGAGCGTCTACACCGACGAGATCTTCGGACCGGTCCTCTGCGTGGTGCGAGCCGACTCGTACGCCGAGGGGGCTCAGCTCATCAAGGACAACCAGTGGGGCAACGGCGCGGCGATCTTCACCCGCGACGGCGGCGCCGCTCGTCGTTTCCAGGCGGACGCCGACGCGGGCATGGTCGGCATCAACGTGCCGATCCCGGTGCCCGTCGGCTACCACTCGTTCGGAGGCTGGAAGGACTCGCTGTTCGGCGACACCACCATGTACGGCCCCGAGGGCGTCCACTTCTTCACCCGCGGCAAGGTCCTCACGAGCCGCTGGCCCGACCCGTCCGGCAGCCGCGTCGACCTCGGCTTCCCCCGCAACGACTGACAGAACCACGAGGCATCCCCCATGAAGTTCGGCGTCGTCCTCCAGAACGATCCCCCCGCCTGGCGCGTCGTCGAACTCGCGAAACAGGCGGAGAACTACGGCTTCGAGTACGGGTGGACCTTCGACAGCCACGTGCTCTGGCAGGAGCCGTTCGTCGTCTACAGCCAGATCCTGTCGGCGACCAATCGGATGGTCGTCGGACCGATGGTGACCAATCCGGGAACCCGCGACTGGACCGTCACGGCCTCGCTCTTCGCCACTCTCGACGACATGTTCGGGCCGCGGACGATCTGCGGGATCGGGCGTGGCGACTCGGCAATGCGCGTCATCGGCAAGAAGCCGAACAACCTCGCAACGCTCAGCGAGTCGATGAAGGTCATCCGGGGGCTCGCCCGCGGCGAGGAAGTCACGTACAACGGGACTCAGCAGAGGTTCCCGTGGGCGAAGCCGAGCCGGCTCGAGGTGCTCATGGCGGCGTATGGCCCGAAGGCTCTGAAGCTGTGCGGTGAGGAGTCCGACGGGTTCATTCTCCAGCTCGCCGACCTGCAGCTCGCCGAGTGGACCATCGGTGCGGTGCGCGCCGCCGCGGAGGGCGTGGGTCGCGATCCCGATTCGCTGCACATCTGCGTCGCGGCGCCGGCCTACGTGGGTGACGATGTCGCCCACCAGCGCGACCAGTGCCGCTGGTTCGGCGGCATGGTCGGCAACCACGTGGCCGACCTCGTCGATCGGTACGGCGGCGAAGGTTCGATGGTGCCCACTGCGCTCACCGACTACATCCGCGGACGCGAAGGGTACGACTACAGCGGCCACGGCAAGGCCGGCCACGAGCACACCGACTTCGTGCCCGACGACATCATCGACCGGTTCTGCATCCTCGGCGACGAGGACGCACACGTCGAGAGGCTGAAGGCCCTCGAGGCACTCGGCGTCGACCAGTTCGCGATCTACCTGATGCACGACCAGAAGGACGAGACCCTCCAGGCGTACGGCCAGCGAATCATCCCGGCGATGCGGAGCTGACTCCTCCATCGTGACGCTGTCGGAGCCCGCCACCCACGACACGGACGAGCGCGACGCCGTCGACCCGGTCGACCCCGTCGTCCGGGAGCAGCTGCTCGCCGCGGCGGCGACTCGTGACGATCGCCGCGCGGTCGTCACCTCCGCTGTGCGACGGATCGTCGTGTTCACCGCGTTCGTCGCCCTTCTCGGGCTGCTCTACGTGGCCTACAAGCAGCTCGGCCAGGCGATCGACGACCGCCAGCGCGACTGGCCGCTCGTCGGCTCGCTCGCACCGCGCACCGACGACCTCACGATGCCACCGCTCGGCGACATCGTCACCGTGTTCGGCGAGCCGGCCCCCGGCAACGACCCGGGCACGTTCGGTTCCCACCTGCTCGGACGGAGTCTGTTCACCTTGAGAGAGGCGGCGGTCGGGTTCGCCGCAGGTGTCGCCATCGGGCTGGGGATCGCGATCCTCCTCGCTTGGAAGAAGCGACTGGCCGACGCGTTCCTGCCCTACGTCGTCGCCAGCCAGACCATTCCGCTCATCGCCATCGCCCCCATCGTCGTGATCTGGGGCCGGAAGAACCTCGATTTCCTCCCGTTCGAATGGCAGGACTGGATGTCGGTCTCGATCATCGCCACGTACCTCACGTTCTTCCCCGTGGCGGTGAACGGTCTGCGTGGACTCCTCTCGCCACGTGAGGAGCACCTCGAGCTGATGGACTCGTACGCAGCGAGCTGGCGGGCGTCGCTGTGGCGCCTCCGACTGCCGGCTTCGGTGCCGTATCTCTTCGCCGCTCTGAAGATCGCTGCGACCGCCAGCATCGTGGGAGCGATCGTCGGTGAGATCTCGGCGGGGGTCGAGGGCGGTCTCGGACGGCGCATCCTCGGTGACGCACTCAACTACACGGTCGCGCCCGCCCGCCTCTACGGGAGCGTGATCGCCGCCGCGATCCTCGGCATCGCCGTGTTCCTCGTGATCGTGGGCGCAGAGCGGGCCGTGCTTCACCGCCAGCGACGGGAGATCGTGACGTGACCGAATCCGCGACCACGCCGGTCGACGGCACCGCCGCATCCGACGACGGGACCGCCGGACGCAGCACCGACGGCCGGGCGGCCGAGACCGGGATCCTCGCGGTCGACGTCCGGAACGTCTCGCAGCGCTTCCACGCCGGGCGCCCCAACGAGGTGCACGCCCTCGACCACATCGACCTGAAGGCGGCGCCGGGCGAGTTCATCACGCTGATCGGTCCGTCGGGTTGCGGCAAGAGCACGCTGCTCCGGATCGTCGCCGCACTGGTCGACCCGACGGACGGTGAGGTCTCGGTCCACGGCAAGACCGCCGACCAGGCCCGCATCGATCAGGACTACGTCATGGCGTTCCAGAAGGCGGGGCTGTTCGACTGGCGCACCGTCGCCAAGAACATCGAACTGCCGCTCGAACTCATGGGCTGGTCGAAGCCCGACCGCACGGCCAAGGCGCGCGAGATGCTCGAACTGGTGCGACTCGACGAGTTCGTCGATCACTACCCCGCCGAACTGTCGGGTGGGATGCAGCAACGCGTGGCCATCGCTCGGTCGTTGGCCTTCGACCCGAGTCTGTTGCTCATGGACGAGCCGTTCGGGGCACTCGACGAGATGACGCGCGAGCACATGCAGGATCAGCTCCTCCGGATCTGGACCGAGACCGACACGACGATCGTCTTCGTCACCCACTCCGTCCCCGAAGCGGTGTACCTGTCGACGCGAGTCGTCGTGATGTCGCCGCGACCTGGTCGCATCGCAGCCGAGATCCCGATCGATCTCGGTGCACGATCCGCCGAGACCCGCGACGATCCCGCGTTCTTCGACGCCGTGACCGAGGTCCGACGAGCGCTCCGGGCGGTCGAGGGATGAGCCGAGTCCTCCGATCGCCGGCAGCCGCGCCCGTCCTGGCCGGCATCGGGATCCTGGTCGTCTGGGAGCTCCTGCTCCGCATCTTCACCGCCGAGAACTTCATCCTCCCGCGTCCGACCGCCATCGTGGGAGCGCTCGTCGACAACTGGAGCGAGGTGTTCGCTGCCGCCCGCGTGACCGGCTTCGTGATCGTGTCCGGGCTGATCGCCGGGGTCGTCGTCGGCGTCGTCGCCGCCGCCGCCGTCACGTTGTTCCGCACCGCGAACGAGGCGATCACGCCGCTCGCCGTCGCCCTCAACGCCGTCCCGATCATCGCGCTCGCCCCGATCTTCAACAACTGGTTCGGTCTCACGTCACCGAGGTCGAACCAGATGATCGTGGTGGTTCTCGTGTTCTTCCCGATCTTCATCAACACCGCCCGCGGACTCACACAGGTCGAACGGAACCAGATCGAGCTGATGGAGTCGTACGCAGCATCGCGCTGGGAGATCCTGCGCCACGTCCGGCTCCCGAACGCGCTCCCGTTCTTCTTCACGGCGTTGAAGCTGTCGACATCGCTCGCCGTCATCGCCGCGATCGTGGCGGAGTACTTCGGCGGACGACAGGACGCGCTCGGCCCGCTCATCACTGCATCGGCGGGTCTCGCCCGGTACGACGACGCCTGGGCGGCGGTCGTGGCGGGTTCGTTCATCGGCGGGGTGCTCTACGCCCTCGCCTCGGTCGGCGAACGCATCGCGATGCCGGTGCGCTCCCGAGGCGGGAGGTCGTGACGTGGACAACCACGACGTCTCGCACCACACCCACCACCAACCAGCAATCACGGGGAGAACACGATGAGACAGTCACGGACAGCACGACGATGGGCCGGCGTGGTCGCCGGCCTCGCCCTCGTCGTCGCAGCGTGCGGCAGCGACGACGATTCGGCCGACGACAGCAGCGACTCGGCGAGCGCCTCCGAAGCCAGCGACAGCGCGAGCGCGTCGGAGCCGGCCGAGGACGAGGCCAGTGACAGCGCGAGCGCGTCGGAGCCCGCCGAGGACGAGGCCGATTCCGGCGAGTTGACCGAGGTCAGCCTGCAGCTGCAGTGGGTTCCGCAGAGCCAGTTCGCCGGCTACTTCGCCGCCCGCGACCTCGGCTTCTACGAAGAGGTCGGGCTCGACGTCGACATCATCGACGGCGGCGTCGACATCGTTCCCGCCACGGTGCTCGACTCGGGTGCGGTCGACTTCGCGATCTCGTGGGTCCCGCGCGGACTCGTACCTCGCGAGGAGGGGCTGAACATCACCAACATCGCCCAGGTCTTCCAGCGTTCGGGCACGCTGCAGGTGTCGTTCGCCGACGCCGGCATCACGACCGTCGAGGACCTCTCGGGCAAGAACGTCGGCAACTGGGGCTTCGGCAACGAGTTCGAGATGCTCGCCGGACTCCGATCGGCCGACATCGATCCCGACGCCGACGTCACCCTGGTCCAGCAGAACTTCGACATGCTGGCGCTGATCAACGGGGAGGTCGACGCCGCCCAGGCGATGATCTACAACGAGTACGCGCTGGTGCTCGAGACGATCAACCCCGAGACCGGTGAGCTCTTCCAGCCCGAGGACCTGTCGATCATCGACTGGAACGACGTCGGGACGGCGATGCTCCAGGACGCCATCTGGGCCGACGCCGATCGGCTCGACGAGGACCCGGCGTACTTCGACACGGCGGTCGCGTTCGTCGAGGCCTCGTTGAAGGGCTGGATCCACTGTCGTGACAACCAGGACGAGTGCGTCGACATCGTCATGGCGGCCGAGCCACCGTTCGGGGGCAACGGTCACCAGGCGTGGATGATGAACGAGATCAACGCCCTCGTCTGGCCGTCGCCGAACGACGTGGGTCGTGTCGACCCCGAACTCTGGGCTCAGACGGTCGAGATCGCGACCAGCGAGGGCGTGCTGGCCGCCGAGCCCGACGAGGGTGCGTTCCGCGACGACATCGTCGACGCCGCGCTCGCCAACCTCGAGGCACAGGGTCTCGACCTCGTCGGAGCCGACTGGGTCCGCGCCGACGTCGAGGTCACCGAGGGCGGGCTCTGATCACCTGACCTCCTGACGGACGACCACGGTCGATGCGCTCGCCGGCGCCCGGATCACACCGGAGCGTCGGTGAGCGCATCGCGGTCGGCGTCTCGCCGGCCCGTCACGAAGGCGACGAAGTCCTCCTCGTCGAGGGCCGGGGCGAACAGGTACCCCTGCACCTCGTCGACGCCGAAGCGCCGGAGCTGGGCGAGCTGTCCATCGGTCTCGACGCCCTCCGCTGCGACCTCGTAGCCGAGTTCCTTCGCGAGGGAGATCAGGTTCCGGAGGATCGTCGACTCCCGCTCGTCGAACTCGGCCCGCTCCACCAGACGACTGTCGAGCTTCAGGCGGCGGACGTCATACCAGTGGAGCCGGTCGAGCGCGGTCTGGCCGCTCCCGAAGTCGTCGATCGACATGGTGACACCGGCGGCGGCAAACCGTGAGATCGCTGCCTGCGTGTCGGGGCCGTCTCGGAGCTCGCTCTCGGGGAGCTCGAACACGATCAGGCCCGGATCGACCTGCGTGATCGCACAGAATTCGGTGAACCACGTGTGGAAGCTCGAGTCCTCGAGAGTCGTCACCGGCACGTTGACGGCGATCTGTTGTGGCCGGCCGCCGTCAGCGAGGCGCTTGGCGACCGCCAGAGCACGGCGGACCATCGACTGCGTGAACGCCCCCGCCTGCGACGACACCAACACGACGTCGAGGAAGTCGCTGGGGGTCAGCATCCCGAAGTCGGGGTGATCCCACCGGGCCAGGCCCTCGGCTCCCACGACTCCGGATCCGTCCGCCGCCAGCGTCGGCTGGAAGAACAGCTGCAGGTCGTTGCGCTCGATCGCTCGCGGAAGATCAGCGACGAGAGCCGCCTTGCGAACGTGATCGGTCTCGAGCTCGGAGCGGAACACCGACAGACGCCCGGACGAGCGCTTCGCTTCGTACATCGCGAGGTCGGCCCGACGGAGCATCTCGGTCGATCCCGACAGCTCGGCCGTTTCGCGGACGATGCCGGCGGACGACGACACGCTCACCTGGACCCCGTTGAGGGTCATCGGCTCGGTGATCGATCGCAGGATCCGGTCGACGAGGCTGCGCGCCGACGGCGTGTCGCGGAACCCACTGATCACCAGCGCGAACTCGTCGCCGCCCAATCGGACGAGCAGGTCCTGCTCGCGAATGCAGGCGCCGATGCGGTCGGCGACGATGCGGAGGAGCTCGTCGCCGGCGTGGTGTCCGAGTGTGTCGTTCACCCGCTTGAACGTGTTGAGGTCGAAGAGGACGAGGTGGCGACCGACGACCACCTCCTCGTCGAGGAGACGGAGGAGGGCACGTCGATTGGACAAGCCCGTGAGAGAGTCGGTCGTGGCCTCCAACCGTGCCTTGAGCAGGCGGGTCTTCTCTTGGGTGAGGTCGTACATCAGGCCCCGGAGGTGTCGACCACCTCGGCGCTCGGAGACCTGGACCACGCCGCGTAGCCACCGCCAGTCTCCGGACGACGTCCGGAACCGGCCGGCACGTTCGAGGGTGCGACCCGGGACGCACTCCTCCTCGGGCAGCCAGAACTCGTCGACGTCATCCGGGTGCAGGAGTTCTTTGAAGTTGACGCGGCCGTGTTCGTCGGGCGTGATGCCCAGCAGGCGTTCCGCGCCGTGGCTGAACGTGACGTACTCGTCGTCGACCCACCCGGTGTAGGCAACGCCGCCGGCGGCTTCGAGCGACAACCCGACGTCGCGTCGCGACTGTTCTGCGGCCAGACGCATCTGCAGGACGGCGAGACCGACCGACGAGGAGGCGACCGCGATGGCGACGCCGACCCGGAAGGCCTCGTCCGGACCGGACTCGAGTGTCACCAGCACGGCGCCGACGACCGAGAGTGCGACGAAGAGGAGGAAGCCTCGGGCTCGGTACCAGGCGGCCGACGCCGAGGTCAGCGCGATCGTGAGGACGACGTATTGCATGTGGAGCGCCGGCTCACCGGCCGCGATCGCCGTGGCGGCGAGCAGATCGGTGAGGAGGAACGCCTGCCACGCCCGACGGCGGGTTCCCGCCCAGTGAGCGATGACCGGCTGGAGGAGCACCACCGTGGCACAGGTCGCGAGCAGCGCGGCTCGCTGCTCCAGGGGCTCGACGAACGACGTCAGGGCGATCGTCGCGATCAGGCCGATACGGAGCAGGACGATCCCCGAGCGCGGGTGGATCGGCTCGTCACGGTCGCCCGCCGCCTCGAGCGCGCGAACGACCACGCGTTCTACGACGTTGCGCGCGACTGAAGGGGCCACACGGCGGAATCGGCGTCTGACGCACCCGGCTTGAGACGACAGCGATCACACTCCGCGATGGATCGCGGCGACCGGTGCCGGTCGCAGGTCAGCCGGCGTCGCGCATCTCGCGACGGAGATCGTTGATCTCGTCGCGGAGCCGAGCCGCGTACTCGAACTTGAGCTCGGCGGAGGCCTCGTGCATCTCTGCCTCGAGGGTCTGGATGAGGCGCTGGATCTCCTGCTGCGGCAACGACGTGAGGTCGCGCGTGACCTTGTCGCGCTCGCGCTGGCGGCGGCGGTCCTTGCCCGGAACCGGCGCGGTCGACTCGTCGGGCCGGATGAGCGAGAGGATGTCACCGACCGCCTTGCGGATGGTCTGCGGGTCGATGCCGTGCTCTTCGTTGTGGGCGAGCTGGAGCTGGCGGCGACGCTGGGTCTCGCTGATGGCGGCCGTCATCGACGGGGTCATCTTGTCGGCGTACATCACCACCTGGCCGTCGACGTTTCGGGCGGCGCGGCCGATCATCTGGATGAGCGACGTCTCGGAGCGCAGGAAGCCCTCTTTGTCGGCGTCGAGGATCGACACGAGCGAGACCTCGGGGAGGTCGAGACCCTCGCGGAGAAGGTTGATGCCGACGAGGACGTCGAACTCGCCGAGACGGAGCGCTCGCAGGATCTCGATGCGCTGGATCGTGTCGATGTTGGAGTGCAGGTAGCGGACCCGCAGACCCTGCTCGAGGAGGTAGTCGGTGAGGTCCTCGGCCATCTTCTTGGTGAGCGTGGTCACCAAGACCCGGTCGCCGCGGGAGATGCGATCGTTGACCATCTCCATGAGGTCGTCGATCTGGCCCTTGGTGGGCTTCACGATCACTTCGGGGTCGACCAGGCCGGTCGGGCGGACGATCTGCTCGACGACGTTGGACGAGACACGCATCTCGTACTCGCTCGGAGTGGCCGAGAGGAAGACGCACTGGTTGATGCGTTCGAGGACCTCTTCGAACGTGAGCGGGCGGTTGTCTCGCGCCGAGGGGAGGCGGAACCCGTGCTCGACGAGGATGTCCTTGCGGGAACGGTCGCCGGCGAACTGGCCGTTGAGCTGGGGGACGGCGACGTGGCTCTCGTCGATGACGAGGAGGTAGTCGTCGGGGAAGTAGTCGAGCAGGGTGAACGGTGGCTCGCCGTACTCGCGGCCGTCCATGTGCATCGAGTAGTTCTCGATGCCGTTGCAGTAGCCGACCTCGCTCATCATCTCGAGGTCGTACTGGGTGCGCATGCGGAGGCGCTGCGCCTCGAGGAGCTTGCCCTCCTCCTCGAACTCCTTCAGGCGGACCTGGAGCTCGTGCTCGATCTTGCCCATGGCCACCGCCAGGCGTTCGGCCGACGTGGCGTAGTGGGTGGCGGGGAACACGTAGGCCCGCTTGAGCTCGCCGAGGTTCTCACCGGTGAGCGGATCGATGGTGGTGATGCGGTCGATGGTGTCGCCGAACATCTCGACCCGGAGCACGTTCTCCTCGTATGCCGGGTGGATCTCGATGGTGTCGCCGCGAACTCGGAAGTTGCCCCGGCCGAGGGTCATGTCGTTGCGGTCGTACTGCATGTCGACCAGTCGGCGGAGGATCGACCGCATGTCGTAGTCGATGCCGACGTTGAGGTCGAGCAGGTGACCTCGGTACTCGTCGGGGTTGCCCATGCCGTAGATGCACGACACCGAGGCGACGACGATGGTGTCGCGCCGGGTGAGGAGCGCGGCCGTGGCCGAGTGGAGGAGGCGGTCGTTCTCGTCGTTGATCGACGAGTCCTTCTCGATGTAGGTGTCGGACGACGGGATGTACGCCTCGGGTTGGTAGTAGTCGTAGTAGCTGACGAAGTACTCGACCCGGTTGTTGGGGAAGAACTCGCGCATCTCCTGGGCGAGCTGGGCGGCGAGCGACTTGTTGGGGGCGAGGATCAGCGTGGGCTTCTGCGTCTTCTCGATGGTCCACGCGATGGTCGCCGACTTGCCCGAACCGGTGATGCCGAGGAGCGTCTGGAACCGTTCGTCGTTCTCGATGCCGCCAGCGAGCTGCTCGATCGCCTTGGGCTGGTCGCCGGCGGGCGCGAAGTCGGAGACGACCCGGAACACCTGGTCGTCGGGGTCGGGGGCTGCGCCGTAGTCGGCCGACGGCACGTCGCCGCCGAGCAACGAGAGGTCGGCGTCGACGCCCGCGGGCGGGCGGGCGTCCGCTCGTTCGTCGGTGGTCTCGGCAGACTCGGTGGCGGTGTCGGCCATGAGGTCAGGCTACCGCTCGCGGCCGACCGGCGAACACGTGTTCTGACAGCCGATCAGACGACGCCGGTCACGTGTGAATCGTGGACGGCGAGCTCGTTGCCGGCTGGATCGTGCAGCCGGAAGGTGCGATGAACGCCACCTCTCACGATCTCGCTGGGGTCGTGCTCGATCCACGCACTTCGGGTCGCATCGACGTCGTCGACCCAGAGGTAGACGACCGGGGCGCGGCC
>JBCDAK010000074.1:0-21453 GCA_039185545.1 Actinomycetota bacterium
CGCCGCCGAAGGTGCCGCCGCGCTCGAACGCCATCGGGCGGACCACGATCCGCTGACCGGCCTCGCGAACCGACGGGTGCTGATGGACTGGCTCGACACCGACGAGTCCGACGCCGGTCTCGTGCTCGTCGACCTCGATCGATTCAAGGCGATCAACGACACACACGGACACGCCACCGGCGATGCGGTCCTGACCGAGGTGGCGAACCGGCTGCGCGGCGTGCGGGTCCCGGCCCGCGGTGACGGTCCGCTCGTACCGCTCCGACTCGGCGGCGACGAGTTCGCCGTGATCGTGCCGGGCCCGCGCGAGCGGTCGACGCGGGCGGCCGTCACCCTCGACGAGGTCCTCCGTCGGCCGGTGGAGCACGGCGAGCTCCGCATCCCGATCGACGTCTCGATCGGTCTCGCGCATCGTTCGACCACCGAGCCGGACCGCCTGCTCCACGCCGCGGACGTGGCCATGTACCGGTCGAAGCGGCACCACACCGGGCCGGTCTGGTACGACGACGCCACCTGACGGTGCCACACTCGGCACATGGGCGCGCCTGCGAACACCCTGCACTGGTCGGACGCCGACGTCGAGGTCCACAAGGTGGTCGTCGGCCCGGTCGACAACAACGTCTTCGTCGTCCGATGCCGACGGTCGGGCGACGCCGTCCTGATCGACGCTGCGAACGAACACGAGATGCTCCTCGACCTGTGCCGGACCCTCGGCGTGACCCGAGTGCTCGAGACCCACGGTCACTGGGATCACATCCAGGCGGTCCCGGCGATGCGCGAAGCCGGCTACGAGGTCGCGGTGACGAAACTCGACGCACCGAAGCTCGACGAGGTCGGCTACGACGTGTTCCTCGACGACACCGAGGTCGTCGAGTTCGGACACCTCCGGCTGCACGCGATCCACAACCCGGGCCACACGCCCGGTTCGATCTCGTTCCGGCTCGACGGGACACCGCTGCTGTTCACCGGCGACACCCTGTTCCCGGGAGGCCCGGGGGCGACACACTTCGACGACGGTGACTTCGACACGATCATCCACTCGATCACCGACAAGCTGTTCACGTTCGGTGACGACACGATCGTGCTCCCCGGGCACGGTGACGACACGACGATCGGGACCGAACGACCACACCTCGAGGAGTGGATCGAGCGCGGCTGGTGAGTTGCGATCCCGGCCACGGAGTACCGACGAGCGAGCGGACGGCGCCGACGTGAGATACGACGAGCGACCTCTCGACGACACCCCGGTCCACACGTCCGATCTGCCCGAGACGCCGATCCGCGATCGGAACGTGCCCGCCACGGCGTGGGTCGAGGCGCCCGAGTCGCTGCTGGCGCTCGGCGACGATCTCCCCGAACGGCCGGTGGCCGAGTACAAGCGGCGGATCGGACCCTGGATCCTCTGGCGGGCCGGCCCGGCGAGAGGAGGCGACGCCCGCTACTGGGTCTGCCACGACACGACGGGAGCGGAGTACACGCTGCGGCTGTTCCCCGACGGGTCGGCCGACGGCGTCGGGCCGAGCGGCGAGCGCCACGGCCGATTCCGAGCATGGAAGGAAGACCTACGCGATGCCGAGTAGGCGTCGCGCACTCCATCTCGGCCGGTGTCGCACGATCGGACTCGCGCTCGTCGGTGTCCTGACGCTCACCGGGTGCCTCGACGACGGCGTTCCCGACCTCGAGTCGGCGCCGGTCCTCGAGACGCTCGACCGGCTCGCCGGAACGAATCCGGCGGGCGGCGCACTCGACGCCTGCCCGATCGAGGAGTTCGAAGAACTCGTCGACAACTCGGTCGAACTCGTCGACGAGTCGGTCACGCGGGCAGCGCTCGACGGATCCTCCCGAGCCGAGGTGGTGGTCGTCGAGCGGACCGACGGAGCGGTCCCCGTGATCGAGTGCGAGATCACCGCGCCCGGCGGCGCGTTGGGTCTCCGGCTCGCCCGGTCACCCGGCGAGCGTGACGCCCATGAAGAGTTCGGCGGCGCGCTCGATGCGGTCGTCTCGGGGTCGCGATCCGGTGAGGTGTCGAGCTTCCTCTCCGACGTCTACCGCGGCGGCGAGTTCGTCCGCGTGTGCATCGACCACGACGCCGATGTCGACGATCTGTGCTCGGTCGACTGGGTCGATCGGGGGAACCTCCCGGAGGAGGACCGCGTCGACGACGAGGAGCCGAGAGCGCTCGTCGGCCTCTGGATTCGCGGCGACGGCGCGCTCGACCTCGACCTCCGGCTGGTCGAGGAGCGCTGGCGCCTGATGCTCCCGCTCGTGATCCAACGCCTCGAGTGACGGCCCGCTCGCGCGTCGAGTGCGGTGACCCTCACATCACGCAGAGTGTTCTATCGCTGCGTAGAGTAACATGGCGACCGTGCTCGGCGGACACTCTCACTCCCTGTCCCGACGCCTCGTGGGGGCCGCGATCGTGGCCTCCGTCGCTGTGGCGTGCGGAGGTTCGGGCGACGGCGACGCCATCGACACCGCGGCGGCGGCGGCGGCGCTCGACTCGCAACTCGCAAGGTCGGCTGCCACCGGCGAGGCCGTCGTCGACGTCGACTGCCCGTTCGCGGGCGGGCGCGGGCTGCTCCGCACGCTCTTCGCCGAGATCGACGACCCCGAGGCGGCGTCGGCGCTCGAGGGCGACTTCACGGCCGTCTACGTCGACGACCCGAACGGCGAGTACGTCGCCTGCGACGCGTTCGCTCGCGACGCCGACCCGGCGGTCGGGATCGCCGTCCTCCCGGCACCTGACGACGTGACTGCCTACATCGAGGCGTTCTACAGCGAGGGTGCCGAGATCGCCGTCGAGGGATTCGTCGACGAGGGCGACGACTTCGCGGGCGGATCCTTCTCCCGATCCTGTGCATCCGCCTCGTTCGTCGGCGGACTGCCCACCTGCGAGGTCCACTGGTCGAACGGCGAGTTGTTCATCACGACCTACGTCGCGTCGTCGCAGGCGATGATGCTCGACCTCGGTCCGGTCGAGGAACGCCTGCGCGCGCAGCTCCCCGAGCTCATCGATCAACTCGCGTCGATCTGACGTCGCCACCGTGCAGGCGGGCGATGCGGGCGGCGTCACACCTTTTCGTGCACACGTGATTTGGAGCGCACTACGTTCCGGCAGGTGAGCCAACCGTTCTTTCCCGACGTCGAGTCGATCCGGTACGCCGGACCCGACTCGACCGATCCGTTCACCTTCCGCTGGTACGACGCCGATCGTGTCGTCGCCGGTCGCACGATGCGCGACCAGCTGCGGTTCGGCGCCGCGTACTGGCACAGCTTCGCGTGGGACGGGTTCGACATCTTCGGCGCCGGCACCCTCGACCGACCGTGGCATCCCAACCAGAACCCCGCGCTCGACCCGATGGAGGCGGCGCGGATGAAGATGGACGCCGCGTTCGAGTTCTTCGAGAAGCTGACGATCCCGTTCTTCTCGTTCCACGACGTCGACATCTCGCCCGAGGGCGCGACGTTCGCCGAGTCGGCGAAGAACCTCGACGCCATGGTCGACCACGCCGCCGGGTGGATGGACCGCACCGGAGTGAAGCTCCTGTGGGGGACGGCGAACATGTTCTCCCATCCGCGGTTCCAGGCCGGCGCCGCCACCAACCCCGATCCCGAGCTCTTCCGGTACGCCGCGGCCAAGGTCGCACACTGCATGGAGGCGACGCATCGGCTCGGCGGAGCGAACTACGTGCTGTGGGGCGGTCGCGAGGGATACGAAACGCTCCTCAACACCGACATGGGCCGCGAGCTCGACCAACTCGGTCGCTTCCTGAGCATGGTCGTCGAGCACAAGCACGCCATCGGCTTCGACGGCACGATCCTGATCGAGCCGAAGCCCTTCGAGCCGACCAAGCACCAGTACGACCGCGACGTCGGCAACGTCTACGGCTTCCTCGAGAAGTACGACCTCGTCGACGACGTGAAGGTCAACATCGAGGTCAATCACGCGACGCTCGCCGGACTCGACTTCCACCACGAGGTCGCGCTCGCCGTCGCCAACGGGATCTTCGGGTCGATCGATGCGAACGCCGGCGACGACCGCCTCGGCTGGGACGTCGATCGGTTCCCGGTCTCGGTCGAGCAGATGTCGCTCGGCATGCTCGAGATCCTCCGCGGCGGCGGCTTCACGACCGGCGGGCTGATGTTCGACTCCAAGCTCCGACGTCAGTCGATCGATCGCAACGACATGTTCGTCGCCCACATCGGCGGAATGGACACGATGGCCAAATCACTCGTCGTCGCCGAGTCGATGATGGGCGAACTCGACGGGGCACGGACCGAGCGCTACGCGGGGTGGGAATCGCCCGAGTCGCAGTCGATCCTGAACGGTGACGTCACGCTCGGCGCACTGCGCGATCAGGTGATGGCCGCCGGATCCGAACCGACCCGGCGCTCGGGTCAGCAGGAGCAACTCGAGAACCTCGTCGCCCGCCACATCGACGTCGCCACCTAGGTCAGCACGACCTGCGGCGCGAGACCCCGGGCCAGATCAGGCGGCGTTCTGGTTCTCGTCGATCGCGTCGCGCACCGCCTGCGCGACCTCGTCGGCCGTGGCTCCGGGCGTGACGATCTTGGCCACCCCCGCAGCGGTCAGCGCCTCGACGTCCTGCTCGGGCACGATTCCGCCGACGATGACGGGGATCTCGATCCCCCTCGCTCGGACCGCGTCGACCACCGCCGGCGCCAGCGTCATGTGCGCAGCCGACAGCATCGAGAGACCGATCGCGTCGACGTCTTCGTCGACCGCGGCGGCCGCGACCGTCTCGGGCGTCTGGAACAGTCCGGTGTAGATCACCTCGAACCCGGAGTCGCGGAGGATGCGCGCCACGACCTTGACACCGCGGTCGTGTCCGTCGAGGCCGACCTTCGCCACGAGTACCCGTTCACCGGCCATGCGCGCCCTCCCGTCAGCCCTTCGCGTAGTCGTAGAAGCCGCGACCGGCCTTGCGGCCGAGCAGTCCGGCCTCGACCATGCGCGACAGCATCGCCGGCGACGCGTAGAGCGGCTCCTTGAACTCTTCGTACATCGACTCGGCGACCGCCTGGGTGGTGTCGAGCCCGATGAGATCGGCGAGGGCGAGTGGTCCCATCGGGTGGTTGCACCCCTCGACCATGCCGTTGTCGATGTCCTCCGCCGTGGCGAACCCGGACTCCATCATCCGGATCGCGGAGAGGATGTACGGGATCAGCAGGGCGTTCACCACGAAGCCGGCACGGTCCTGGGAGCGGATCACGATCTTCCCGAGGAGATCGCCGGCGAAGTCGGTCGACCGGTTGATGGTCTCGTTCGACGACATCAGGCTCGTGACCAACTCGACGAGCTTGAGCACCGGAACGGGATTGAAGAAGTGGATGCCGATCACCTGCTCGGGCCGTTGCGTCGCGACGCCCAGCTTCATGATCGGGATCGAGCTCGTGTTGCTCGCCAGGATCGCGTCATCGTCGGTCACGACCTTGTCGAGCTTCGAGAACACATCGGTCTTGAGGTCTTCGTCCTCGATCACCGCCTCGATCACGAGCTGGCGATCGGCGAAGTCACCGAGGTCGGTCGTGTAGGACAGCCGCGACACCGTCGCGTCGCGCTCGTCCTCGGTCATCTTCGAGCGCGCGACGGCCTTGTCGAACGACTTGGTCAGCCGATCGCGTCCACGCTCGGCCGCCGCGGCGTCGATCTCCTGCACCATCACGTCGAGGCCAGCCCGCGCGCACACCTCGGCGATGCCCGCGCCCATCTGGCCGCAGCCCACCACACCCACGCGTTCGATCGTCATGTCTCTCCCCTCGCTTCCACACGGTGACGGACGGCGCCGGGCACCGTCCGTCGGGTCAGGCTCGCTGCACCGTCGCCCAGAGGTGGGTGAGGCCGCGCAGCATGAAGCTGGGAAAGTACTGGAACTCGTTGCGGTCGGTGACGTTCACCTCGGCGAGGCGTTGGCCCAACCGCTCGAACACGACGTTCATCTCGAGTCGGCTGAGCGGCGCACCCAGGCAGAAGTGGATGCCCTTGCCGAACGCCAGGTGCTTCTTCATGAGCCCGTCTCGGTCGGGGTCGAAGTCGTCGGGCTCGTCGAACACCTCGGGGTCGCGGTTCGCCGCTGCGTACATCACCACGAGGCGGGCCCCCTTCGGCACCGGGACGCCGTCGATCTCGGTGTCCTCCTGGACGATCCGGAACATGCCCTGCGTGGGTGTCGACAAACGCAGGACCTCCTCGGTGACGTTGGGCGCGTACCCCTCGGGATCGGCGCGCAGCTTCGCCCACACGTCGGGGTTCTCGGCCAGCAGGCGGAAACCCTCGGTCAACGCCTTGGTGGTCGTCTCGTTGCCGGCCACCAGGAGCTGCGACACGATCGAGAGCATCTCGGCCATGGTGAGCGGACGAGTGGGCTCGCCCTTGTCGTTCTCACCGTCGATGTCGGAATGCCCCTCGTCGGCGACGATTCGCGCCGCCACGAGATCGCTCATGAGGTCGCCGATCGGCTCGGACCGGCGGCGCTCGAGCTGGTCGGCGAAGTAGTGCTGGAACTCGACCGTGCCGCGCAACGCCTCGAGGCGGCGCTCGTCGGTCGGGTTCGATCCGATCGGCGCGATGAAGTCGTCACTCCACCGCTTGAAGTCGTCGAGCTTCGACGCCGGCACGTTGAGGACGTGGGCGATCGCCTCGATGGGCACCGGGACGTTGAGTGCGGTGACGACGTCGAACTCCTCGCCGTCGGGCGGCAGGTCGTCGATCAGGCGATCGACGATGGCGGCGATCGGCTCGCGCAGCGTCGCCATGGTCTTCGGCGTGAAGTACGTGGCGACCGTGCCCCGGAAGCGCGTGTGGTACGGGGGGTCGATGGTGAGCATCGTCGGCACCGGTGGCCACCCCTCGGCGATGATCGCCTTCATCTTCGCCATGAGCTCGGCATCGGGCATCATGCCCGCGGTCGAGAATCCCGACGAGAACGTCGTCGTGTCCCGGAGGATCGGCACGACGAGGTCATGGCGCGTGACCATGTAGATGTCGGTCCCCGGGACGTGGAACACCGAGGCGCCCTCGCGCATCTTGGCGTAGTACGCATGCGGGCACTGCTGGATCGCCGGGTCGAACGGATTGAATCCGTCGAGGCTCACGGCGTCGTCCGCAGGAGGGTCGGCCGTGTCAGCGAGATCTCGGACGTCGGTCATGCGTCGAGTCTCCCAATGCGCTCGTGACGAGAACGAGTCGTGGATTCGGCCGGGCGGCTCCGAGCGGGCGCGATCGGACCCGTCAGGAGAGCTTGATGAAGAGTCGCTCGAGCTCATCGGCGCTCATGTCGGTGTCGGGATCGGTCGCGCAGTACCGCATCCCGGCGGCGAAGAGCCGATAGGAGATTCGATCGAGCGCCCCCTTGCACGCGGCGAGCTGCGTGACGATGTCGGCGCAGTCCGCGCCCTCGTCGACCAGGCGCTGAACACCGCGCACCTGCCCTTCGAGCCGCCGCAGGCGTGTCCGGACGTCGTCGCTGATCTCGTCGGGGAAGCGCACGACGGACACCATAGCTCCACCGCTGATACCCCCGGGGGTACTTGACAGATACCCCCGGGGGTATCAGGATGGACGGCCGCTGCGCCGTCCCGACCGTCTCGCCGCACCAACCGACCGCGGCGACCCGAGGAGCCACCATCCGATGAGCACGATCACGAACGACGCCCCCGAGATCACCGGCGCACCCGATCCCGACCCCGAGCACGACGCGCGTTCTCGGTCGTGGTCGATGCGGGTGGTCGACACCTCACTCCGGCGGCCGGGGCGCGTCCTCGTCGCCGTCGCCCTCATCACGGTCGTGCTCGGCGCACTCATGGTGCGTGTCGAGATCGACACCGATCCCGAGAACATGCTCTCGGCCGACGATCCGGCGCGCGTCGTCAACGACGACCTGCGCGCCACGTTCGGCGGCGCCGAAACGATCGTCGCCGGCGTCTTCACCGACAGAGGCGACGTCACCGGCGATCAGATCGCTGCGGTGGCCCGGGTGCACGCCGACCTCGTCGGGGTCGACGGCGTGGACTCCGAGCTCCTGGTGTCGGTGCGGACGGCGATCGGAGCCTCACCCGATGGCGGCACCTTCGACGCGGTCGCCGCCGACGCCACGGCCCTGCTCGACCGGATCGAGTCCGATCCCATCCTCGCCGGCAACGTCGTGTCGGCGGACCGCGACGCCCTCGCCGTCTTCATCCCGCTCGACTCGAAGTCCGACGCTCAACCCGTCACCGACGAGGTGAACCGCCTCCTCGACGCCGAACCGGCCCTCGCCGACCTCGAGCGTCACGTCGCAGGCCTCCCACTCGCCCAAGAGGCGTTCGGCGATCAGATGTTCATCCAGATGGCGGTGTTCGCACCCCTCGCCGGGCTGGCGATCTTCGCTCTCATGCTCGTGTTCTTCCGCCGCCTCGTGCTCGTCGTGCCCGCGATGCTGCTCGCCCTCGTCGCGGTGATCACGACGATGGGCCTCCTCATCGGCACCGGCAACACGCTCCACATCATGAGCTCGATGATCCCGATCTTCCTGATGCCGATCGCGATCCTCGACGCCATCCACGTCATCAGCGAGTTCTTCGACAGTCACCGACCGGGGCTCGACCGACGGGCGACGATCCGTGCTGTGTACGCCGAACTCGTCGGACCGATCGGGTCCACGACGGCCACCACGGCGACCGGCTTCGCCGCGCTCGCCCTCACACCCATCCCACCGGTCCGCGTGTTCGGCGTCTTCGTGGCCATCGGCGTCGCCATCGCCTGGGCCGGCACCCTCACCCTCCTCCCGGCGATGCTCGTCCGCGCTCCGGACCGCGCCGTCGACCGCGCCGTCGCGAGCCGCGTGGCGCCCGACGACGCCGACGGCGATCAACGCGAGAGCCGGTTCGCACGCGTCGTCGCAGCGCTCCCGGCGGCCGGCGCCCGCCGGCCTGGCGTCGTGCTCGCCACGGCCGGGGTCGCGGTCATCGCCGCGGTGCCGGTTCTCACGTCGCTCCAGGTCAACGACAACCCGGTCAACTGGTTCCGGTCGGGCCACGAGATCCGGACCGCCACCGAACGGCTCGGCGACGCCCTGCCCGGCACGTTCACCGCGAACCTTCTCGTCGACGAGACCCGCCGCGACGCTCTGCTCGAGGCCGACGTCGTCGCCGCGGTCGACGAACTCGCCGCCGAGATCGAGACGCTCGAGGTCGTCGGCGCCGTCGTCACGTACACCGACCTCCTCTCGACCGACGCGGTCGCTGCCGGTCCGACCGCCACCGGCGACGCACTCGCCGACGCACTCGTCGCCTCGCCGGTCGCGTCGTCACTGCTCACCGACGATCTCGATCGCGCCAACGTCAGGATCCAACTCCGCAGCGGCGACAACACCGCGATGCAGGACGTCCTCGATCGCGCCGACCCGCTGATCGACACGCTCCCGTCGTCGATCGACGTGCGGTGGGCGGGCGAGAGCCACCTCAACCTCGTCTGGCAGGACGAGATGGTCTCGGGGATGATCGCCGGGTTCGCCGTGACGCTGCTGATCATCCTGATCCTGCTGACGCTGCTGTTCCGCTCGGTCCGGTGGGCGCTCCTCGCACTCGCACCCGTCCTGTGGACGGTGGCGATCGTCTACGCCGGTCTCGGCCTCCTGGGACGCGACATCGACATGCCGGTCGCAGTGCTGTCGACGATGGTCCTCGGGATCGGCGTCGACTTCGCCATCCACTTCGTTCAGAGGTTCCGAGCACTCCGGGAACGTCACGGCGACGCGCGGGTCGCGGTGCGGGAGTTCGGTGACGAGCCGGCTCGCGCCCTCACCCGCAACGCTGCCGTGATCGCCATCGGGTTCTCCCCGCTGCTGCTGTCGTCGCTCACGCCGTACGTGATCGTGGGCGTGCTGCTCGCCTCGATCATCGCGCTGAGCTGGCTCACGACGCTGGTGGCTCTCCCGGCGGCGGTCACGCTGCGACGACGGTCGTCCTCCGACGGCTGACCACCGCCCGAGCGGCGTCGGGGTCAGCGACCGGCGAGAGAGCTGAGCCGATCGATGGTCGTCGCAGCGTTGGACCGTACGTCGAACCGCTCCTCCGCCAGCTGCCGCCCGCGGGTGCTCATCGACCCCCACCGTGTCGGATCGTCGACGATCGCCTCGACGGCCGCGCCGAGCGCCGCCGGATCGGATGGCGGGACGAGCGACCCGCTGGTTCCGTCGTCGACGATGTCGGCCGACCCTCCGACCGTCGACTGGACGACCGGGAGTCCGGTGGCCATGGCCTCGATCGCCGCGATGCCGAAGCACTCGCCGCGACTCGGGAGCACGAAGACGTGGGCGTCTCGGTACAGCGCGAGCAGCTCGGGCGTGTTGGGGTGCATGTCGCGGTGCACTCGCACCCCCGGGCGGTCGTCGACCGGCTCGCGGGTCACGACGTCGAGCTCGATGTCGTCTCGGGCACTCGACGCCTTCCAGGCGATCAGATCGTCACCGCCTTTCCGAGCGAAGTCACCGCCCACGAAGAGGACCCGGATCGGTGAGCCCGGCGCCGGCGGCGTGCGGTCGACCGGCGTCCACCGCTCGAGATCGATCCCGGGTGGATTCACGACGATCTTGTCGGGGTCGGCTCCGTAGTCGTCGATCACCGACTGCGCCGCCCACCGCGACCACGCCTGCACACAGGCGACGCTGTCGTACACCCGCTTCCACAGGCGGTACTTCACACGCGCCACCGGTTCGGGGTCGGGCGTCGGCGTGTACTCGGGCATCGCGTCGATCAGCTTCGGCGTGGCGTCGCACTCGAGCAGGGTGGGGGTCGCCCGAAAGCGACGGACGAAGAACGGCGAGACGGCGGAGTTGGTGAAGATCGCGTCGCTCTCACCCGCCCCGAGCCCACGTCGCATCTCGACTCCGGCACGGGAGACTCCGCGCACGTACCCCGGGACGATGCGGACCGCGTCGGAGACCCTCTCGATCCAGCCGCCCTCGCGCTCGTAGCCGACCTCGATCCAGCGCGGGTCGAGCCGCCCGTCGGCGTCGACCGCTCGGCGAAGGTTCGCGTAGTTCGTGACGTGACCTGCGCTCTGTTCCATCGCGAAGGCGACGCGCGGTCGGGGTGGCACCGGTGTCGACGAGGAGCCCATCGCCTCCGGAACCTAACGCTCGGGCTCAGGGTTCCGGCCCGACGGACGCGCATGGTGGCTGACCCACCGCGGAGAAGCGAGATTTCGGGGGAGATCTGTTAAGAGTTGTGCTTGATCACCTTTCTCCGTGTTCACGGGCCCGACTCGGTGCAACACTGCTCGGCGTGAATCGAGGTCACGTCGGGTGACCTCTCGGCGAGCACACACGGAGGAAACTCGCATGAACGTCGGCATTCTTGCGGGCGGCAAGGGGACGCGACTGGCGGAGGAGACGCAGGTCCGGCCCAAGCCCATGGTGGAGATCGGCGGCCGCCCGATCCTCGAACACATCATGGCGCACTACGCGCACTACGGGCATCGATCGTTCGCGATCGCTCTCGGCTACAAGGGCGAGGTCATCAAGCGACACATGATCGACGCCGTCTCGCTGCGCGGCGACCTGTCGGTCGACCTCGGCACCGGCGAGATCGAGAGTCGTCCCGGGCCCGCCCACGACTGGCGGGTCGACCTGATCGACACCGGCCTCGAGACGATGACCGGCGGACGGCTCAGTCGTCTCGTTCCCCACCTCGGCGACGACACCTTCATGATGACCTGGGGTGACGGCGTCTCCGACGTCGACCTCGACGCCCTGCTCGACTTCCACCGCGCGCACGGCAAGCTGGTGACGCTCACGGCGGTCCGGCCGCCCGCCCGCTACGGCCACCTCCTGTTCGACGGCGACCAGGTGGCCGAGTTCTCGGAGAAGCCCCAGATCGGCGAGGGATGGATCAACGGCGCCTTCTTCGTGATGGAGCCCGAGGTGGTCGACTTCATCGACGGCGACCACGTGATGTTCGAGCACGCCCCGATGGAGCGCCTCGCGGCGGCGGGACAGCTCATGGCCTACCGCCACGAAGGGTTCTGGCAGTGCATGGACACCCTGCGCGAGAAGACGATCCTGGAGAACCTCTGGGATTCCGGATCAGCCCCCTGGGCCCACGAGGAGTGGGCCCCCGAACGACAGGAGGTGGCCTGACATGAAGGTCGCACTCACGGGACACCGCGGCTACGTCGGCACCGTCCTCGCCCCCGCCCTCATCGACGCCGGCCACGAGGTGCTGGGCATCGACACCGACCTCTACCGGCACTCCACGTTCGGGCCGGCGCCGAGCGAAGAGGGGATCACGACGCTCCGACGCGACATCCGCGACGTCACCGTCGACGATCTCGCAGGTGTCGAGGCCGTCCTCCACCTCGCCGGGCTCTCGAACGACCCGCTCGGCGACCTCGACCCCGACCTGACCGATCGGGTCAACCGAGAGGCGACGGTGTCGCTGGCCGCCACGGCGAAAGCCGCCGGCGTCTCGCGATTCGTCTTCTCGTCCTCGTGCAGCAACTACGGCGCCGGTGTCGACTCGTGGCTCACCGAGGAGTCGGCGTTCAATCCGCAGACGCCCTACGGACGGTCGAAGGTCGACGCCGAGGCCGGGCTGCACGAGCTCGCCGACGACGACTTCAGCCCCACCTACCTTCGCAGCGGGACCGCGTACGGTTTCTCCCCGCGTCTCCGGTTCGATCTGGTGATCAACAACCTCACGGCCTGGGCGTCGTGCACCGGCGCCGTCATGTTGAAGAGCGACGGGAGCCCCTGGCGTCCCGTCGTCCACGTCCGCGACATGTCCGCTGCCTTCGTCTCGACGCTCGACGTCCCCCGCGAGGTCGTGCACGACGAGGCGTTCAACGTGGGTCGGACCAGCGAGAACTACCAGATCCGGGACCTCGCCGAGATCGTGGCCAGCGTCGTGCCCGACAGCACGGTCTCCTTCGCCGAGGGCGCCAGCGCCGACACGCGCGACTACCGCGTCAACTGCGACAAGATCCTCGATCGCCTCCCGACGTTCCGCCCCGAGTGGACCGCGGAACGGGGAGCGAAGGAGCTCTACGAGGCCTACCAGCGGATCGGCGTGACCCTCGAAGAGTTCGAGGGTCCCACCTACCGTCGCATCGACCACATCCGCGGACTGATCGACTCGGGCCGACTCGACTCGTCGCTGTGCTGGACCGAGGCCGCTGCGGAGGTGGCGTCGTGAGCATCTTCGACGTGATCGCGCGCTGCCGCTCGTGTGGATCGACCGACCTCGAAACCGTCCTCGACCTCGGGACGACACCTCTGGCCGACAGCCTCCTCACCACCGAACAGCTCGACGAGCAGGAGCCGATGGTGCCACTCACGCTCGTCGTGTGCCGAGAGTGTGCGCTGGCGCAGATCCTCGAGACGGTGGAGCCGGAGGTGCTCTTCCACGACCAGTATCCGTACTTCTCGTCGGTGTCGCCCCGGCTGCGGGAGCACTTCGGCTCCAGTGCCCGCGACATCATCGCGAGCGAGGAGCTCGGCGCCGACGATCTCGTCGTCGAGGCGGCGTCGAACGACGGGTGCATGCTCAAGAACTTCGCCGAGGCGGGCGTTCCGGTGCTCGGCATCGACCCGGCGGGGGCTCCGGTCCGCGCAGCGATCGAGGCGGGCGTGCCGACGCTGCACGACTTCTTCGGACACGAGCTCGCCAAGACGGTCCGTGCCGAACACGGTGAGGCCTCGGTCTTCCTCGGCAACAACGTCCTCGCCCACGTGGCCGACCTCAACGGCTTCGTCGCCGGCATGGCCGAGCTGCTCGCCGACGACGGGCTCGCGGTGATCGAGTGCCCGTACGTGCTCGACCTGGTCGACCACGTCGAGTTCGACACGATCTACCACCAGCACCTCTGCTATTTCTCGATCACGGCCCTCGTGTCGCTCTTCGAACGCCACGGTCTCCGCCTCGTCGACGTCGCCCGCATCGACATCCACGGCGGCTCGGTCCGACTGTTCATTCGCCGGGACGGCGAGGTGTCCGACCGCGTCTCCGACCTGCTCGTCGAGGAGCGTCGCCGCGGGTTCGACTCGCCGGAGGGATACCGCCGCTTCGCCGATCGCGTCCGCGGGCTGCGGACCGAACTGCGCCAGCTGCTCGACGACCTCCACGCCGACGGCAAGCGAGTCGTCGGGTACGCCGCGGCGGCGAAGGCGACCACGATGCTCTCGTTCTGTGGGCTCGGGACGGACCAGCTCGAGTACGTCTGCGACCTCAACGAGTTCAAGCAGGGCAAGTACATGCCGGGCAGTCGCCTGCCCATCGTGGCGCCGTCACGTCTCGCCGAGGATCGGCCCGACCACGTGGTGATCCTCGCCTGGAACTTCGCCGACGAGATCGTCCGGCAGAACTCCGACTTCGAGGCCGCCGGGGGACGGTTCATCGTTCCCGTCCCCGACCCTCGAGTGCTGGAACCCGCCGCCGCAGGAGAAGGAGTGTCATGACCGCCACCGAGACCGAGACGTCCGACGTCGGCGGGGGGAACCCCGTCTGCCCCACCTGTGGATCGACCGAGACGCAGCTCGCGTACTCCGTCGACGGTGTACCGACCAACAGCGTCCTGCTGCTCGACAGCCCCGATGCGGCGCTGTCGGTGGCGACCGGCGACGTCCGGATCCGCCACTGCCTCAACTGCGGACACACCTACAACGCGGCGTTCCAGACCGAACTCACCGAGTACTCCGGTCAGTACGAGTCGACCCAGGGGTTCTCGTCGACCTTCAACCGCTTCCACGCTCGCCTGGCCCAGGACATGATCGATCGCTTCGACGTGCGCGGACGCGACGTCATCGAGATCGGGTGCGGTGACGGCGAGTTCCTGGTCCTGCTGTGCGAGCTCGGCGACAACCGCGGGCTCGGGTTCGACCCGGCCTTCCACCAGGGCAACGTCCCGATCCAGCCCGACACCGAGATCGAGTTCGTCGCCGACTTCTACTCCGAGAAGTACAGCGATCGGTCGGCCGACTTCATCGTCTGCAAGATGACCCTCGAGCACATCATCGACACCGGCCGATTCGTGGCAGCACTGCGTGACGCCATCGGTGACCGCACCGACGTGCAGGTGTGCTTCCAGATCCCGAACGCCCGCTACGTCTTCGGCGACATCGCGTTCTGGGACGTGTACTACGAGCACTGCTCGTACTTCAGTCACGGCTCGCTGGCCTGGTTGTTCCGCAACAACCGGTTCGAGGTGACCGACCTCTGGACCGACTACGACGACCAGTACCTCATCGTCGCCGCCACGCCGACCGACGCGCCGACCGAACCGTCCCTGCCGGCCGAAGCCGACCTCGCCGCAGTGACCGACGAGGTGCGGTTCTTCGCCGACGAGGCGCCGCGCCGCGTCGCCGAGTGGCGTCGACGCCTCCAGGAGTCCCACGCGGCGGGCCGCACGACCGTGCTGTGGGGCGGCGGCTCGAAGGCGGTGGCGTTCCTCACCACACTCGGTGTCGGCGACGAGATCGCCGCAGCGGTCGACATCAACCCGCGCAAGCACGGCACGTACCTCGGCGGAACCGGCCACAAGGTCATCGGGCCCGACGACCTCGTCGACCTGCAGCCCGACGAGGTGATCGTGATGAACCCGATCTACACCGACGAGATCGCGGCCGACCTCCGCTCGCGTTCGCTCGAACCGGTCATCACACCGCTCGACTGAGCGAGCCGTCCGCCCGACTCGCGCACCCGCGCCCCACGAATTGCCAGGAGAAGAAGAGATGAACCAGGAGCTCGAACGCGACGCCGCCCCGTCGCTGTGCATCGGCATGCCGGTCTACAACGGGGAGGAGTTCATCGTCGAGACCCTCGACAGCGTTCTCGCTCAGACGTACACCGACTTCGAGGTCGTGATCCTCGACAATGCGTCGACCGATCGCACGCCCGAGATCATCGCCGACTACGCGGCACGAGACGATCGCATCCGGGTCATCCGCCAGGAACAGAACCTCGGAGCTGCGGCCAACTTCAACCAGGCGTTCGACGAGTGCCGAAGCGAGTTCTTCAAGTGGTGTGCGGTCGACGATCCCTGTGCGCCCGAGTTCTTCGAGCGGTGCATCGACGCGCTGCGCGCCGATCCCGACGCCGTCCTCGCCTACCCCGAGACGGCGTTCATCGACGAGCACTCGCGCATCCTCTACTCGTTCGAGGAGATCGTCGACATGCCCGACTGGTCGACGAGCACGGCTGCGCGCGGTCGCCAGGTGTTCGACGCCCTCCTCCGCGACGGCTCGACGGCGAACGTGATCGTGTTCGGTGTGATGCGGGCCGAGCTGATGCGCGGCACGCGTCGTCTGGGCGGCTACTTCGGTTCCGACCTGCCGATGATGGCCGACATCGTGCTGCAGGGGAACGTGATCGAGGTCCCGGGCGCGATGTCGTTCCTCCGCCGCCACCAGGGTTCGTCGTCCACGTACGACCGGGCGCCGTCGGCGCGTTCGCAGCAGGACTTCTACGACCCGTCGGTGTCCGGTCGACTCAAGCTCGAGTGGAATCTTCGCCGCCGGTACTGGTCGCTCCTCGAGGTCGCCGCCGGCGCCCCGACGGGACCGCTCGGCAAGCTCTCGATCGTGGGCGCGTACCTCGGCTCGGTGCTCCGCCGACTCGGCTGGCGGGCGAAGTTCGAGATCGATGTGCGGCGCGGCACCCTCCCGCCTCCTCCTCGGTGGGAGAACGACCGGGGCAGCACGATGACGTGGCAGGAGTTGCTCGCCGCCGATCAGGCGGGTTGACACAGCCGCCCGTGGCGCCGCGGCCGGCGGGTGGCGGCTCCGACCCGACCGCCCGACACGGCGACCCCTAGGTTCGCCGCCATGGCAGGTCGGTTCGACGGCAAGGTCGCGGTCATCACCGGAGCGGCGAGCGGGATCGGCGAAGCCACCGCACGACTCCTCGTCGACGAGGGAGGGTCGGTCGTCGTGGCCGACTACGGCGAGGACCGCGGTCGCGCCGTGGCCGACAATTTGGGCGACGCTGCGGTGTTCGCGCCGTGCGACGTCCGCGACGAAGCGCAGGTGGCGGCGGCGTTCGACCTCGGCGTCGAGTCGTTCGGCCGCATGGACGCCGCGTTCGCCAACGCCGGCATCGTCGGCACGGTCGGCCCGCTCGCCGAGACCCCGATGGACGACTTCGACACCACGATCGCCGTGCTGGTGCGCGGCGTGTTCGTCACCACCAAACACGCCGCACGCACGATGATCGACGCCGGCAACGGCGGATCGATCGCCATGACGTCGTCGGTCGCCGGAGTGCAGGGAGGCCTCGGCCCTCACGCGTACGCCATGGCGAAGGCGGCCGTGATCGGCTTCGCCCGGTCGGCCGCCGCCGAATTGCAGGAGCATCGCATCCGGGCGAACGCCATCGCCCCGGGATCGATCCCGACCGGGATGACCGCGCACGTCGCGACGGGCGACGCCGACAACGTCGACGCCATCCGAGACCGTCTCGACCGGGTCCCCCTTCTCGGACGCGGGTCGACTCCGTACGACATCGCGGAAGCGGCGCTGTTCTTCTTCTCCGACGCAGGGAGCTGGATCACGGGCCAGACGCTCGTCGTCGATGGCGGCCAGACCGCCGCACCCGCGATGACCGCCACGTGGGACTCGACCCGCATGGTCGTCGCGCGCTGACGAACACGTGACGGCGTCGACCGGGGGGCGCCGCTCGACGATCGGTGTCCGACACCGTTTGTCCGTTCGTCCGGCAGACTCGCGGGATGGACGTCGCCGACGTACTCACGCTGTCGACCGAAGGGATCGGCGACCTCGACCGTCCCGTCATGATCGTCGGGCTCGAGGGGTGGTTCGACGCCGGCGGCGCCGCGACACAGGCGGCCGAGACCTTCGTGGCGTCCGACTCGTCGGTCGTCGTCGGCGAGATCGATCCCGACCCGTTCTACGACTTCACCCAGCAGCGCCCGATGGTCCGCATCGACGACGACGTGCGACAACTCGACTGGCCGGCGAACGAATTCATCGTGCAGCGCACGGCCGACGAACAGCGCGACCTCGTGGCGCTCATCGGCGTCGAACCGCACCTCCACTGGACCACCTACGTCGACACGATCCTCGCCGTGTCCGAGTCGTTTGGATGCGAAGCCGTGGTCACCGTCGGCGCTGCGGCCGAGGCGCTCCCGCACACGCGGACCCCGCCGGTCACGGGCAGCACTGCGTCGGTCGACCTCGCGCGGGCACTCGGTCTCGTCGCGCCCTCGTACGAAGGCGTCACGGGCATCGCCGGCGTGCTCCAGACGGCCGTCGAGGCGCGCTCGATGCCGGCGATCTCACTCCGCGTCGGGATCCCGCACTACCTCCTCAACGCAGAACACCCACAGGCCACCGCGGCACTGGCGCGCCACCTCAGCCACGTGCTCGGCGTGCCCGCAGACTTCGATCTGACCGAGCAGATCGCCTCATGGCGTGAGGTCCACGACGAGATCGTCGACGGTGACGAACAGATCAAGATGTACGTACGGATGCTCGAAGCCGAGTTCGACCGCCGGACCGAGGCGGCGATCCCGTCGGCCGAGGATCTCGCACGCGACTTCGAAGACTTCCTCCGCGACCAGCGCGACGACTGATCACGTCACGTCTGGGGTCTGACCCCAGGCGTGACCGATCAGCCGGCAGCGGCGGCGAAGCCGTTCACCAGGTCGGCGAGGATGTCGTCGACCGACTCGAGGCCGACCGACAGGCGGATCAGGCCCGGTGTGACGTCGCTCGCCGCCTGCTCCTCGGGGGTCAGCTGGCTGTGCGTGGTCGACGCCGGATGGATCACGAGGCTGCGAGCGTCGCCGATGTTCGCGACGTGACTGTGGAGCTCGAGGCCCTCGACGAACTTCTTGCCCGCCTCGTGGCCGCCGGCGATCTCGAACGCCAGCACCGAGCCGTAGCCCTTGCCCTCCCCGAGCTGCTTCATCCGCTCGTGCCACGGCGACGAGCCCAGACCTGCGTAGTTGACCGACAGCACCTGATCGTGGGCGTCGAGGAACTCACCGACCGCCTGCGCGTTCGACCAGTGCCGCTCCATACGAAGCGACAGCGTCTCGAGGCCCTGCAGGAACATGAACGCGTTGAACGGCGACACCGCGGCCCCGACGTCGCGGAGCAGCTGAACGCGCGCCTTCAGGATGTACGAGCCGTGGCCGAGCGCCGGCCAGTAGGCGAGACCGTGGTAGCTCGGGTCGGGCTCGTTGAAGTTGGGGAAGCGTGCGGCATCGCCGTAGTCGAAGGTGCCGCCGTCGACGATGATCCCGCCGATCGACGTGCCGTGGCCGCCCATGAACTTCGTCAGCGAGTGCACCACGACGTCGGCGCCGTGCTCGAGCGGACGAACGAGGTACGGCGTCGCGACCGTGTTGTCGACGATGAGCGGGACACCGACCTCGTGTGCCGCCGCGCTGACGCCGGCGATGTCGAGCACGTCGTTCTTCGGGTTCGGCAGGGTCTCGCCGTAGAACGCCTTCGTCCGCGCGTTCGAGGCGGCCTTCCACTGCTCGGGGTCGTGCGGGTCGTCGACGAACGTGACGTCGACGCCCATCTTCGGGAGCGTGTAGTGGAGGAGGTTGTAGCTGCCGCCGTAGAGCGACGGCGAGGCCACGATGTTGTCGCCCGACTCGGCGACGTTCATGACGGCGAGCGTGGACGCCGCCTGACCCGAGGACACCGCCAGCGCACCGGGGAGCCCGATCGCCGTGATGCACCCGCCCTCGAGCGCGTTCACCCGCGCCTCGAGCGCGCCCTGGGTCGGGTTCATGATGCGCGTGTAGATGTTGCCGACCTCGCCGAGCGCGAACAGGTTGGCGGCGTGGTCGGCGTCGCGGAACTCGAACGACGTCGTCTGGTAGATCGGCACCGCCCGGGCCCCGGTCGTCGGGTCGGGCTCGCCGCCGACGTGGATCTGCTTGGTCTCGAAACCCCACTGGTCGCTCATGGGGCCGCACGATACCGCAGAATCCCGACCTCACAAGTCGACAATCGGGAGCATGTCGCGTGACGTGACGGGCACGTCAGGCGACTCACATGCCGGGCTGCTTGGCGATCTCGCTGAGGAACTCGGCGTTGGTGCGGAACGTCTTGAGCCGGTCGATGAGCAGCTCGAGACCGGGTGCCGCGTTGCCGTCGGCGGCCAGGCCGGACAGAACCCGGCGCAGCTTCCACACCATCTGCAGCTGACGACGATCGAACAGCAACTCCTCGTGACGGGTCGACGAGGCGTCGACGTCGATCGCCGGATAGATCCGGCGCTCGGCCACCTTGCGGTCGAGGCGCAGCTCCATGTTGCCGGTGCCCTTGAACTCCTCGAAGATCGCTTCGTCCATGCGGCTGTTCGTGTCGACGAGCGCGGTGGCGAGGATGGTGAGCGAGCCGCCCTCCTCACAGTTGCGCGCCGCACCGAAGAACCTCTTCGGCGGGTACAGCGCTCCGGCGTCGATACCACCCGACAGGATGCGGCCACTCGCCGGTGCTGCGAGGTTGTACGCCCGGCTGAGGCGCGTGATGCCGTCGAGGACGACCACGACGTCCTTGCCCGCCTCGACCCGGCGCTTCGCCTTGGCGATGGCCATCTCGGCGACCTGGGTGTGCTCGTCGCTCGGCCGGTCGAACGTGGACGCGACGACCTCGCCGTGCACGTTGCGCTTCATGTCGGTGACCTCTTCGGGCCGCTCGTCGATGAGCAACACGATGGTCTCGACCTCGGGGTTGTTCTGCTCGATCATCTTCGTGATCGTCTTCATCACCGTGGTCTTGCCCGCCTTGGGCGGCGACACGATCAGGCCGCGCTGACCCTTGCCGATCGGCGACACGAGGTCGATGATCCGCGCCGTCATGTTGGTGGGATCGGACGGATCCTCGAGCGCCAGCTTCTCGTCGGGGAACAGGGCGGTGAGGTCCTCGAACTTCGGCCGCTTCTTCGCCGCGTCGGGCGGGCCGTCGTTGACCGAGTACACCTCGAGGAGTGCCGAGTTCTTCTCGTTACGGCTCGCCGGGCGCATCTTGCCCGCGAGCTTGTCGCCCTTGCGCAATCCGAACTGCCGGGCGAGCTTGACCGGCACGTACGCATCCTTCTTCGACGGCAGATAGCCGTTGATGCGGAGGAAGCCGTAGCCCTCGTCGCGCATGTCGAGGTAGCCCTCGACGTCGATCGGCTCGTTCGACTGCGGCTGCTCGTCCTCGTCGAGCAGCTCGATGTCCTCGCCCTGCGGTCCGTCGTCGCGGTTTCCGCGGTTCTTGCGGCGCCGGCGACGACGCTTCGAGTTGCCGCCCTCGCCGCGGTCGTCGTTGTTGTTGCCGCCGTTGTTGCGACCCTGACCGCCCTGGCCACCCTTGCCGTCACCACGCTGGTCACGGTTGTCGCGGTTCTGGCGGTCGTACTTCTGTCGGTCGTTGCCCTGTCGGTCGTCGTCCTGGCGATCGGAGCGGCCGCCCTGGCGGGCCTCGCCACCCG
>JBCDAK010000075.1:0-21201 GCA_039185545.1 Actinomycetota bacterium
GAGCGGGACCGACGTCGCTCGTGACGCGTCGGACATGATCCTCACCGACGACGACTTCGGCACGATCGTCGACGCGGTCCGGGAGGGCCGCCAGATCTACGAGAACATCCGCAAGTTCCTCCGCTATTTGCTCGCCACGAACGCCGGTGAGGTCCTGCTGATGATCGTCGGAGTGATCGCGGCCGTGCCGCTCGGGCTCGATGCGGCCGGCGACGGCGCGGCGCTGCCGCTGCTCGCCACTCAGATCCTGTGGGTCAATCTCATCACCGACTCCGCGCCCGCCCTCGCGCTGGGGGTCGATCCGCCGGTCGACGACGTCATGGACCAGCCGCCGCGGCCACCTGACGAGCCGGTCATCGATCCTCCGATGTGGTCGACGATCGCGCTGGTCGGCGTGGTGACGGCGGTCGCGAGCCTCGTCGCGCTCGACCTCGGTCTCGACGACGGGATCCTGGGCGGGTCGGGCGACCTCGACCACGGTCGGACGATGGCGTTCACGACCGTCGTCCTGGCCCAGGTCGTCAATGCGTTCAATGCGCGGAGCGTGACGACCAGTGCGGCCGCCGGACTCCTGCGCAACCGTCTCCTCGTCGCGAGCGTGGGGTTCGCTCTGCTCGCACAGGTGGCCGTGGTCCACCTCGCGGTGTTGAACGACGCGTTCTCCACCGTCCCGCTGTCGCCCGTCGACTGGCTGCTGTGCGTCGCTCTCGCCTCGTCGGTCCTCGTCGCCAGCGAAGCCCAGAAGCTGGTGCGCCGACGCCGTACTGCGGCATCTCTGTGCTCACGAGCTGGGGCCGTTGGTCGCTCGCTGGTCGACGGCCCGAGGCACACGATCGAAGCGTGACCGTGGTGCCACCGGGTCCGCACTGCCGAGGGCACGAAGCTGACCTCGTCGCGATCAGCGGTGGTCGTGGTGGTGATGGTGATGACCGTCGTCGTGGCGATGACGGTGCTCGGCCGCGAGGTGTGAGTGGCCGACCCCGATCGGCTGACCCGCCTTGTCCTCCATGCCGGGAAACGGCGAGCGATAGACACACGTGTCGCAGTTGACGGTGGGGGTGCCCTCGAGCGCCTCGCGGTAGCGGCGCTCGATCACGGTGGCCAGCTTCGGGTCGGGCCCGAAGTACCCGGCGTCGACGACCTCGACGCCCGTCCGTTCGGTGAAGTCGGAGATCTGCTCACGGGCGCGCTCGATCAGCTTGCCGTTGCAGAGGAACCAGAAGAACAGCGCGACGCGGCCGTGGCCGAGCCGGTGGACGACGTCGAGGGCGTCGGGTGTGAGCGGCCAGGTCATGCCGGTGAACCCCATCTGGAGGAACTCGCTCCCGACCCACTCGGCCAGCGTTCGGCCCGCCTTCGACGCCTCGCCGTTCGCGTCGGGGTCGGACGTTCCGCGCGCGATCACGACGAGCGGCAGCCCCGCCGCTCCCACCGCGTTCAGGTTGTCGGCTGCGATCTCGACCATCTCCGGGACGACCCCGAGCGGCGAACCGAACGCGATCTCCACGCCGGGATGCCGCAGCCGGGACTCGACCACGATCGCGGGGACGTCACTCTTCGCATGGCTCGCGCCGAGCAGCATCAGCGGCAACACGACGATCTGCTCACAGCCGCGCTCGACCATCGCGTCGAGGACGACACCAGCCGGTGGATCGGTCATCTCGAGGAAGCCCACCTCGACGATGACATCGGGGAACGCCTCCTGCACGTGGTCGCCGATGGCATGCATCTGATCGGCGCTCATGGCGCACTTCGACCCGTGACCGACGAGGAGCAGGCCCTGAGCGGCGGTGACCGGCCCGCGGGGCGGTCGCGTGAGCGTGGCGCTCGAGCGGATGGTCAGCGAGACGGTGCGCTCAATGAGCATCGATCACACGTCCGGAGCCGAGTTCGGCGGTCGGAGCGGCGGCCAGGGCGAGGCGAGACTCGTGCGCTGCGAGCACGGGGACGGCGCCGGGTCTCACCACGCGCACGGTATCCGGAGGTCCTGCGGTCGGCGAGCCCTGCCCCGTTTCCCACCGGGCGACCGCGTGTGCCAGCGTCGGAACCGATGAGCGGGCTCGGGACATGAGCGACGGATCGCCTCGGAGCGGGTCCTGATGCCCGGCCTGGGGCCGCGACTCGTGATCGCCGGCACGCACTCCGGAGTCGGCAAGACGACCGTCGCCACGGGACTGATGGCCGCCTACCGCGCCGCCGGTGTGCGGGTCGCGTCCGCCAAGGTCGGTCCCGACTTCCTCGACCCCGGGTATCACTCGGTCGCCACCGGACGAGCGCCCCGCAACCTCGATCCCTGGTTGTCGGGTCCCGAGGCGATCGGCCCGCTCGCCGCACGCGCCGGGGCGGGTGCCGAGTTGCTGATCGTCGAAGGGGTGATGGGCCTGTTCGACGGGGCCGTCGACGGGACGCCATCGAGCACCGCCGACGTCGCGGCCATGCTCGACGCGCCGGTCGTCCTCGTGGTCGACGGATCTGCGATGTCGGCGTCGGTGGCGGCCCTCGTGCGCGGGTTCCGCGACCACGACCTCCGCCTCCGGTTCGCCGGCGTGATCCTGAATCGGGTCGCGGGACCGCGTCATCGGACGTTGCTCGCCGAGGCGTTGGAACCGATCGGGGTCGATGTGCTCGGGTCGATCGACCGCGACGGAGCCCTCGAATGGCGCGACCGACACCTCGGACTCGTGCCGGTCGAGGAGCGACCCGCCGAGGTGTCGGCGTCGCTCGACGTTCTCGGTCGGCGGATCGCGGCCGGGTGCGATCTCGTCCGGCTCCGCGCCGTTGCCGATGCTGCGACCGAGACCCTGGTCGGCGATCTGCCGGAGGCGGTACCGCCGACGGCGGACGACGCCACGACTCCGCCGGTGCGGATCGCGGTGGCCGGCGGCCCCGCGTTCACGTTCCTCTATCGGGACAACGTCGAGGCGCTCACAGCCGCCGGCGCGGAGCTCGTCGCGTTCGACCCGCTCGTCGACGAGGCGTTGCCCGACCACGTCGCCGGGCTCGTGATCGGAGGAGGGTTCCCCGAGGTCCACGCGGCCCGACTCGCCGACAACGAACGGTTGCTCGCCGAGGTCGGCACGCGCGTGCGGGCGGGGCTCGTCACGTGGGCCGAGTGCGGTGGTCTGCTGTGGCTCGCGCGGTCGCTCGACGGGCGGGCGATGGCCGGAGCGCTCCCCGTCGACGCCTCGATGACCGACCGCCTCACGCTCGGGTACCGCCACGCCACGGCGGTCGGCGACAACCCACTGCTGGCGGACGGCGACGAGGTGCGCGGCCACGAGTTCCATTACTCGACCGCGGACCCCGCAGGCAGGGCGCTGCATCTCCGGTCCCGTTTCGGCTCCCGTCCCGAGGGCCATGCCTCGCCCACGTTGTTGGCCACGTATCTGCACCAGCACCTCGCCACGAGGCCCGAGTCGGCCACCCGGTTCGTGGCCATCTGCGAGTCGCGCGGCTCTGCGAGCGGCGGCTGATCCGCGCCCGCCGGAGTCTGCCCTACGTCGTGCCCTATGTTCGGGCTAGGGTCCCGGCGTGCGCAAGACGTCGGTCTACCTCCCCGACACGCTCAAACGACGGCTGAGCGCCCTTGCCGAGCGCACCGGTGTGTCCGAGGCCGAGCTGATCCGCGAGTCGATCGAGCAGCGCCTCGCCGGCGCCGAGCGCTCGGGGCCCGCCGACCCGCCGGTCCCCGGCCGCCTCGTGGGTGTGGGCGTCGGCCCCGGTCCGAGCGACCTCGTCACGGTCCGTGCCCTCGACGCGTTGCGCCGCGCCGATCGGGTCGTCGCGCCCTGCACGTCGGTCGACGCCGTCGGTCGGGCCGAGGCCATCGTGCGAGATGCCGCACCCGACGTGGTGGTCGAGCGGATGGTGTTCGTCATGGCTCCCGATCACGACGCTCGCGCCGCCGCGCTCGCCGAGGTGTGCGAGCGCATCGTCGAGCACCTCGGATCGGGTGAGGAGGTCGCCTTCATCACGCTCGGTGACCCCAATCTCTACTCGACGGTGTCGTCGGTCGTGTCCGGTGTCGTGGCCCGGCGCCCCGAGACCGAGGTGGCCACCGTCGCGGGGATCACCGCCTTCCAGGCGTTGGCCATGGAGGGCCCGGCGATGCTCGCCGACGAGCAGCAGTCGCTCGTGCTCGTCCCGGCCAGCGCGGCGGCCGACGATGTCGCGGCCGAGCTGGCCCGCCCCGATCGATCCGTCGTGCTCTACAAGGCCGGCGGTCGGGTCGCGTCGCTCGCCGACGAGCTCGAGTCCGCCGGTCGACTCGACGGAGCCGTCCTCGGCGAACTCATCGGCATGCCGGGCGAGCGCGTCGGGCCGGTCGCCGAGTTGCGCGACCGGCCGTCGTCGTACCTGAGCGCGGTGATCTCACCCGCGCCCACCGGCGCGGGTCCCGGCGTCGGTCCGAACGGGAGCGCCCGCGCGGAGGACGTCGAGCGGGAGGCGGCCGACCGATGACCGGGATGATCTCGTTCGTGGGCGCCGGTCCCGGCGCCGACGACCTCGTGACCCTGCGCGGCGCCGAGCGGCTGGCGGCGGCCGACATCGTGATCTGGGCCTCGTCGCTGGTTCCCGAGACGATGCTCCGGCACTGCCGCAGCGACGCCGAGTTCCACGATTCGGCCACGATGACCCTCGAGGACGTGCTGGTGGTCTTCGAGGCGAACCCGACGGCGACGATCGTCCGGCTCCACTCCGGCGACCCGAGTGTGTACGGCGCCATTCAGGAACAGATCGACTGGTGCCACGACGCCGGACGAGCCTTCGAGGTCGTCCCCGGCGTGACGTCGGTGGCCGGCGCAGCGGCGGAGCTCCGGCGCGAGCTCACGATCCCCCAGCGTGGGCAGTCGCTGGTCTACACCCGTCTCGCCGGACGCACCTCGGCGTCGATGCGGCCGAACGAGGACGTGAAGTCGTTCGCTCCGCACGGCACGACCATGGCGGTGTTCCTCTCGGGGGCGCGGCCCGACGAGCTCCAGGCCGAGCTGCTCGTCGAGGGGACGGGCTACACATCGGATACGCCGGCGGTGGTCCTCGTGCGAGCCACGTGGCCCGATCAGCAGATCGTGCGAACCACCGTCGGCGACCTGGCAGAGGCCATCCGCTCGACCGGCGCCACGATGACCGTCCTCGTCCTCGTGGGGGACGTGCTCGCCGACGAACCGGTCGCGGCGCGGAGCCACCTGTATTCACCGGCGTACACCACCTCGTATCGGCTGCGGTCCGACGACGGGTCGACGACCGGTCGGGCGAGCGCCCGGAGCCGTTCCGAGTCAGCGGGCAGGACACACTGAGCGCCGCCGTGTCGACCTCGGAACCGGAGCTGTCTCCCGACGTCGCAGGGGCGACGGGTCTGCGGACGGGTTGGACCACCGGCACGTGTGCGTCGGCCGCGGCCAAGGCGGCCGCCACGTGGCTGGTCACCGGCGCAGCGCCCGACGTGGTCGAGGTCGGCCTGCCGGGTGGCGATCGGGTGTCGTTCCCGACGGCCGACGTCGATCCCTCGGTTCCGTATCGGGTCGCCATCGTGAAGGACGCAGGCGACGATCCCGACTGCACCGACGGTGCCCACGTCACCGCACACGTCGACTGGGCCGATGACGATGCCGCCGAACCGGTCGCCCTTCGCCGCGGCGACGGCGTCGGTCTGGTCACCAAACCCGGCCTCGGGCTCGACGTCGGCGGCCCGGCGATCAACCCCGTGCCGGTCCGCATGATCGAGGCGGCGATCGCCGAGGTCACGCCCCGTCCCGTCGTGTGCACCGTCTCGGTGCCGGGTGGTGAGCGGATGGCCGAGAAGACCTCGAACTCACGGCTCGGCATCGAGGGCGGCATCTCCATCCTCGGCACCACCGGCATCGTGAAGCCGTTCTCCACGGCCAGCTACCGGGCCAGCGTCGTGCAGCAGATCGACGTCGCCGCGGCCCAGGGAACCGAGGTCGTCGTCCTCGCGACCGGATCCCGCAGCGACGACTGGGCCCAGCGCGAGTGGCCAGACCTCGCGCCGGTCACGTTCGTCGAGGTCGGCGACTTCACGGGCATCGCGCTCCGACGAGCGGCAGGTGCCGGGATCGGCGGGGTGCGGTTCGTCGGCATGGCGGGCAAGATCGCCAAGCTCGCCGCCGGGGTCATGATGACCCACTTCCATCGCAGCAAGGTCGACACCGATCTGCTCGCCGGTGTCGCCGACGAGGTCGGGGCGAACGAGGTGGTGGTCGCCGCCGCGACCGCCACGAACACCGCCCGTCACTTCGCCGAGGTGTGCCTCTCCGAGGGCGAGCACGCGCCGCTCACCCGACTGTGCGAACTCGCCGCCGAGAAGTGCCGGGCGCACACCGACGGCGCTCTCACGGTCGAGGTGGTCATGGTCGACTTCGACGGCGTCGAGGAGATCGGCCGTGGGTGACGTGATCGCGCCGCCGGTCGCCGTCGTCGGCCTGCACGGCGGACGGTGCTTCGGTGCCGCGGCCGAACGGGCGCTCGCTGAGGCCGACGTCCTCGTCGGCGCAGCCCGCCAGCACGACGCCGTGACCGCCCTCGGTGGTTCGTCGCAGCTGACCGCCGAGCGGGTCGAGCTCCTCGGACCGCTCGACGAGGTCATCGACCTCATCGACGAGCGACGCGATCGGGGTCAGCGGGTCACGATGCTCGCCAGCGGCGACCCCGGGTTCTTCGGGATCGAGCGATTGCTCGTCGGCCGGTTCGGCGACGCCGTCGAGGTGCACCCGGCACCGTCGTCGGTTGCCATGGCCTTCGCCCGCGCGAGGGTCCACTGGGACGATGCCGCCGTGGTGTCGGTCCACGGTCGATCGCTCGACCGGGCACTCCCGCACATCGTGGCCGCGCCGAAGGTCGCCGTGCTCGTGTCGGCCGCGACCCCTCCCGAGGCGGTCGGTGCCGCACTGGTCGCCGCCGGAGCGACGCATCGCCACGCCGTCGTGTGTTCCCGTCTCGGCGAGGCCGACGAGTCGATCGAGCGCACCGACCTCGCAGGGCTGGCCGCCGGCACGTTCGACCCGCTGTCGGTCGTGGTGCTCACCAGCGAGGAGCGGCCACTCGCCGAGGACGCCGTCGTCGCCTGGGGTCGGCCGGTGTCGGCATATCGGCACCGGGCGAGCATGATCACCAAGCCCGAGGTGCGCGCCGCGGCGCTCAGCAAGCTCGACCTGTTCGGTGCGGCCACCCTGTGGGACGTCGGCGCGGGCAGCGGGAGCGTCGCCGTCGAGGCGGCCCGCCTCGCTCCCGGATGCAGAGTCATCGCCATCGAGCGCGACGCCGACGACTGCGAGCGGATCCGTGCGAACGCTGGTCGGGTCGCCGTCAGCGTCGTCCACGGCTCGGCGCCGGAGGCGCTCGCCGACCTGGCCGATCCGGATCGCGTGTTCGTCGGAGGCGGGGGCATCGAGGTGTTCCGCACCGCTCGCGCCCGGCTCCGCCCGGGTGGCGTCATCGTGGCCACCTTCGCCACGCTCGACACCGCCACCGCCGCCATGGCCGACCTCGGTCCGTCCGGCGAGCTCGTGCAGATCGGCGTCAACCGGGCGGTGCCCATCGGTCCCACCGGACAGCTCCGCCTCGAGGCCGAGAACCCCGTCTTCGTCCTCCGTGGGATCGCTGATGGGTGACGCGGACCGCATCGCTGACGCGCTCGACGTGCTGACGGTGTCGATCACCGAGAGCGGCCGCGAGCTCGCAGGCCGGCTGCCGTTCGAGCATCACCACGGTCACCTCGCCGACACGGTGCGGACCCGGTGGCACGAGGTCGACGGCTTCGTGCTCGTCTGCTCGGTCGGCATCGCCACACGACTCGTCGGGCCACTGTTGTCCGACAAGCACGACGACCCGCTCGTCGTCGTCGTCGACGACACCGGTCGCTTCGCGGTCCCGCTCGCAGGTGGGCATCGTGGCGCCAACGACCTCGCAGTCGATGTCGCGACGCTGCTCGACGCTGAACCGGTCGTCACGACCGCGACCGACGGCCGCGGGCAGGTCGCGCTCGACACCCTCCCGCGCATCACCGCCGTGGGTGACGTCGCAGGCGTGACCCGAGCGCTCCTCGACGGGGCCCCGGTCGCGGTCGACGACGAGATCGGATGGCCGCTCCCGGCGGGGCTCCGGGCATCGTCGAGCGAATTCCCGGACGGCGCAGACCACCGCATCGTCGTGACCGATCGCGAGCGGTCACCGGGCGAGCACGAGGTCGTCCTGCACCCTCCGTCTCTGGTCGTCGGGGTCGGTGCGTCGTCCGATGCACCCGCCGACGCAGCGGCCGAGCTGCTCGACGACGTGCTGCGCGAGCACGGACTCGCGCAGGTGTCGATCGCCACCGTGGCGACGATCGACCGCCGCGCCGCCGACCCGGTGGTGACCGCTCTCGAACTGCCGGTGCGGTCGTTCACCGGCGGTGAGCTCGCCGACGTGACCGTGCCGAACCCGAGCGAGGTCGTCCGCGCCGAGGTCGGTACCGGATCGGTCGCCGAGGCCGCGGCACTGCTCGCCGCCGGTCGCGACGCCGAGCTGCTCGTCGAGAAGCGCAAGGGTGCGACCGCCACGGTCGCGATCGCTCGTCGGAGGCGTCCCGCCGGCGAGGTGATGGTCGTCGGACTCGGGCCCGGGCACCCTCGTCACCGCACGCCCGAGGCGGTCGCGGCGATCCGGTCGGCCGACGTGGTGATCGGGTACTCGGTGTACGTCGATCAGTGCGCCGAACTGTTCTCCGCCCGCCAGGAGATCGTCCGGAGTCCGATCGGCGCCGAGACGGATCGCTGCCGCGAGGCCACCCGACGAGCCTCGGCGGGGGAGCGTGTGGCACTGGTCTGCTCGGGCGACCCCGGCGTGTTCGCGATGGCGACGCTGGTCTTCGAAGTCGCGCCCGAGGTCGGCGGCCCGCCGATCCACGTGGTCCCCGGGGTGACGGCGAGCCTCGCTGCGTCGGCGCTGTTGGGCTCGCCACTCGCGCACGACCACGCGCTCGTCAGCCTGTCCGATCTCCTGACACCTTGGCCGGTGATCGAGCGGCGGATCGAGGCCGTCGCCGCTGCCGACATGGCGGTCGCGTTCTACAACCCCCGGTCTCAGCGACGCACCACGCAACTCGAGCGGGCGGCGGAGATCCTCCGTCTCCACCGGCCGGCGTCGACGCCCGTCGGGATCGTCGTCAACGCGACTCGGCCGGGGGAGCAGATCCACGTCACGACGCTCGGCGAACTCGATGTCGAACGGGTCGACATGTTCTCGATCGTGGTCGTCGGGTCGTCCATGACCGAACTGCGCGACGGGAGGATGGTGACACCCCGTGGGTACGACGTCTGACGCTCTCGAGGTCGCGTCCGTTGCGTCCGTCGCGCGGGTCGTGTCGTCCGGCACCGTGCGCGTCGACGAGCGGTGCACGGCGTGTGGGAACTGCCTCATCACCTGCCCCACGACCGCGCTGCGGCCCGCACCCGGGCGGCCCACCGTGATCGACGCCCGCTGCACGTCGTGCGGTGCCTGCGTCGAGGTGTGCCCGGTCGACGCCATCACCGAGACGATCACCGAGCCAGTCGCCGGGGTGGAGATCCCGTGAGCGGCGTCCATCCGATCGAGGTCGAGAGCTACCGGATCCTCGCCGAGCGAGTCGACCTGTCGGGGATGGCGCCGCTCGACCGCGCGGTCGTCGAGCGGATGGTGCACGCCACCGCCGATCTCTCCTTCGTCGAGACCGCCCGGATCGGGGAGCACGCGACCCGATCGCTTCTCGACTCGCTCGCGACGGACGCCCCGGTCATCGTCGACGCCGCCATGGTGGCCGCGGGGATCACCCGATACCCGACCGAGTGTCTGCTGCCGCGCGTCCCCGTCGCGCCGGAGGGGTCGACCCGTTCGGCTGCGGCGTTCGCGCTGGCCGCCGAGGAGCACCCGACCGGCGCTGTCTTCGTGTGCGGCAACGCTCCGACTGCGCTGCTCGAGCTGCTCGACCTGCACGCAGCTGGACGGGTGGAGCCGGCAGCGGTGGTCGGTCTGCCCGTCGGGTTCGTCGGCGCAGCCGAGTCCAAGGCCGCACTGTGGTCGGGCCCGCTGGCTCCGATCAGCATCACGAACGTCGGGGAGCGGGGTGGGAGTCCCGTGGCGGCCGGTGCGGTCAACGCCATCGTCCGCGCCGTGCACGAACACCGGGAGCTCCGGGAACGCGGCGATCGATCGGGAGCGATGTGATGAGACCGGGCCTCCCCGCCGTCCTCGACGTCGTCGGGCGTCGGTGCGTGGTCGTGGGTGCCGGCGCGGGCGGCCGTCGAAAGATCGACGCCCTCGTAGCTGCCGGTGCCGACGTCACCGTGATCGATCCGGTCGGTGCCGGCGAGACGCAGGCGTCGGCGGTCGCTGTCATCGCTCGACCGTGGGAGCCCGGCGACCTGCAGGGTGCGGATCTCGTGGTGATCGCCACCGATGTCCCCGATGTGAACGACGCGGTCGCTGTCGAGGCCGAGTCGGTCGGCGCCCAGGTCCTGCGGTCCGACGGCGCCGGAGACGGGGACGTCACGCTGCCCGCCGTGGCCCAGCGAGCGTCGGTTCGCGTCGCCGTCGACACCGGCGGTGGCAGTCCGGCCATGGCCGCGGTGCTCCGCGACGAGATCGCCCACTTCCTCGACTCCGAGGGTGACCGGTGGGACGAGCTCGCCCGGTGGGCGGCCGAGCGTCGGCCGGTGTCGATCGCCGACGTCGAGGCCCGCCTCGCCGAGCTCCGGAGGACGACGTGACCGTCTACCTCGTCGGTGCCGGTCCGGGTGACCCCGAGCTCCTCACGCTGAAGGGTGCACGAGTGTTGGCGTCCGCCGACGTCGTCGTGCACGACCGACTCGTCAGCGCCGAACTCCTCGATCTCGCCCCTCCCGGATGTGAACGGATCAGTGCGGCGAAGGCACCTCGGCGACCGACGATGACCCAGGACGAGATCAACGACCTGCTCGTCGAGCGCGGCCTGCGCGGCCAGTCGGTGGTGCGACTCAAGGGTGGCGACCCGTGCGTGTTCGCCCGCGGCGGCGAGGAGGCGGCCGCCCTCATGGCCGCCGGTGTGCCGTTCGAGATCGTGCCCGGCATCTCATCGGCCATCGCAGCACCCGCGTACGCGGGGATCCCGGTCACGCTGCGCCACGAGGCGCTTTCGGTCACCATCGTCACCGGTCACGAGGACCCGGCGAGCGGGCGCACGGTCGACTGGGAGTCGATCGCCCGCACCGGTGGAACGATCGTGGTGCTGATGGGGGCGGGGCGCGCCGCCAAGATCGCCGCTCGACTCGTGGCCGCCGGACTCGATGCCACGACCCCCGCTGCGTGGGTCAATTGGGGGACCACCCGTGAGCAGGCGGTGTGGCGGGGCCCGCTGGTCGAGCTCGGCCTCGAGCCGGTTCCGACCCCGTCGGTGCTGGTGGTTGGAGCGGTGGCCGGCGTCGATGTCAGCTGGTTCGCCGAGTTGGGCCGATCTGCGGCGTCGGGGAGCTGACCGCCGCTCGTCGATCGGGTGGTCGATCCCGTCGGCCCCACGGCTGGGAGCGCACGGTCACGGACAGGGTTCGGACAGACTGTGGCGGTGAACTCCTCGAACGACATGGAGGGATCGGCACGTCGGCAGGGTGACCGATACGTCGTGACCGGCGAGGACCGGTCGGCGTTCGAGCGCGACGGATACGTGCACCTGCCCGGTGTGTTGTCGGAGGACGAGGTCGCCGAGATCGAAGCGGTCTACGAACGCTTCCGCCGCGGTGAGATCGAGGTGCCGGGGAAGGACCTCAACGACATGACGACGGGCGAGTACGGCACCGATCCGTCGGCGTACGCGATCGTCAACGTGATGGTGCCTCGGAGGTACTTCCCCGAGTGGCGGGGGAACGTCTTCGAGCGCCGAGCCGAGTCGATCGCCGAGCAGCTCTGCGGACCGTGCATGGCGATCGACTTCGATCAGCTCCTGGCGAAGCAGCCGGGTCGAGAGGACGCCGTTTTCGGCTGGCACCAGGACCAGGCGTACTGGATCGACACCGACGACCGCCGCACCGCCACCTGCTGGCTCGCCGTCGACGACTCGACGATCGACAACGGCTGCCTGCGCTTCCTGGCCGGCAGCCACCACGATCCGGTCCGCCCGCACCGACCGCTCCACGGCGACCGGTCGGAGAGCCACACACTCGTGACCGACCTGGCGCCGGGCGAAGCGCCGCGACCCGTTCCGATCCGCCGAGGCGACATCACCGTGCACGGTGAAGGCGTCCTCCACGGTTCGGGCGGCAACCGCTCGACCGACTCGTGGCGACGGGCCTACATCGTCGCCTTCCGCACGTCGGAGACCGTCGCCGCTGAGCGGGCCCTCGGGTTCACCCACTCGCACAACGACTCGGCCGAGGTACTCGACGGAGTCGACGGCCTGCGGGCCTGAGCGTGCATGCGTCGGCCGACAGGTGGTCGGCGCGCGCGTGCCCGTCTCGTCGAGCCGCGGCAGGCAGCCAAGTCATGGTGTGATGAGTGTGATCCGGTCAGGGTCGGCGCGACGCCGCGCTGTGTTTGGGGCGCGCTGATCGGATGACGTTCCCGTCGGGGAGGGTGAGCTCGTTCGGTCTCCTTGGCCGCGGCGTTGAGTGTGCAGCCGGTGGTGTCGGCGAAGTCGGCTTCGGGGAACGACCCCGGCCGCTCCTTCAGAGCATTGACCACTCGGCGCGGCGCGCCGTCGCCCATGACTCGATGCGAGCGACGTCGCGCACGCGGAGCTGATCGCCGTGCGAACGGGATCGGTGGTGGCGCACGTGTCGGCCACCCGCCGAACCCGCTCACACACCACCGCCGAGGTCATGCCGACCATTTCTGACGAGCGGGTGTGACAGGGTTCGGAGCGCTCGATCGTCACGGACGAGGCCGGCCGGTCGATGCGTTCCGCCACAGAACGTGCTGCACGAACGCCCGCGGTGGATCAATCGTACTTCAAGTCGGTCGTGAACCCGGCCGACCGACGGGTCGACGTCGGCTCCCACGATCGTGTCCAAACGCCGCCAGATCGTTGCGGACGCACACAATCGCCACAAATGACCAGCGTGTGCCATGTGCGCCCCAGATCCTGAGAACATGGGCTCTCGGGGGGATTGATCGACCGATCACCCCCTCGGGTGACCGACCGAGGCATGTCGAATTCCTCAAGTCATTGCGCGCATGACCGATGGACAGCCGGCTGCCAAACCCTTCCCGTCGAGGCCTCCGCCACCTCGTCGGATCACGACACCCGGCCGCCGCGTAACCGAATCGAGGAACCATGCTCACGACCGACGCCGACTCACGCGTCCCATCGACCGATCCCGCAACCGCAGCACCATCGAGGCGGCGGGTCAGCCTCGGCACGAAGCTCGGCGGCGCCGTCGCCGTCGCCGTCGTCGCTCTTCTCGGCGTCACGACGTGGCAGGCGAGCTCGATCGATGCGATCGGCGACGAGATGGCCGAGGTCATCAGCCGCGACTCGAAGGCGAAGTCGCTCCTCCTCGAGATCGAGACCGACACGTACCGAGCTCAGTTCGCCGTCGAACAGATGCTCACGGCCGATGCTGCCGATCTTCCCGGCCTCGTGTCGGCCTACGAGGAGAACCGCGACGGCATGCTCAGCGGCTGGGCCGAGTACACCGACATCTCCCGTGGTCTCGAGGGTGAACAGCAGCGGTGGCCTGCGTTCGACCAGACGAGTGCCGAGTGGATCGCACTGACCGATCCGGTCACCGAGGTGCTCGGCAGTGGTCAGTTCGATCTGGCCGACCCCACTCAGCGTGCGGCACTCGAGGCGAGCGTCGAAGGATTCCTGCCGGTGATCGACGTCGTCGACGGTCTGATCGTCGACATCTACGAGCCGAATCAGGTGGCGAAGGTCGAGAAGCTGCAGGCCAAGTTCGACGACAAGGTCCAGATCGCGTGGTTCCAAGCCTTCGCCTTGACGGCGCTGCTCGTCGGCGGTGGCTGGATCATGATCCGCAGCATCTCGCGACCCATCAAGAGGGTCACCGCGCAGGCTCGGACCATCGCCGACGGCGACCTGAGCGTCGAGCCTCTCGACATCGACCGGCGCGACGAGATCGGCGAACTGGCCGACTCGTTCAACGACATGACCGGGATGGTCCAGACGGTGGGCGATCAGGCCAAGGCGATCGCCGACGGAGAGATCTCGTCGGAGCGTCTCGACGCTCAGATTCCGGGCGAGTTCGGTGACGCATTCGCGACGATGATCAGCTCGCTGAAGGACATGGTCGAGCAGCTGAAGGGGTCGTCGCAGCAGCTCGCCGGTGCGGCCGAGGAACTGACCGCGGTGTCGACGTCGATGGGGACGAGTGCAGAGCGCACGAGCACCGAGGCGACGAGTGCGTCGGCGACCGGCGACGAGGTGTCGGCGTCGGTCGGCACGGTCGCCGCGGCGATCGAGGAGATGAACGCCACGATCCGTGAGGTGTCGACGAGTGCCACCGAGGCCTCGAACGTCGCCAGCGACGCCGTCCAGGTCGCCCGCACCACGTCGGACTCCGTCGCCAAGCTCGGTGAGTCGTCGGTGGAGATCGGCAACGTGATCAAGGTGATCAACTCGATCGCCGAGCAGACCAACCTCCTCGCTCTCAACGCGACGATCGAGGCGGCTCGCGCCGGTGAGGCGGGCAAGGGCTTCGCCGTGGTCGCCAACGAGGTCAAGGAACTCGCCAACCAGACCGCCCAGGCGACCGAGGAGATCTCGGCCCGCATCCAGGGCATCCAGGCGGACACGACCGACGCGGTGGAGGCGAACGAGCAGATCAGCGAGACGATCGAGCGGATCAACGAGATCTCGGCCACGATCGCTGCAGCGGTCGAGGAGCAGTCGGTCACGACGACCGAGATCGGTCGCTCCGTCGAGGAAGCTGCGATGGGCACCCAGGAGATCGCCCGGTCGATCGGCGACGTCGCCAGCGCGGCGGAAGACACCCGACAGTCGACCTCCGAGACCCGCACGTCGGCCGAGGAACTGGCCCGCATGGCCTCCGACCTCAACCAGCTCGTCGGTCACTACCGCTGAGTCGGACGCGAAGGCCTCTCGGAGCGAGGTGCGGACGGCTCGAGGATCCGGGTAACGGAGCCTCGTGTCCGAGCACCTCGCATCCGGCGGTCCGTCCGATCACGACGCCGCTCTGTCGCACCTCGCTCGGGAACTCCTCGACGATCGCGACGTCGGACAGGCATTCCGAGAGTTCCGCGGACAGTCGTCCGTCACGGACACGATCCGATCGGAGATCGCGGCGTCCTCGGCGTCGCCGTGGCGCCGGGTGTGGCGAGCGGCATCGGCCGGCGTCGCCGTCATCAGCTTCGCCATCACCCTCGCACTGATCGGTACATCGACGTGGGCGTCGTTCGGGCCGTTCGTCGTCGCCGTCGCCGCGTTCGACCGGACCTGTCAGAGTGTCGCCGACCCGATGAGTGACGACGTGCTCAGCCGGTGGCTCCGTCGCACGACCTCACCGACGGCACGGTCCGGACGGTCGGTGCCGTCGACGTGACCGTCGCGATGACCGCAGACGGTCGGTCGGTGCTCTACGGCAGGTAGGCGCCGAGGAGGTCGCGCATCGACGCGACGCCGGCCAGCGAGCCGTCGTCGTTGCGGACGAGCACGTGGCGGAGGTGGTTCTCGAGCATCTCCTCGGCGACGTCGTCGATCGACGTCTGCGTGGTCGACCAGCGGAGATCCTCGGTCTCGATGACCTCGACGATCGTCGTGTCGAGGTCCCGCCCGAGCGCCACGGCGCGCACGATGTCGCGTTCGGAGACGACCCCGGCGACGTGGTCCCGACGGCCGACCACAGCGAGGCCGACGTCGGCCGATCGGAGGACGTCGGCGGCCTCGTGGACGCTCGCCGTCGGCTCGACGAACACCACCTCGTCGGCCAGGAGCGAGGTGATCATCTCGCGACCCGGTCCGTCCGGACCGCTGCCGAACGACTCGAAGTCGTCCTCGATCGCCTCGGCTTCGATGGATTGGTCGTCTCGCACACCTCCACGATGCGTTGTCGTCCCGACGGCAACCAGGGACCTTGGTCACGGACGCCGGAGCATGAATCGTCGGCGCGTCGGATGACGTGGTCCGCGTGATCCGCGCGATCGAGATGCCGGCCCGGGGCGGCCTCAGTCGTCGTCGTGCTCGACGATCAGGACGTCACACGGCGCGTGATGTGCGACCTTCGTCGACACCGAACCGCGGAGAAATCGCCCGATCGCTCCGAGGCCGCGCGCACCGACGACGATGAGGTCGGCGTCGATGTCGGTCGCCACCCGGAGGATCGCGTCGGCCGGGTCCGCCGTCGACGCGTACGGAACGGTTCGGATCGCCGACTCGTCGAGCACGCGTTTCGCGTCGGCGATGCGGTTGTCGGCGTCGATGTCGGCGTCGACGACGTCGCGGAACTCGCTCGGCAGGTCCTGGCGGATCCGCTCGATCTCCTTCCACGAGAACGGCTCGGTCGCGCTCACCACATGGACTTCGTCGAGCTCGAAGGCCTCGGCCAACTCGCACGCTCGCCGCACGGCGTCTCGCGCCCGTTCCGATCCATCGGTCCCCACGACGATCCGCTCGTACATGCTCGGTCCCCTCTCTCACGTCTCTCGGAATTCGCACCGGAGCGAACGACGCCAGTGCCCCTCTCGATCCTTCCCCTCTCGGGAGATGAGGCGTAGGGCCGAAGGTCCGGGCCAGGTGCCACCCACGGCGTCGGAGGACCACGATGTCGGTCGACGTACGATCCGATCATCGACCTGAACGAACAAGACGCCGGAGCACTGTTCCGAGCCGTGTTCGAGTCGGCTCCCGACGGGGTGCTCGTCGTCGACCACGCGGGCTCGGTCAAGGCGTGCAACCGCGCGCTCGCCGCGATGTTCGGCGCGACCATCGAGCGGATCGTCGGGTCGTCCATCGAGAACCTCGTCCCCGAGGACTCCCGCGATCGACACGTGCGGTACCGCGAGGCGTACTCGACCGACCCGTCGCGACGGCCCATGGGCACCGGTCTCGATCTCGTCGCCCGTCACGCCGACGGCGGCACCTTTCCCGTCGAGGTGAGCCTCAGCCCGCTCGACGTGTCGGGCGAGAACCTCACCATCGCTGCGGTCCGCGACGTCACCGAGCGTCAGGCGGCACGATCGAGCCTCGCCCTCGCCGAGGAGCGGGAGCGGATCGCCCGCGACATCCACGACATGGTGATCCAGCGGGTGTTCGCCGCCGGGATGTCGCTGCAGGCGGTCATGGCGATGGTCGACTCGCCGGTCGTACGCGATCGCCTGTCGGCCGTCACCGACGATCTCGACGACACCATCCGTGAGCTCCGCGCCGCCATCTTCGGACTCGGCAACCTCGACGTCGATCGGTCGCTGGCGACGCACGTCCGGGCGACGATCGACGAGCGGAGCCGAGTGCTCGGCTTCACACCCGAACTCGTGGTCGAAGGATCGCTCGACGACGTTCCCGACTACGTGGCCGAGCAGCTCCTCGCCACCGTCACCGAGTCGCTGTCGAACGTGGCGCGCCACGCCGGTGCGACGACCGCGCACATCGAGATCCGGCGGCTCGACGACGAACTCCAACTGACGGTCTCCGACGACGGCCGGGGGATCACCGGCACACCGAAGACGCGCGGCGGGCTGTCCAACATGATGTGGCGTGCGGCCGAACTCGGTGGCACCTGCGCCGTCGCCGCCAACGAGCCGAACGGGACACGGCTCACCTGGCGCGTGCCCGTCTGACCGAGCACGTCGTCACTCGCCCTCACTCGCCCCTTGGCCGGCGCCCTCACTCGTCGTGCAGCGCCCGCTCGGCGATGCGGGCGGCCAGCGCGGCGGCTTCCGTCCGTCGCGCCATGCCGAGCTTCGCCAACAGGTTCGACACGTAGTTCTTCACGGTCTTCTCGGCGAGGTACATCTCGTTCGCGATCTGACGATTCGTCTTCCCGTCGCCGATCAGGTCGAAGATCCGTCGCTCCTGCGGGGTGAGGTCGTCGAGCTGGCCCTCTTCGCTGTCGCTCAGACGCCGCATCGCCAGCCGCACCTCGGCGTCGTCGAGCAACTGCCGTCCGTCAGCCACGTGGCGGATCGCCTCGATCAGCTCGGTGGCGCGGATCTGCTTGAGGACGAAGCCGGCGGCACCGGCGAGGCGGGCGTCGACCAGTGCTCGGTCGCTGTCGAACGACGTGAGGATGAGGCAGCGGACGTCGGGGAACTCGGACACGATGTCGCGACAGACGTCGATGCCGTTGCCGTCGCCGAGTCGGACGTCGAGGACCGCCACCTGAGGCGAGCTCTCGCGGACGACCTCGAGCGCACGGGCCGCATCACCCGCCTCGCCGACGACGCGTAGGTCGGGTTCGGCCTCGAGCGCGGCCTTGACCCCGGCGCGAACGACTTCGTGGTCGTCGAGCAGAAAGACGTCGATCACAGCGACATGATCGCAGCGATCGGCGCAGCTCGTCGAACGACCGGCTGCGTCCCGGCCGACGAACGCTCGATCACCGACCGGCCGCTGCGCCGACGGGCTCCTCGACGGCGCGGACGGCCCTGTCGGAGATCGGACCGAGATCGATGTCGCCGGGTGAGGGGACGACCACCATCGGGACGCTCGCGTGGTGCAGCAGCCAGGTCGACACCGAGCCGAGCAAGGCCGCCCCGACAGCGCCGTGACCACGGGCGCCCATGACCAGGAGGTCGGCGCTCTCGCCCAGACGTCGCAGCTCGGGCCGAGCCCGACCCTCGACGAAACGCGCCGACACGTCGACCTCGCCGGCCCGGGTGGCAGCGAGTCGTCCGACGATGTGATCGAGCCGGGCCTCGGCGGCACCCGACGCCTCCGGGATCACGAACTGGTCGGAGCCCACCGAGAGCGGTGAGACGTCCCACACCATGACGCATTCGATCTTCGCCCCGACCGGGGCGGTGCCGAGAGCGCAGGTGAGCGCGGCGAGCGAGTTGGGTGATCCGTCGACGGCGACGACGACGCGCTCGAGGGTCTCGATCCGGGCGTCGAGTGGGACCACGACCGTCGGGACCGGCGCGTGAGTGGCGACCTGCGTGCTCGTGGATCCGAGCAGGAGTCGCCCGAAACCTCCCCGGCCGCGCCGTCCGACCACGATGAGACCGTCGGGAGGTGCGGCGTCGAGCAGCACCCGGCTGCCGCCGCCACACGCGGTGACGGTGGTGATCGGCACGGGCGTCGACGCACGGAACGAATCGGCGACCTCGTTGACGCTCTCCCACGCGCCCTTCTCGAGATCGTCGGCGATGTGAGCAGGTGTGAGTGACGGGGCGGGGTACGACGCACCGACCGGGACGTGCCAGGCCCGGACGAAGCGGAGTTCGTCGGTGCGGCCGGCGGCGTGGACGGCCGCCCAGCGGGCGGCATGGCGTGAATCGCTCGAGCCGTCGTCGCCGACGACCCACGCGGACGATCGGGTGGGGGCCCCGACTCGTTGCTGGCTCATGCCTCCATGGAACGCTCGCGCGAGCCCCGGGCCACTAGGGCCCGAGGTCCCGAACTCCTGCGAGCCGCCGTTCGTACGTCGTGAGGCATCAGTCGCCGGCGAGGCGACGAGCGGCCTCGACGACCACCGCCAGTGATGCGGCCTCCACGGCGTGCGCGGCACTCTCGTCGGGGATCTCCTCGTCGTTGCGATTCACCAACACCCCGGCGATGCAGCCGGCGCGCAAGCCCTGTGTGGCGCACATGGTGAAGAGCGTCGCCGACTCCATCTCGTAGTTGAGGACTCCGAGGGAGCGCCAGTGGTCGAAGCTGCCGACGAGGTGTCGGGTCACCGTGCCGGAGTACGTGTCGTATCGCTCCTGGCCGGGATAGAAGGTGTCGGACGAGGCGGTGACACCCACGTGTGGCTCGTGGCCGAGGGATCGCGCCGCGTCGACGAGAGCGGTGGTGCAGGTGAAGTCGGCCACGGCCGGGTACTCCATCGGAGCGAAGTGCCCGCTCGCTCCGTCGAGACGCACCGCGCCGGTCGTGACGATGAGGTCGCCGGGCGCGATCTCCGGCTGGATCGCTCCGGTGGTCCCCACCCGGAGGAAGGTCCGGACCCCGAGTTGCGCGAGTTCCTCGACCGCGATGGACGTCGACGGGCCGCCGATCCCGGTGGAACACACGATGATCGGCGCACCCCCGCCCGTGCCCGTCCACGACGTGAACTCGCGATTCGAGGCGAGCGGAATGGGATCGTCGAGCAACTCGGCGATCCGCTCGACTCGAGCCGGATCGCCCGGCACGATCGCCACGCGGGCGGCGCCGACCTGGTCGCGGGAGAGTCCGAGGTGGAACACGTCGGCCATCCGTCGCACCGTACTGCGACCACGTTCCTCGACGTCACGACCGCTCGGCGTCAGACACGTGCGGCGTCAGACACGTGCGGCGTCAGGAGTCGTCGGCGTCAGGAATCGTCGGAACCGGTGACGTCGTCGGTCTCGTCATCGGCGCCGACCCCGTTTGCCGCATCGAGCAGGGCGCCCACGAGTGACAGGTCGATGCGCCGGTTCTGCTCGCGACCTTCCTCGGTGGCGTTGTCGGCCAGCGGGTCCGCCTCGCCGGCCGCCACGGTGACCAGTCGGTCGCGGGCGAGCCCGAGCGACTCGTAGTACGAGACGATCGCCTCTGCTCGCTCCTCGGCGAGGTGGAGGTTGTACTCCTCGCTGCCCACGTCGTCGGTGTGCCCCTCGACGATCATCGTGACGTCGGGGAACGCCGTGAGGAACTCGAAGCATGCGTCGAGCACCGGGAGGTACTCGGGATCGATCGTGGAACTGCCGGGCTCGAACAGCACCGGCTTCTCGAGCTTCACGTCGTCGGCCTGCGGATCGGGCGCACGCTCGTCGATCGAGTATCGGGGGACGACCTTGTCGCCCCAGATGACACGCGCCTGCTCCTCGTAGGCGAGGGCGACCTCGGCGCTGGGGGCGGTTCCTTCGAGGAACACGTTGTCGCCCCGGATGGTGGCGGTGAGCGGTGGGAGGGCGCCGACGTCGACCGGCTCGCCGGTGGGAAGCGACAGGATGACGACGTCGTCCTCGTCGGCCCCCTCGAGCTTGTCGGCGCCGGCTTGGAGGTCGGCCACGTCGATCCCCGACTCGTCGAGCCCGGGGATGTCGAGCACGGTGCCGCCATCCGCGCCGTCGGCCGGGAGCGAATCGACGCGAACGGCTTCC
>JBCDAK010000076.1:0-20849 GCA_039185545.1 Actinomycetota bacterium
GACGAGGCGACGGCGGCCGGCAAGGCAGTGGGCGTCGGACTCGGCTTGAAGAACTCGGGCCTCGGCAACGGGTTCAAGGAGATCGCGAAGGCGGTCGTCCGTTTCGGTGAGTCCGCTCGAGACGGCGAACCGGGTCGGGTCGAGATCCGCCACTGCTGGACCGAGATGGGCCAGGGCGTCCACACGGTCGCGTTGCAGGTCGCTGTCGAGGAGCTGGGCATCGAGCCCGAGCGGATCGACGTGATCGTCGATTCGACGCGCGAACTCGGTGCGGGACAGACCACCGGATCGCGTGGAACGCTCATGGGTGCGGGGTCGGTGAAGGCCGCATGTGAAGCGGCGATCGCCGACGGGTGTCGACCGGGCGTCGACTACGAGGGCGAGTACCGGGTCGACTGGACCAACTCGTTGAACGACGGACTCGAGAACCCGGTCATCCACTCGACGTTCGGCTACGCGTCACAGGTCGTCGTCGCGGACCCCGAGACCGGCGACGTCGAGAAGGTCGTGGCCGCGCACGACGTGGGACGTGCCGTCAACCCGCTGCTCTGCGAGGGCCAGATCGAGGGCGCGGTGCACATGGGACTCGGCTACGCCCTCAGCGAGGGGTTCCCCTGCGACGAGTCCGGATTCCCGGTCAACACCACGTTGCGGAGCCTCGACATCATCCGCCCGAAGGACATGCCCGAGGTCGAGGTGATCCTCGTCGAGTCACCTCAGCCCGACTCGCCATACGGCATCAAGGGTGTCGGTGAGATCGGTCTGGTGCCGACGTCGGGAGCGGTGGCCGCAGCGCTGCGAGCGTCGACCGGCGAGTGGCACACCGAACTCCCGATGCGCAACGAGTCCAACCGTGAACGCCCCTCCGCCTGGACCTAGATCACGTCTGGGGTCAGACCCAGAACGTGATCGATCGGACCGGTCACGTTCTGGGTCTGACCCCAGGTGTGATCGATGACGGGTATCACGGGCGGGTTGGTGTGCGGGCATCACCACCTGTACTCCGCGTTGGCGCGGGGGATGCCGCCGCCACCCGCCGACCCGACGAGTTTCCTGACCATCCTCGAGAACATCTGGTGGCGCCTCGACCGGGCGCTCGACCTCGAGATGATCGAGTGGTCGGCGAAGCTCGGTGCACTCGAAGCGCTGGAGGCGGGGTGCACCGCCATCGTCGACCATCACGAGTCACCGAACGCGATCGACGGGTCGCTCTCGGTCATCGCCGACGCCTGCCGCGAGGTCGGCCTGCGGATCGACGCTTCGTACGGCATCACCGATCGCCACGGCGCCGACGGGGCTCGACGCGGGCTCGCCGAGAACGACCGCTACCTCCGCGAGTGCACCGAACTCGCGGACCCCGGTCGGCGGGGCATGGTCGGCGTGCACGCATCGTTCACGTGCACCGACGACTCGCTGGCGGCCGCCGCCGAACTCGCATCGAAGCACGGCGTCGGCGTGCACATCCACGTCGCCGAGGGTCCCGACGACGTTCAGGCGCCCGATCGTCTGCGCGATCTCACGACCGACGACTGGTGGCTCGTCCACGGGGTCCACCTGCCCGACGACCACGGACTGTCCGGAACGATCGTGCACAATCCGCGTTCGAACATGAACAACTCAGTCGGGTACGCGAACCCCGGTCGGTTCGCGAACCCGATCGGGCTCGGTACCGACGGCATCGGCGCCGACATGTTGAGCGAGTTCCAGCTCGCCTATGTCGCTCACCGCCAGCACGACGTTTCGGCTTCGCCCGACTCGGCCTGGTCGTGGCTCGCCCACAACACGATCCGATTTCCCGAGGTCGTGGATGACCGCGTCGTGTGGACCTATCCGAGCATCGAACCGTGGCACGTCGCGTTCACGCCCACCATCCGTGCACTCGACGTCGACATCGCCGGCGAACCGGCGCTGCGCGGCGGACACGCCACCCGAGTGGACCCCGACGAGGTCCGCGCCAAGGCCGCCGAGCAGGCCACCCGACTCCACGCCACCCTGGCCGACATGCCCTGACACCCGCGCGGCGACAGTGTGTGCCTGAGCCACAGTGTCGCCTTCGAGAACTGGAGAGACCATGACCCGACGAGCGATCTACCTGCAGGACGCGCACTCGATCACCGACGCGATCGATCACGTGAAGTACGCCGAGTCGAAGGGATTCGAGGCGGTCTGGCAGGCCGACTCCCGGCTCGTGCGCGAGGCGAGCGTGCCGATGGCCGCGTTCGCCGCCACGACCGACACGATCAAGGTCGGGTCGGGCGTGATCGACGTGTGGAGCCGCAACCCGGCGCGGCTCGCGTCGATGTTCTCGACGCTCGACGACCTCGCACCCGGCCGGGTGCTCTGCGGCCTCGGCGCGTGGTGGGATCCGCTCGCCGCGAAGGTCGGGATCGAGCGCGCCCGACCTCTCACGGTCATGCGCGAGGTGGTCGAGGCCTGCCGCCGTCTGCTCGCCAACGAGACCGTGACGATGGACGGCGTGTTCGTGCAGCTCGACGGCGTCGAACTCGACTACGTCCACCAGGAACGCCGGGCCAAGGACGTGCCGATCTACATCGGTGCCACGGGGATGCAGATGATGGAACTGACCGGCGAGATCGCCGACGGCGTCGTCCTCAACTACCTCGTGTCGCCGGACTACAACCGCCGGGCGATGGAGCGCCTCCAGGCCGGCGCCGAGAAGATTGGCCGCGACGCCGACGACCTCGACCGCCCGCAGCTCGTCGTGTGCTCGGTCGACGACGATCGCCAGGCCGCGCTCGACGGCGCCCGCATGCTCGTCACCCAGTACCTCGGGCAGCAGCCGCACATCATGAAGGCGAGCGGCGTGCCCGAGTCACTGCTCGACGACGTGCAGAAGATCCTCGGCTGGCCCGCCACCCACGAGCAGGTGGTCGAGGCGTCGAAGCTCGTGCCCGACGACATCGTGCAGATGATCTGCGCGGCGGGCTCACCCGACGAGGTGCGCGAGAAGGTGGCGGAGTACGAGGCGACCGGGTGCACGTGTCCGATCCTCTACCCGCTCGGCGACGTCCGGCTGATGATCGACACGTTCGCCGCCTGAGCGGCACCGCACAGAGGCAACGGGCGGCGGTCGGCCCGCCTCGACGGCGACATCGATCGTCTCGCTCCGTTCATCCGGCCGAAACCTCGAAGCGCTGAGATGAGCGCGCCCGGTGGTGGCGCGTGTGACGCCTCGCCGTCCGAGACCGCCGGTGTGTCCGGCGAGGCGCCCGCTCCGCATGACCACCGCTCCTCCTCACGACGACGCTCCCGAGGCACCCGTCGCTCCGGCGCCCGATCCAGTGGGCGACGGTGCGACTCCGGAGGCAGCCGCCGGGTCGGCAGGGCGCGGATGGCGCCTCCTCACGTCGCTGGCGATTCCGGTCGCCGCCGTGACATCCGCACTGTTCGTCGGCGCGACCATGCTGCTGGCGCTCGGCGCGAATCCGCTTCGCGGCTACGCAGCTCTGATCGACGGAGCCTTCGGCGGCTGGGAGGCGTTGGCCGACACGGCGATCAAGGCGATGCCGCTCCTGCTCGTCGGCGTCGGGATCTGCATCGCGTTCCGGACGGGCGTGATCAACATCGGCGGAGAGGGCCAGATCGTCGCCGGAGCGATCCTCTCGACCACCGTCGCGCTCCTGATCCCCGACACGCCGCGGACACTCCTCGTTCCGATCGTCCTCGTCGCGGGTGCGATCGGCGGTGCGATCTGGGGCGCGATCCCCGGCGCACTCAAGGCGTACGCCGGTGTGAGCGAGATCCTCTCGACGATCATGATGAACATCATCGCCGCCCAGTTCCTCAGCTTCCTGCTGCAGGACCTGCTCATCGAGAAGGGTGATGGCGCCGTCCGGATCCAGCAGACCGAACGACTCACCCCGAACTCTCACCTCCCGCTTCTCCCCGGTGGCACGCGGCTGCACATGGGCGTCCTCATCGCCATCCTCGTTGCGATCATCGGCTTCGTACTGCTCTTCCGGAGCGCGATCGGCATGCGGCTGCGAGCGGTCGGGCACAACGCCGATGCCTCCCGCTACGCCGGGATGCCGGTGAAACGGAGCATCGTGCAAGCGCTCGCCATCAGCGGATCGTGCGCCGGCGTGGCGGGCGCGGTCCTGGTCTTCGGCAGCGAGTCACACCGACTGATCGGCGAGGGAGGAGCGTCCGCCTTCACCCAGAGTGCGGGCTTCAACGGAATCGTCGCCGCGTTGTTCGGCGGACTGCATCCGCTGTCGACCATCCCCGCGTCCTTCCTGTTCGGCGGGATGCTCACCGGAGGGATCGCCCTGCAGCAGGAACTCCAGGTTCCGGCAGCGCTCATCGTGGCGCTGAACGGGGTGGTCGTGATCTTCGTGGTCAGCAGTCTGAAGTTCCGTGGTCGCCTCGACCGCTGGTTCGAACGCCGCGCCGCCGTGAACGCCGTGTCCGGACCCCGAGGTGCGGGGTCGTGAGCGAGTTCTTCACGCTGTCCGTGATCGTGTCGACCCTCGCGTCGGGAATTCGGCTCGCGACGCCGTTCCTGCTGGCGGCGCTCGGCGAGACCATCGGGCAGCGGAGCGGTGTCCTGAACCTGGGTGTCGAGGGCGTGATGCTCATCGGCGCCTTCGCGGCCTACTTCGTGGTGCTCGAGACCGGCAACCGCCTCCTCGGTGTCATCGGGGCACTCGCGGTCGGCGCGCTGATGGGTCTCCTCTACGCCTTCATGACCGTGGTGATGCAGGCCGAGCAAGGCATCAGTGGCATCGGCATCTACCTCTTCGGACTCGGGTTCACCGACCTGCTCTTCCAGAAGCAGGTCGGCACCCCGCGACCGATTCGCGGGCTGAGCGAGATCGAGATCCCCCTGCTGTCCGACATCCCTCACATCGGCGAGATCTTCTTCCAGCACAACGCGCTCGTGTACGTGGCCTTCCTCCTCGTTCCGGTCGTGTCGTTCCTCATCAACCGCACCACCTTCGGACTCAACATCCGTGCGGTCGGCGAGACCCCCGAAGCTGCCGACACGTTGGGCGTCAGCGTCAACCTCGTCCGGACGCAGACGATCGTGATCGGCAACACGTTGGCGGGGCTCGCCGGCGGAGCACTCGCTCTCGAGGTCGCGATCTTCCAACAGAACCTCACCGCCGGACAGGGATTCATCGCGATCGCCCTCGTCTACTTCGGCGCATGGCGTCCCACCGGGGTCATGGCGGGGGCGCTGCTGTTCGGCATCGTTTCGGCGACCGTGCTCCAGCTGAAGACGCTCGGAATCGTCGCGGGTGCGTCGTCGAGCCTCATGGCGATGGCCCCGGCGGTTCTCACGATCGTCGTCTTGGTCCTCGTCAGCCGACGCATCGCGGCTCCGGCCGCACTCACCCGACCCTTCGACCGAGCGGCGTGACCCGTCGCCAGGACGTCCGTTTCTCAACACCAACCAACGATCAGGGGGAGGACCCGATCATGAGAACCCGTACCCGACGGACCGCCATCGCAGCGGTCTCCGCACTCGCGCTCGTCGCGGCAGCCTGCGGCTCCGACGACGAATCGGACAGCGAGTCGGACGAGGCAGCAGAAGAGGCCTCGGACGCTGCGGACGATGATGCAGACGAGGCCGTCGATGAGCCGGACGATGCGATGGACGAGGAGGGGGAGGAGGCCGTCGAGGACGATGAGGCCCCCGACGCAGGATCGCCCGCTCTCGATCCCCTCCGCATCGGGATCGTGGCCCCGAGCGCGTCCAACGACCTCGCGTTCAGTCAGTCGATCGTCGACTCGGTGAACCGCCTCGACGAGTCGCTCGTCGAGGAGATCGCCATCACGGACGGCACGTTCGTCGTCGAGGACGCCGCCGCGGCGATCCGCGGCTACGCCGACGACGGTTTCGACCTCGTCATCGCCCACGGATCGCAGTTCGGCGGCCCACTCGAGGAGATCGCTCCCGACTTTCCCGAGACGTCCTTCGCCTGGGGCACGTCGTCCGACACCTTCGGTCTCGACAACGTGTTCGCGTACACCACGCGAGCCGACGAGGGCGGCTACGTCAACGGCGTGATGGCGGCTCAGCTCACCGAGTCGGGGACCATCGGTGTCGTCGGTCCGATCGAGGTCGGCGACGCCCAGCTGTACGTCGACGGCTTCGTGGCCGGTGCCGAGGCCACCGCTCCCGACGTCACCGTCAACGTGAACTACATCGAGTCCTTCAGCGACGTGGCACTGGCCGCCGAGGCGGCGACAGCGTTCGTCTCGAACGACGCCGATGTCCTGACCGGCACCGCTCAGATGGTGGTCGGCGCCACCGGCGTGGCGGTCGAGAACGACATCCCGTGGTTCGGTACGCAATCGAACCAGACCGACCTCGGTCCTGACATCGTCGTGTCGTCACAGGTCTACCGCTGGGAGGTCGTCCTCACCGAGATGATCGCGGCGATGGGCACCGGCACGCCGGGCGGCGAGAGCTACACCCTCACGCTGTCGAACGGCGGACTGCTCATGGAGTTCAACGAGGGATTCCCGCTCCCGGACGAGGTGCGAGCGTCCGCCGATGAGGCGATCGCCGCACTCACCGACGGAAGCCTGACCACCGGGATCGAGTGACCTGATCCACGGAACACGTCCCATCGCGGGGCGGGTCGGCGCGACTGTACGTCGCCGTCGGCCCGCCCCGGATGCGGTCGACCGATCGAGATGACGAACCCCGACCACGATACGAACGAATCGACCTCGGCTTCACCTCCGGGCAAGGCTCCCATGCTCGAGATGAGGGGGATCACAAAACGATTCCCCGGCGTCGTCGCGAACGACCGTGTCGACGTGCGCGTCGAGTCCGGTCGCGTGCACACCCTCCTCGGTGAGAACGGGGCTGGCAAGAGCACCCTGATGAAGATCCTCTACGGGCTGTACCAGCCCGACGAGGGCGAGATCCTGCTCGACGGCCGACCGACCGCGATCACCTCGCCCAGCGATGCGATTTCCCAGGGGATCGGCATGATCCACCAGCACTTCATGCTGGTCCCGACGCTCACGGTGGCCGAGAACGTGGCGCTTGGACTTCCCGGTCGACGTGGACTGTCCGACATGCGCCCGATCCGTCGACGGCTCGGCGAGGTGTCCGAGCGGTACGGGCTCCGCGTCGACCCGGACGCCGAGATCTGGCAACTCGCCGTCGGCGAACGCCAACGCGCCGAGATTCTCAAAGCGCTCTACCGCGATGCTCAGGTGCTCGTCCTCGACGAGCCGACCGCGGTGCTCACGCCGCAGGAGGTCGATGAGCTCTTCGCCACACTGGGGCAGCTCACCGCCGACGGACGCGGGCTGGTCTTCATCTCGCACAAGCTGCACGAGGTCATGTCCCTGTCGGACGAGATCACGGTGCTGCGACACGGGCGTGTCGTCGGACGCACGACGCCCACCGACACGTCACGCGAGCAGCTCGCAGAGATGATGGTCGGGCGTCCCGTGGATCTCACACGGAACGTCTCGACGAGAGCGCCCGGGACGGTTCGGCTCGCCGTCGAAAATCTCGAGGTCGTCGGAGATCGTGGTGCCACCGCTGTGCGCGACCTCTCGCTCGACGTGCGCGAGGGAGAGATCGTCGGCGTGGCCGGCGTCTCCGGCAACGGGCAGCGCGAGCTGGCTGAGGCGATCTTCGGGCTCCGTCCGGTGTCGGCAGGAACGATCCGCGTCGGCGACGAGGTGACCAGCACTCCCTCCCCCGCCGGTGTTCGATCGATGGGTCTCGCATACGTCCCCGAGGAACGGATGCGGGACGGAGCGATCGGCGAGTTCACGGTCGAGGAGAACCTGATGCTCGTCGAACACACCGACCCCGCGTACAAGCGCAGCGGTCTACTCCGCCGAACCGCGATGGATGCCCGCTGCACGGCACTGGTGGACGAATACGACGTCCGCACGCCGTCGATTCACACGCCGACGCGGTCGCTGTCGGGCGGCAACATCCAGAAGGTCGTGATCGCCCGAGAGTTCTCGTCGGAGGCCTCGGCGTTCGTGGTGGCCCAGCCGACCCGCGGTGTCGACATCGGCGCCGCCGAGTACATCCACGAACAGTTGCTCGCCAAGCGGGAGTCGGGCGCGGCCATCCTCCTGATCTCCGAGGACCTCGACGAGGTCCTCGGACTGTCCAATCGAGTCGTCGTCATGCTGGAGGGGCGCATCACGGGCCAGGTGGACCGTGCCGACTTCGATGTGAACGCCATCGGGCTTCTGATGTCCGGCGGCTGAGAAGACCGGCTCGGGCGAGACTGGACCGATGGATGCACGTTCGGAGGTCGCTCTCCACCCTGATGTCGCCGTCCTGGCTCCGCTGCTCGGAACGTGGTCGGGGACCGGGAGCGGCGAGTACCCGACGATCGAACCGTTCGAGTACGCCGAGACGGTCACGTTCGGTCACGTCGGCAAGCCGTTCCTCGCGTACCAGCAGCGGACGCGTCACACCGGGCCCGACGAGTCCGACGGCCGGCCGCTCCACGCGGAGTCGGTGTACTGGAGGGTGCCGAGTGAGGGCCTCGGCGAGATCGTCCTCGCCCACCCCACGGGCATCGTCGAGGTGCTCGAGGGCTTCGCTGCGCCCAATCTCACGTCGCACGACGCCGCGGCCGGTGACGCCAGCGCCACGCTGATCATCGACGTCCGCTCGACCACCGTCACCGGGTCGGCGTCCGCCAAGGAGGTCACCGCAACCGAGCGCACCGTCGAGGTGACCGGCGACGTCCTTCGCTACACCGTCCGCATGGCGGCGGTGGGCCAACCGCTGCAGCACCATCTGAGCGCCACCCTGCACCGCACGGCCTGACGCTGGACCGTTCCCGAGAGCGTCTGGGTAGCGGCCGGTCCGCGGAATCCGACGACGAGCCCCGATCTCCGTCGGTACCAGAAGGCCTTCGTTCGTTCCGGCGGTCCGGTCTGTCGGAGACCCGGAACCAGCCAGGAGAGGACCTTCACATCACGTCGTGGAGCTCGGCCACCCGAGGCGACATGCCCCTCCCGGTCAATCGAGCTCGAGGACGAGACGGAGGGCATCGTCGATCGCGAGGAGTTCATCGGACGTGACCCGACCCACGACGTCCCCGAGACGCTCGTGAGCGACAGCCGACGTCTGCTCGATGAGCACCTGCGTCGGCTCGTCATCGATCACGATGGTGGGTCGAAAGATCCGAGCAGGGGACGATCGAGACGTCGGTGCGACGAGAACGGTGGACAACATCAGGTCCTCGGACTGCAACACGACGGCGTACCGGGCTCGCGTTGCTCATGGCCTCGGGTCGACGTCGGTGCTCGCAGGCGGTGGATGTCACCACGCACGTAGTTCGTCCATCTCGGCGAGGACGCGTCGACTCTCCTCTCGATCGTCCTCGCCGTGCATCACTTCGAGTGATTCGGCGCGCATCCGCTCACGCCGCCGGAGGCGCACGGCATCGACGAGTGCCTGACGGATCGCGTCCGACGTGCTCGAGCCGGCCCAGAGTCTCCGATCAGGCGAAGTTCGCCGCGATGCGCTGCTGGAGGTAGTCGTTCGCCGTGATCGGGGCGAAGGCACCACTCGGCGATTCGATCAATGCGTCACGATCGGCCTGCGCGAAGTATCCGATCGAGAAGCGGGCGCCGAGGTCTTCATCGACGGCGGGGCTGCGCACCCGATGCAACGTGGACGGGAGCCGGTCGTCACTCCAGCGCATCAGCATGTCGCCGATGTTGCACGTGATCGTGCCCGCGACCGGCTCGACGCTGGTCCAGCCGAGCGCGTCCGGTCCGCTCCGGGCATCGGCCCCCGGGCAGACCTGGAGCCCGCGCTGTCCCGGCCGTTGGTGGAGCAGCGTCAGACAGTCGTAGTCGGTGTGCGCCCCGGCGCGCCACAGGTCGGGATGGAGCTCGTCGGGCGACAGCGCGAAGTAGTGGAGCAGCCGGAGCGTGGACTGGTACTCAGGTGACGACGGATCGTGGCGCTCGGCGAAGAAGTCGTCGTCGAAGCCGAGTCGGCGGGCGAACGACGACAGCACCCGCATCGCCACCGCGTGGTTCGCCGCCTCGAACGCCTCCATGGTCGAACGGAAGCCGGCGAGGTCGTCGTCGGTGGGCCAGAGGTCGAGATTCTCCATCCGAGAGATCGTGATCTGGAACGACTCCTTCTGGTCGAGCGTTCCGGTCGACGGCCGCTTCTGGGTCTGGTACTCCCATCCGCTGTTGGTCCGAGGCGGCATCGTCCACCGAGCCTTCACCTCACTCGGCAACGCGAAGAACCGCTCGGCCAGGGCGAACGCAGCGTCGATCTGCTCGTCGGGAATCCCGTGACCGACGATCTGAAAGAAGCCGCTCTCGGCAGCAGCGACCCACAGCGCGCCGTCGATCTCCTCCCTCGTGGCGTTCACGTCGGACATGTCGATGATGCGGATCTCCCGCTCGACCTCCGTCCCGGTGCCACCGAACGTTCGCTCGAGCGCCAGTTCGCGTTCGGCGGAACCGTCGGCGTCAGAGTCGCGGCGACCGAGCATCGGCTCGAAGGTAGTGACCCAGTGTGTCGGGCACGTGAACCGATCGCGGCGGTTCCGGGGGTGGCCGCCGCCAGACTGACCGGTGTGACGATCACGATCCTCGACGGCGGAATGGGCAAGGAGCTGCGTCGGATCGGAGCGCCGTTCCGTCAGCCCGAGTGGTCGTCGCTCGCGCTGATCGAGGCGCCCGATCGAGTCGTCGAGGCGCACCGCAACTTCATCGACGCCGGAGCCGACGTCATCGTCACCAACAACTACGCCGTCGTGCCGTTCCACCACGACGAGGAGTTCTTCGAGCGCGAGGGCACTCGCCTCGTCGAGCTGTCCGGGGTCCTCGCGCGCCGGGCCGTCGACGAGTCCGATCGGCCCGATGTGCGCGTCGCCGGGTCGATGCCCCCGCTGTTCGGCTCGTACCGGCCCGACCTCGTCGATCCGGGGCGTGCCGCTCCGCTCTACCGACGGATCGCCGACGCACTGTCCGATCACGTCGACCTCTGGGTGGCCGAGACACTGTGCACCGTGGCCGAGATCCACTCGATCGTCGACGCGATCGATCAGGCCGAAGGCGACCGTCACGTCCGGCGGCCGATCTGGATCTCGATCACGGTCCCCGACGACACCGAGTCCGACGGAATCGTGCGTCTCGCGTCGGGCGAGACGATCGACGACGTGATCGCCGCGATCGACGACCGACGCGAGTCGTCACCCATCGAGGCGGTACTCGTGAACTGCGCGTCCGCCGAGCGGACGGGTCCGGCGCTCGCGGCGATCCGCGCCGCGGTCGACCGACACGGACTCGACCTGGCGCTCGGCGGCTACGCCAACGCGTTCCCCGACGAGCGGAGCGGTGGGTACTCGGCCAACGAGGTGATCTTCGAGCGGCGGGCCGACCTCACCGCCGAGACGTACGCCGACCTCGTGGCCGGATGGATCGACGACTCGGGCGCCACGCTGGTGGGCGGATGCTGCGACATGTACCCCGAGCACATCGCCGCCCTGGCCGATCGGTTCAGCCCTCGGGCGAGTCGGGACGCAGCGACAGATTCGTCGTCTGACCCACGCTGACCCCTCGGGCCTCGAGCGCGTCGACCAGCTCCCCGAGCAGCAGGCCCCGGTACCAGGGCTCCTGGGTGCGATCGATGATCCACGCGTAGGCATTGAAGAACATCGCCTCGCCGCCGACGTGGTCGAACGCCACGAACGCCCGCTTGCCCGGGCAGTTCCAGGTGATCCTGCCCATCACCTGGGTCATGATGTCGTGGGCGACGGCGCGGTCGGTCGCCCGGTCGAGCGGCACCTGGACCATGATGCGCCAACCGCCGAGTCGGCTGTGGTTGAGCACCTGTCCGTCCTGGAACGACGAGTTCGGCACCCATGCCTTCGATCCGTCGGGCATCTCGATCTCGGTGCGCAGCATCGTGCGGTAGACGACGATCCCGCTGAGGTCGCCGACCGTGACGGCCTCGCCGAGCCGGTACACGTCGTCGATGCGGATCATGGCGCCCGCCACGAGGTTCTGGCCGACCGACGTGAAGACGACCGCACCGGTGAACCCGACGGTCGCGAGGATCGCCGCCATGCTCGACACGTCGACGCCGACGAGTGCGATCGCCGCGATCGACGCCGCGACCATGACGATCTTCGGGATGACGAAGAGGAGCTGCTCGCGGAGACGATCGTCGTCGACGCGGCGAACGAAGCGACGGACGAGGAACCGCACGACGAACACCGCGACCACGAGACCGAGAAGGCGGCCACCGGTCCGGAGCGCCGACACGGTCGCCTCGTCGAGATCGACGCCGACGAGGTCGGAGAACCACTCGGGACCACCGCCGTCGGAGCTCGAGTCCGCTCCGGCGGAACCGACGAGCGCGTCGGCGAGAACGTCAGGGAGGAGGGGTCCGCTGATCGGCACACGAAGTACGTCGTGGACGAGCGGGAGATGCACTGGGAGATGCATGGAGTCGCGTCCTGGTCGACGCCCGCCGACCCGGTGCCCCGAGGGGACGAGCACCGGTGGAAACCACGGTGGGTGATGCCCATGTCGTTTCCATGACGGGACTGTAACGCATTCGTCATATCTTGTCGACATCGGCGCTGACATCTTTCGAATCCCCAGCTCAGGGTGGGTGAGAATGGTCGACATGATCCGTCACACCGTCATGTTCCGCTGGTCCGACACGATCGCGGACGACCACGTCGCGTGCATGGCCGCGGACCTCGATGCGTTCGTCGCGACCCTCGACGGCGTCGTCTCCTACCGCCACGGACCCGACGCCGGACTCAACGACGCGAACTGGGACTACGCGATCACGGGCGACTTCGAGTCGGTCGACGCGTACCTCACGTACCGCGACCATCCCGACCACCGGTCGTTCATCGCCACGTGGATCGCCGACGCCACCACGGACCGCGCCGCGGTCCAGTACGAGATCTGATCCGTCCCGTCAGATCACCGGGCGAAGTTCGCGGCCGACGAGGAACGCCTGCCGTTCGGCTTCGCACTCCGCCCGAACGAAGCAGTCCGGCAGGTGATCGTTGACGAGTCCCTCCGACTGCATGAAGGCATAGGCGGTCGTCGGTCCGAAGAACCGCCATCCACGTCGCTTCAACTCCTTCGCCAGAGCGACGGAGCGCGGTGTGGTCGCGTGGAGCACCGCGCGGCCATCGGCATCGACCTCCATCTCGGAGTCGGCGACCGCCCAGCTCCAGATCCAGTCGGTGAGGGAACCCTCCACCTCGACGAGCTCGATCGCCCGTCTGGCGTTGTTGATGGTCGCCTCGATCTTGCCCCGATGGCGGACGATCCCGGCGTCGCCGAGCAGCCGCGCCACGTCGGCGTCGCCGAAGCCGGCGACCGTCTCGAGGTCGAAGTCGGCGAAGGCGCGGCGGAAGTTCTCCCGCTTCCGGAGGATCGTCAGCCAGCTGAGACCCGACTGGAATCCCTCGAGACAGATCTTCTCGAACAGTCGGTGCGGGTCGGTGGTGGGTCGACCCCACTCCCGATCGTGGTACTCGAGGAGGTCGGCAGTGCCGGTCGACCAGTCGCAGCGGGTCGGCTCGTCGGCCGTGTCCGAGAGGTCGACGGCAGATGTCGCGTCACTCACTGGCGCCCGGTTCGGGCTCACGCTTCCGACGGAGGAGGATCTCCTGGGCGATGGTCGCGACGTGCACGCCATCGGCCGAGAGCACCTCGCCGGTCACGGTCCCGCGGCCGCCGTGGAGGCCGTGCGACCGGGTGTCGAACCAGTGCCAACGATCGGCCCGAACGGGCCGGTGGAACCACATCGAGTGATCGAGGCTGGCTCCGACGAAGAGCTCCCGATCGTTGCGACCGGTGGCGTCGGGATGTGGCGTCCGCCCGGCACGGAAGGGTGCGGCGTCGGACATGAACGCGAGACCGCACAGGTTCAGCACCGGGTCGTCACCGAGATCGGTGTCGAGGCGGATCCACGAGCTCACCTGGTTGGGCCCGAGATCGACCTGACGCCGTTCGAGGAGACGGCCCCAGGACTCGTCGTGAACACCCGGATCATCGGGACCGGGGAGGTCGTCGGGCAGTCGAGCGAACTGGACGTCGGCCTCGTCCTCGACCGTCTGGAACGAGACGGACACGTTGAGGATCGCCCCCGCCGACTGTCGGGCGACGACCTGGCGGGTGCAGAACGATCGGCCGTCGCGCAGTCGCTCGACCTCGAAGCGGATCGGCTCCCTCGGGGACCCCGGACGGATGAAGTACGAGTGCAGCGAGTGCGCCGGACGGTCGTCGGGGACCGTCTCGATCGCGGCCCTCAGCGCCTGCGCCACCACCTGGCCGCCGAACAGACGTCCACCCCACGGGTAGCGGGCGACGATCCCGACGAACGTGTCGGGACCGTGCGGTTCGAGTTGGAAGAGGTCGGCGAACTCGGTCCGGCCGATCGAGTCGGTCATGGAGCGAGTGTGCCAGCCGGACAAACGGTGTCAGACACCATCGGACAAACGGTGTCAGACACCATCTGTCCCGTTCGTCCGGCTCAGCGGGTGAGGGCGCGCCAGAAGGTGCGGTAGTTGGGGTACGTGATCTCGGGCGTGATCCACCCGACCTCGACGAGCCGGTCGTGCAACTCGGGCAGGTTCCGCCACGGGACACCCATGTCGACGTGGTGCGCCAGGTGCCACCCGGTGTGGTACGGCACCATCCAGAACCGGGCGAGACGCGACTGCTCGATCACGTGGGTCGTCTCGCGACGGTCGCGCGACCGCTTCATGCCTCCGTGCTCGGCGATGGCTCGCAGACGATTCGACACCTGCCAGATCGTCATCCACGACGCGAGCCACACGACGTACATCAACGGTCGTCCGACCGCGATCGACACGGCGAGCATCACGACCTGCACACCGAGGACCTGGATCGCCTCGGACTTGCCGCGACGGGCCGCGACGACGAGCTGACGAAGTCGCTTGAAGCCGCTCTCACCCGTGGCGTCGCGACGCAGCTTGCGTCGCCACGAGTCGGCCGCCAGCGGGTAGCCGGAGTACATCGACAGGTCGGGCTCGTCAGGGCCCATCTCGTCTCGGTGGTGGGCGAAGTGCGACCGGCGGTACGTGAGCGTCGGCTGGAACGACGGATAGCCGAGCAGCCATCGGCCGATGTGGTCGTTGGCGAACCGCCGCGAGAACAGCAGCCGGTGCGCCGACTCGTGGGCGAGGATGTTGAGGCAGACGTGGCCACGGGCCATGAACACGAACGCCACGAGATACGCCCACCACGTGTGCACGACGCCGGCGGCGATCACGACCCCGAACGACCACCCGCACGTGGCGAGCACGGCGACGACGTTGCGGGCGTTCGGGATACGGCGCAACTCGTCACGCCAGGGACGAGTCGGCACTCCGCGCTCGGTGAAGTCATCGGTCGGCAGGACGTCGGGCAGATCCTCGGGAGCGGGCACGAGACCGCCGGTCGGCCGAGCTCCCGACTGATCGATCAGGACGTCACTCATGTCGTCGATGATACGGTATCGGATCGTGGCGAACAAGAGTCGTGACATCAACGACGCTGTCGTCAGCGAGTCCCTGCCGAGCATCCGGCCGACGCTCGAGGCCGTCGGACAGCGTCCGATGTCCGCCCGCTCGACCCTCCTGTCGTACCTCCTCGGTGTGCCCGGACGGCCCGTGTCAGCACAGCACCTCGTCTCGGTCGGCGCGCTCTTCGGCCTGCGCTCCGGAACCGTCCGCACCGCGCTCTCCCGTCTGACCACCGCAGGAGACGTGGAGTCGACCGCCGACGGCTATCGCGTGACGGGCACCATGCGCGACCGACAGTCGCAACAGGAACGCGGCCTCGCCGACCCGGGCGGTACCTCCACCGGTTGGGACGGCACCTGGTGGACCGCGCTCGTGGTCGACGAATCCCGACCGATGGCCGCCCGCCGACGGTTTCGGTCGGTGATGCTGGGCGCCCGAATGGGTGAGCTGCGTCCGGAGGTGTGGATGCGTCCCGCCGACGTCGAGCCACCACCCAGCCTCACCGGCGTCGCACTCACCCGAGGAACCGTCGATGGCGTCGACGGCCGCGAGCTGGTCGGGCGACTCTGGGACATCCCGGCCAGCGAGATCACCGCTCGCCGACTCCTCGAAGCCATCGACGTGCTCGGTGCCGTCGCGGCCGGCGACGAATCGGTCGAGTGGTTCGCACCGGCGTTCGAGGTCTCGGCGGCGTGCGTGAGCTTCCTGAGGACGGAACCGGCGCTGCCGGCCGACCTCGTCGAGACGCCGATCGCGACCGATCTCCGCGAGAGCTACCGAGCCCTCAACGCCCGCTTCCGCACCGCTCTCGCAGAGCATCTGCCCCCAGCGGGTCGGGTGCCGTAGCGTCGCCGCCGTGCGCGTGTTCGGACCCGACTTCACGTTCGCCTACGACGACTGGTTGGTCCACCCCGCCGGGCTCGGGACCCTGCCGGCCGATCGGCACGGAGAGCGCGTCGCCGTGGTCGGCGCCGGCATCGCCGGGCTCGTCGCCGCCTTCGAACTCGCCCGCCTCGGCGCACATCCGGTCGTGTACGAGGCCGACCGGATCGGCGGCCGCCTGCGATCGGCGCTGTTCCGCCCTCACCCGGGTGGTGGCGTCGACCCGGTCGTGGCCGAGCTCGGCGGCATGAGGTTCCCGACGTCCGGCACGGCGTTCTACCACTACGTCGACGCGTGCGGACTCGACGTCCGACCGTTCCCCAACCCGCTCACCGACGCGGCGCCGACCACGGTGATCGAACTCGCCGGACGATCCCACTTCGCGCAGACGCTCGACGACCTGCCCGAACTCTTCCACGAGGTCGCGCACGCGTGGGACGAGGCGCTGCGGGCGCACGCGTCGTACGACGAGATCCGCGATGCGATGGCCTCCCGCGACCCCCGCGCCGTGAAGGAGATCTGGAATCCGATCGTGGCCGCCTGGGACGACCGCACCTTCTACGACTTCGTCGCCACATCCGATTCCTTCTCCCGCCTCCCGTACCGACACCGTGAAGTGTTCGGTCAGGTCGGCTTCGGCACCGGCGGCTGGGACTCCGACTACTCGAACTCGATGCTCGAGATCCTGCGCGTGGTGCTGAGTTCGTTCGAGGACGATCAGCAATTCATCGTCGGAGGCGCCGAGCTGCTCCCCCGCATGCTCTGGCAGCGTCCGTTCGACGATCCCGTTCACCATCCGATCGGAACCACGCTCGCCGACCTCCACCCGGGCGGATCACCTCGTCCCGGCGTCGCCGCCATCGCCCGCGACGGAGACCGCATCGAGGTCACCGATCGGTGGGAACAGTCCGAGTCGTTCGACGCTGTGTTGGTCACCGGGCAGAGCTGGCTGCTGACGACCAACATCACCGCCGACGAAGACCTGTTCTCGGACGAACTCTGGATGGCGCTCGACCGCACCCGCTACATGCAGTCGTCGAAGACGTTCGTGATGGTCGACCGCCCCTTCTGGAACGACATCGACGCGGCCACCGGCCGGCCGACGATGTCGATGACCCTCACCGATCGGAACACCCGCGGCACCTACCTCTTCGATCATGGACCCGATCAACCGGGCGTGATCTGCCTGTCGTACGCCTGGATGAGCGACGCGCTGAAGGTGCTGCCGAAGTCGGCGCGAGAACGGGCCGAGCTGGCGATCACGACCCTCGAGAAGATCTATCCGGGTGCGGAGCTCCGCCAACACGTGATCGGCGAACCGATCACGGTGTCGTGGGAGGCCGATCCCAACTTCCTCGGCGCCTTCAAGGGGGCCCTCCCCGGGCACTACCGGTACAACCACCGGATGTACGCACACTTCCTCCAGCGAGGCCTCGCACCCGAGCAACGAGGCATCTTCCTCGCAGGCGATGACGTGTCGTGGACGCCCGGGTGGGCCGAGGGTGCGGTGCAGACGGCGTTGAACGCCGTCACCGGGATCGTGGCGCACCTCGGCGGGTCGGCACACGCCGACAATCCCGGACCGATCGAGGCGTGGGACCAGCACGGTCCCGTCGACCTCGGTCCCTGAGCGCCGCGGATCGCGCTCAGCTCAGAGGTGACGCCGGATCAGCGACGCCGATCCATCAGGCGGCCGCGCGCCACCCTGCGAGTGCCAGGATCACGAGCAGCACGATGATCAGCGACTTCGGGACGCCCAGCGCGTTCACCGGGCTCCGTTCGTCGAGTTCCCACTGGTCGACGTCCCACTCGTCGGCATCGGCGACGACCGACGCGTCCCGGGAGTCCGGCGAGATCGGCGGTGCCGCCTCGGGCGGAGCGATCGGCGGGATCCGGAGGTCGACCGCGAACGGATCGAACTCCTCGCCCGGAGGTGGCGCGATGCGCGGCGAGGTCGGGGGCGGGAACGAGGGCAGGTCCATGAGATCATCGTCCATGACTCACAGTGTTCCTCGACCACACTGAGAAGTCAGTCAAGACATCCACAAGATCGGTGTTCCGACGAGCGGGCGATCACGTCGATCGGAGGCGGATCCCGCGGTCGCGGACGACCTCGAGGTAGTCGTCGCGCTGCTGGAGCGGGCGGAACCGACCCTTCACGCGTTTCACGAGCGCGTCGATCGCCCCGGCACTCACACCGTCGGCGGCGACGTCCGCCCACACGGTCGCGATGATGGTCTCGCGGGTCACGATCGTGTCGACGTTGGCGGCGAGCAGCTCGACGAGCGCCTGCTGGCGACCCGACAGCGGCGGTTCGACCAGCTGGGCGTCGACCCACACGGCGCCGCTGTCGGGGTCGAGCCACACACCGGTCAACCGCCCGATGCGCGGACTGATGGGCGTGGCCATCGGATCGACGAACTTGAAGGTCTCGATACCGGCGATGACGATCTCGTCCTCGTCGCGCAGCGGGTGCGGAGTGTCATCGAGGCGTTCGCCGTTGAGGAAGGTGCCGTTGCGGCTCGCGAGGTCGCGCAGCGAGTAGCCGTGCGGAGTCCGCTCGACCACGGCGTGGGAGCGCGACACGGCCGGAGCGTCGAGCGCGATCTCGTGCTCGACGCCGCGACCGATCGTGGTCGTGTCGCCCTCGAGACGGTACACCGACCCGTCGGTCAGTCGCCGCAGTTGTGCGACAGCGCTCATCGACTCCTCACCACCGTTCCGATCGGCGATCGCACTCCTCCCGACATCGACGATCAGGGTGTCAGGTCGGGACACCCGTCCGCCGCCCCGAACACCGCCTCGTCGACGACCAGGGAACCCGCGGAGCCGTCCTTCAGGATCGAGGGGATCGCGTAGAGCGCCGCTGCGGGCGCCGTCGCGAACACGGTGACGCGCTGACCGACGTCGTCTCCGACCGACGGTTCGGCCATGGCCGCCTCCCGGCTGAACGTGATCTGTCGGAAGTCGGCGTCGAGGTAGTCGACGTGGAAGGCGGTGACCTCGGCGCCGCTCACCCGTCGGACCCACGCCGAGAAGACGTGGCGGCGTTCCGGGCCCAGCGGGACGATCTCGGCGAAGATCCCGTAGGCGCCCGTCGACCCGACCCGGAGGGCGTTCGACCCGTCGACGCCCGACTCGGGCGCCAGGGTCGTGGTGTTGGTGGGATCGAGTCCGTAGAAGCCGTCGGGGAGTTGCGACGTCTCGAATCCGGGGACTTCCAGCAGGTTGCACCGCAGGGCGGCAGCGGTCCCGGCCGGCCAGTCGTCGACCCGCCCGACGAACGGGGTCTGTGGATCGGCCGTCGCCGGGAGCGTCGTGGCAGGCGCCGTGGTGGATGCCGGGGTTGGCGTGGACGCGGCCGGCGGACGAGAGGAAGTCGACGTGATCGAGGGTTCGGTCGACGGCGGGTCCGAGGCCGCAGGGGCCGTGGACGCAGACACCGTCGAGGGCGGGTCGGTCGCCGTCGGCGTGGTCGACGCCGAAGAGACGGGAACGGTCGGGGTGACCTCGGTCGTCGGCCCCACACCGACGTCTCCGGCGAGCTCGCGACCGCCGTCGGGCACCGTGACGACGCCGAACACGCCGACCAACGCGAGGGCGGCCGCGGCGATCACCACGACGGCGCGACGACGCGACGACCGGCCTCGCTCGGGCAGGCCGGCGGGGTCGGCACCGACGGACCGATCGCTCAACGCGGCGGCGAACGCGGCGGCTCGAGGAGGACGGTCGAAGGGATCCTTCGAGAGCGCTGTGAGCAGAGTGGTCTCGACACCCCGGCCGAGTTCGGGGCGGTGCTCGGACGGGGCGATCGGCTCGGATGACGCGTGGTGGCCGAGCATGGCGATCGGAGTCGCCACCTCCGGGAACGGGAACCGACCGGTGAGCAGTTCGTAGGCGATCAACCCGAGCGCGTACCGATCGCTGGCGGCGGTGGGCGATCCTCCGCGGGCGACCTCGGGTGCGGCGTAGCGAGGCGTCGTGTCGACCTCGAGGCCCGTCGTCTCGTCGACCGTCGATCCGGCACCGACGATCGTCGACGCTCCGAGGTCGACGAGTGTCACCACGTCGTCGACTCCCACGATGACGTTGCGCGGCGACACGTCGCCGTGGACGATGCCGGCGTCGTGGAGCGCGTCGAGGGCGGCGGCGAGCTGCGAGACGATGCGGCGAGCCCGGTCGTCCGGGACTCTCGCTGCGCCCGCCGTCAGGTCGGCGAGCGTCGCACCGTCGATCCACTCGAGCGCGATCCAGACGCGACCGTCATCGAGCTCACCGTCGCCGACGAGCCGAACGACCCCCGGATGGTCGACCGCTGCGAGCCGACTCGCTTCGCGTCGTCCGTCGTCGGAGCGGTCGTGGATCTTGATTGCGACCGCTCGCCCGTCGGCCGCCAGGGCGCGATGCACGACGCCCGACCGACCACGGGCGACCTGATCGTCGAGCCGATATCCGGCGATCGCGTCGCGA
>JBCDAK010000077.1:0-20119 GCA_039185545.1 Actinomycetota bacterium
GGCGAGTCTGCTGCAGAGGTCGGACCGACTCGCCCCCGTCGGCCGGTGGATGCAGGGCCCCGCGGGCACCGCGCTCTTTCGGCGCGCCGGGATCGTCGGCGGCGTGTACGGGACCGTCACCGGCGGGTGGGAGCTGGCCCAGCACGGCAACCCGGTCGACGCGTACCGGGAGCACGGCGCCGGCTACGTCGCCGACGTCGCCGGCACGGCCTTCAGCGCCAGTACCACCGTGTTCCTCCTCGCTCCGACGCCCGCAACGGCCACTGCGGTCGTCGTGACCGGTGTCGTGTGGGCGGGCGCCGAGATCTGGGATCACCGCGACGAGATCACGGAGTGGACGTCGGAGCAGTGGGAGCGGGTCGTGGACCGTGCTGGCGCCGCCTGGGACACCGGCACGGCCGTGGTCGGTCTCTCGTGGGACGCCACCGTCGAGGCGGCCGGCGACACGCAGGAGTTCGTCACCGGCGTCGCCACTGATGCGTGGGCGCTCGGCACGTCGGCCGTGTCGACGAGCGCCGGAGCGGTCGGCGACACCGCATCGTCCGCATGGGACGCGGGAACCAACGTCGTCGGCGCCGTCGGTTCCGCGATCGACCCCAGGAGCTGGTTCTGACGTGGACTTCGATCCCATCGACGCCCGCCTCACCGCGGCCACCGACGACTTCGACGAGCTCGTCCGGTCGGTCGCCGAGGGGTCGGTGCCCGACCACGACCACGCCGTGCAGATCGCCACGATGGTGGCGCTCGTCGTCGATCCCCTGCGCTCGATCGTCGTCGAGCGACTCGACGGCGGCGGCGCTCGGCCCCTCCACGTCGGCTTCGACCAGTCGGGTCGGGTGACCATGACCTCCTGCCACGGCGCCGGATCGCTGACGGTCGTCGCCTCCCACCTGACACTGCTCCCCACGATCCTGTTGCAGTCGCTGCGGATCCATCCCGGTCTGGACGTGTCCTCCGATCGGGCCGACATCATCCTCGCGGCGGACGATCTCCGTCCCGCACTCGCCGACCTCGCCGGACCGGCCGGTCCGACGTCGACGTGGCGTGCTCATGCGTCGTGGCGTGGATCGACGATCGACTCCGAGGTGCGGATCATGGCCACCGCGGACCGCGGCCTCTGGGAACTCCACCGTCTGGCCGACGGCGGACGGATCGCACTTCGCCCGCGCACGGTCGCCGAGGTCGCGGGCCGACTCGGAGACGTCGTCACGGGGCGAGCGAACCGCTGCGCTGCGTGACGCAACACCCCGCGAAACGGCTCAGAGGGTGTTGGTGATGGCGCCGGTCTCGGCGCCCTGCACGAGCCGGGCGTACTTGCCGAGCACGCCCGCCGTGTAGCGGGGCTCGTTGGGCGTCCACCCGTCGCGGCGCTCGGCGAGTACCGACTCGTCGACCAACAGGTCGAGGGTCTTCGTCGGCACGTCGATCAGGATGCGATCGCCGTCCTCGACGAATGCGATCGGACCGCCGTCGACGGCCTCGGGTGCGACGTGTCCGATGCAGAACCCCCAGGTGCCGCCCGAGAACCGCCCGTCGGTGATCAGTGCGCAGTCGCCGCCGCGGCCGGCGCCCTTCAGCGCTCCGGTGATGGCGAGCATCTCGCGCATCCCCGGGCCACCCTTCGGGCCCTCGTAGCGGATCACGATCACGTCGCCCGGCTCGATCTCGCCGGCGAGGATGGCCTCCATCGCGTACGACTCGTCGTCGAACACACGAGCCGAGCCCTCGAAGTGCATCTGGTCGGCGGTCAACCCGGCCACCTTCACGACAGATCCGTTGGGCGCCAGGGAGCCGCTCAGGATGTTGATTCCTCCCTCGTCGTGGATCGGCGCATCGATCGGGTGCACCACGACGCCGTCGGGCTCGGCGAGGTCCATCTCGGCCAGGTTCTCGGCCATCGTCTTGCCGGTGACCGTGATGCAGTCACCGTGCAGCATGTCGTGGTCGAGCAGGTGCTTCAGCACGCCCGGCACGCCCCCCACCTCGTCGAGATCGCTCATGTGGAACTTGCCGCCCGGGGTCATGTCGGCGATGTGCGGCACGCGGTCGGCGATGCGGTTGAAGTCGTCGAGTTCGAGCTCGACCCCGGCTTCGTTGGCGATGGCGAGGAGGTGCAGCACCGCATTGGTGGAGCCGCCGAGCGCCGACGTGACGGCGATCGCGTTCTCGAACGCCTGCTTCGACATGATCTGGCGTGCGGTGATGCCCTGTCGGAGCATGCCGACGACCGCCTCGCCGGCGCGTCGTGCGTCGGTCTCCCGGCGGGGGTCGATCGCCGGCGGCGACGCCGACCCGGGCAACGACATCCCCATCGCCTCGGCGATCGAACTCATGGTGTTGGCGGTGAACATGCCACCGCACGCGCCTTCGCCCGGGCACGCCTTCATCTCGATGGCATGGAGTTCCGCGTCGTCGATCGTGCCGGCGGCGTGGGCGCCGACCGCCTCGAACACCGACGTGATGTCGAGCGCCCTGCCGTCGTGCTCGCCCGGCATAATCGAGCCGTTGTAGACGAACACCGACGCCAGGTCGAGACGGGCAGCGGCCATGAGCATGCCGGGAATCGACTTGTCGCAGCCGGCGAGACCGACGAAACCATCGAGGCGCTCGGCGTGCATCACCGTCTCGACCGAGTCGGTGATGACCTCACGGGACACCAGCGACGCTCGCATGCCCTCGTGACCCATCGAGATGCCGTCGGAGACGGTGATGGTGCCGAACTCCATACCGAACCCGCCCGACGCGTTGACACCGGCCTTGGCGTGCTCGGCGAGCTTGCGCAGCGTCATGTTGCACGGCGTGACCTCGTTCCACGACGAGGCGATGCCGATCTGCGGCTTCTCCCAGTCGTCGTCGCCCATCCCGATCGCCCGCAGCATCGAACGCGACGGCGCCTTGGTCATCCCGTCGGTCACGTCACGCGAACGCGGCTTCACGTCGACGCCGGTCTCGGTGATCGTCTCGTCGTCAGCGCTGCTCATGACGTCCGATCGTACCGACCGCCCGGATCGCGCTCCCAGGTGCTCGTGGTGCCACCGCCACGAGACGGCACACTGGAGACATGGCGACGGTCCGCGAGACGAATCTGCCCGGTGTCGGGGTTCGGCACGACTTCGTGACAGAGGAGGGCCGCGACGTCGGTGTGCTCGTGCACCGAGATGGTCGGCGCGAGGTCCTCCTCTACGACGGAGCCGACCCCGACCGCTGTTCGGCGATCCTCATGCTCTCGTCCAACGACGCACACACCCTCAATGAGCTGCTCGGCGGGAGCCGAGTGGCCGAGGCCGTCGCCGCCGTGCAGTACGACATCGAGGGACTCTCCATCGACTGGATCACGGTCGATCCGTCCTCCGCACTGGTGAACAAGTCGATCGGTGACGGCGCCTTCCGCACCCGCACCGGTGCATCGATCGTGGCGATCCTGCGCGGCGAGACGCCGTTCCCGGCGCCGGGACCCGACTTCGTGTTCGAGGCCGAGGACGTCGTCGTCGCGGTCGGGACCACCGAGGGTCTCGCCGCAGTCCACCGGATCCTCCACCCCTGAGCCGACCCGAGTCGATGATCGCCGCCGGGAGCAGCGACGCCGCCATCGCGTTCATCGAGATCGGCGCGGTCGCTCTGGGCCTCGCGGTCCTCTCCCGCATCGCCGGACGTTTCGGCATCACCGCCGTGCCGCTGTACCTCATCGCCGGCCTGGCGTTCGGCGAGGGGGGACTGGCCGAGGTCGACGTGTCCGCCGACTTCATCGAGCTCGCGGCCGAGATCGGTGTCCTCCTGCTGCTGTTCGCGCTCGGTCTCGAGTACTCCGACATCGAGCTGCGCAACGGTCTGCGTACCGGGGTCCCACCGGGACTCCTCGACATGCTGGCGAACGCCCTTCCGGGTGTCGCACTCGGGCTGATCCTCGGATGGGACCCGCTGGCGGCGGTGCTCCTGGGTGGGGTCACGTGGATCTCGTCGAGTGGCGTGATCTCGAAGGTGCTGGCCGACCTGAATCGACTCGGAAACCGCGAGACACCCGCTGTCCTCAACCTTCTGGTCATCGAAGACCTCGCCATGGCCGTGTACCTGCCCGTCGTCGCCGCCCTGATCGTGGGGGGCACCGCGGCCGAGATCAGCCTGGGTGTGTCGATCGCCCTCGTCACCGTCACGTTGATCCTCGTCGCTGCGCTGCGGTACGGCCGCACGCTCAGCGCCGCGCTCGCCGGCGGATCGTCCGAATCGCTCCTCCTCGCCGTGTTCGGAATCATCCTGCTGGTCGCCGGTGGCGCTCAGCTGCTCGACGTGTCGGGCGCGATCGGCGCCTTCCTGGTCGGCCTCGCACTCTCTGGCGAGACCGCCCACCGGGCGAACGACCTCGTCTCGCCACTCCGCGACCTCTTCGCCGCGACGTTCTTCGTGTTCTTCTCGTTCCAGATCGACCCCGCCGACCTGGTCGACGCGGCGATCCCTGCACTGCTGCTCTGCATCGTCACCTCGGCGACCAAAGTCGCGACCGGGTGGTACGCCGGAGGCCGACTCGGCGCCGGCAAGCGAGGCCGCCTCCGCGTCGGCACCGTGCTCATCGCCCGGGGCGAGTTCTCCATCGTCATCGCGGCGCTCGGTGCCGACCTCGCCGACGGACCGGAACTCGGTGCCCTCGCCGCCGGCTACGTCCTCCTCACCGCGATCATCGGCCCCATCGCCACCCGGCTCGTCGACCGCCCACCAGCGACCGCCCGAGTTCCGGTCCCCGGCGTCGCTCCCGCCGCCTGAGCCCGAGGACCGTCCCCGACGCGGAGTCCCCCGCCGCCCGCGTCGGGGTGTCAAGCTGGACCGATGTCCGGTCCGGGGCGGCTCACCACGACGTACGTGCGGCGCGCCGTGGTCTACCTCACGGCCGCGGTGGTCGGATCCGCGATCGGGAGCCTCTGGACGTGGAGGACCGACGTGTGGTCCGACGCCAACCCGCTCGTCGACGGAGGCGCCGCCGCCCTCTTGAGCCTGGTCCCCGCGATCGCGGTGCTGGCGATCGCTCGGTTGTCGTCTCGGGCCACGATCGCGATGTCGATCCTGCTCGCCGTCGGCATCGTCGCCATGTGGTGGGCGTTCGCCCGCAACGACTCGTCCTCATCGAGCCTCGTCTTCCTGCTCGGCTGGGTCATCGGGCTCCCCGTCGCGGCCGTGATCGTCGTCCTCGCCCGCCGACGGACCGACGAGGTCCTCGAGCCGCTCGACATCACTCCGGTGGCCGGCACACCGGTGGCGCGGCTGCCCGGTCTCGACCCCGACGATCCGATCGAGGCCTGACGATCTCGATGATCGTGCTCGTCATCAGGTGCTGATCTCGACGAGCGTGAGTCCGACGAGGCCGTCGGCGTCCGAGTGCGACACGGCCCCGAGATGATCGGTTCCGGGTGCGAGGTCGCTCCACGATGCGACCACGACCGTCGACTCACCGAGTGAGACCTCGGCCGGCGCGGAGTCGATTGCGAGCGCTCCGGTCCCGGGTTCGAGCGGCACCTCGAACGTGCGCAACGTGAAGCCCACGTCGACCCCGCCGGTCTGCCACCCGTGGACGTACAGGGTGTACGTGTCGTCGGGAGGCAGCAGGAGGTCGATCAACTCGTTCGTGCCACCGGCGGTCGACGCACCCACGACTTCGCCAGCCGAGTTCAGCACGTACAGGTCGATGTCGACGTCGGGGTCGGGGACGTCGAGGTCCTCGGTCTCGAGCACGATTCGGCCGTAGGCGACGCCCGAGGTCGTGTAGTCGAAGGTCGTGACGCCGACGGGATCGGCCGGGTCGAACTGTTGGTCGGGATCCTGGCCGACCGTTCCGGGGATGTCGACCTGCGCGGCCGGACCGTGTGGCAACGCCGTGTAGGCGCCATCGAAGCCGAATTGCGTCGGGATCCCGACACTGCCCTCGGAACCGAAGCCGACGACCGTGCCCGGTGCGTCGAGCAGCGTGGCCCGCACCGAGATCGGCGAACGGACCTCGTACGGCCCGCTCTTCCACGTGAGCGCGCCGTGCGCCCACTCCCCGATCGGTGCCGAGACGTTCGTGATCGTCACCTCGTAGCCGGCCGTGTCGCCGGGCCCGACGCGCAGTCGGTCCTCGGACACCTCGACCGAGAAGCCCGGAGGCGCTTCGATGATGGGACGGAACGAACGCCACACATCGGTCACCGAGGTCACGGTGCGCTCGATCGTGATGCTGCCTGCGACCGCGCCGGCCCCGATGGACGGCAGGTTCAGATCGGTCGCTGCGGTGGACGCCCCGCCGGCGACGAGACCGCCGCACACCGACGCGGGATCGAGGAACACCGACGGATCGGCCCCGCACAGGAACGCGAAGTAATCGAGCAGGTCGGCGTCGTAGAGAAGACCCGGCGAGAGCATGGTCCCCCGCCACCCGGCGCCGCCCGATGGATCGACGTGCCCGGCGCCCATGTCGAACGGATCGGCCGGGGTGACCCCGTCCTCCTTCACGACGTCCTGGCGTGCAGTCGTCATGATCGCCGACTTGGCCATGGCGGCCGTCCAGTCGGGGTGTGCCTGTCGGATCAGCGCGAAGAGCCCGGCGACGTGCGGGCTCGACATCGAGGTCCCCGAGATCGACTGGAACAGCTGGGCGCCCGCTCCCACGCTCGGGAACGGTGTGTGACCGGCGAGGATGTTGACACCCGGCGCCGTGACGTCGGGCTTGATCAGGTCGGCACTGACGGCGTTGGCACCACGAGCCGAGAAGTCGGCCATGACCGACGGCTGCGTCCCGGTCGCCTCGCCCTGGAGGAGCTGCACCGTCGCGGCGCCTCCGGCAGCGGCGATGTAGTCCTTCGCGACGAGACCCGTGGAGAAGGAGATGTGCGTCGACGGGACGAAGTGCAGGTCGGTGACCTCCGCCTGGGCGTCGTCGGCGTTGTACAGCACCATGGCCGCGCCGCCCTGTTCGGCGACCGCCCGGCTCTTGTCGACGCGTGCGATCGCGCCGCGCAGGCAGAGGACAGCCAGCCCGGAGATGTCGCCGGTGAAGGCCACGTCGGGTTCACAGAGTTCGTTGCCGAAGTCGGCGGCATCGACCAGCGGGATCGGCCCGTCGGTGCCACCGGTGACGCTGGCACCCGTGGCGATGGTGCCGTTGCCGAAGCGGGCGACCGACTGGTAGGTCCGATCGTGCGAGCTGGCTCCGACGGTCGTGATCCAGGGAATGGTCCCGGGTCCGCCGACGGTTCCGGCCGCCGGGCCGTCGTTGCCCGCCGACGTCGCCACCCAGACTCCGGCATCGGCGGCGAAGAGGAAGGCGATGTCGGCCGGGTCGGTGAGCGTCGCGCCACCACCGATCGAGTAGTTGATCACGTCGACGCCGTCGGCGACCGCAGCGTCGATGGCGCCGACGAGGTCGGAGGTGACGCAGCCGAGGTCACCGCACGCCGAGTAGGCGATCACACGGGCGCGGGGTGCAACGCCACCGATGACGCCGCGGTCGATCCCGAAGATCTCGGCGGACACGCCGGCGTTGCCGGCGGCGGTCCCGGCCACATGGGTTCCGTGGCCGTCGTAGTCGCGAGCCGAGTCGAACGTCTCGGGTCCGACGATGGTCTTGTACACGGTCCGCATGTCGCGGGCACCCAGCAGCTTGTCGTTGCACTCGAACGGTTGATCGTCGGCGTTGTAGTCGACGGCGCCGAACTCGCACGGGACGCCGGCATAGTCGGGGAGTGTGGCGTAGGAGCCGTCGTCGGCGAACGACGGGTGCTCGGGCCAGATGCCCGAGTCGATGATGCCGACCACCACGTCCTCGCCCGTGTAGCCCGAGGGGTGCAGGCCGAACTCACCGTCGAGCCCGAGGAACGAGATCGACGCATCGGTCTGCAGCTGGCGGAACTCGTTGGGGACGACCACGGCGACGGCGTCGTCGCGCAGCAGCGCAGCGACCTCGGCCTCGGTCAGGTCGGCCTCGAATCCGCTCACCGAGTACGTGAACGAGTCGCCGATGTCGGAGGCGTCGATGCCGGCTTCGGAGGCTGCGGCGAGCTGTTCGCCCTCGAGGTGGTCGACGTACTCCTCGACCTCGGGCGCGTCGACGTCGAGCTTCTCGCCCTCCTCGATCTCGGTCGCGGCGAGACCGGGCTCGCCCCCGTCGTAGGCGACGACCGGATCGGCCGCCATGACGACGACGTATGACTCGGTCGACTCGGGTTGTGCAGCTCCGGCCGACGGGCCGACGACCGCGGCCCCGACGAGACCGGTGGTGAGGACGGCCGAAGCCGCCAGACGTCCGATGGGTGTTGCCACGTCGAGCTCCTGCGAAGCGTTGGTGTACCACCCGCTGCGAGCAAGCTAGCGCACATCGCGCGAACCACCCGACGGTTCGCCGAGCCACCTCTCAACTCGTCGCACCACCGTGCCGATGAACCGGGCGTGATGGCGGACACCGAACGCGAGCTCGAGGCGGGCGACATCCTCGTGAACGCGCACGGACGGGTGCGTGTGATCCGGTCGCGCACCGCCGAGAACGACGGGTGGAACTGCAACGACGGCGCGCCGATCTCCGACGTCGACGCCTCGGATCGCACGATCTGGTGGGCGTTCACGCCTGCGGAGCTCGCCGCGGACCTGGCGATCGCCGCCGAGGTCCGGGCGGTGTCGGACCAGCCGGTCCTCGCCGGCGGTCTGCGCACCTGGGACGCGTGCTCGGGGCGCCCGTGCATCCTCCCGAAGCTCGCCGACGTCGCCCGGACCGTCCGCACCGGTTCCGTCACCCGCTGAGCACTCGCGTCGAACCCCGCCGGCGACGCCGGTCCTCCGTAGCCTGCTCCGGATGTCCGACCCGATCCCGTCCACGACCGAACTCGTTCCGACCGACGACGGCCGCGAACAACTTCGACGTCGATGGCTCGTCGACGCACCGCGCGCCGCGATGCTGCTCGTCCACGGGATCGGCGAACACACCGGGCGCTACGAACACGTCGGAGCAGCGTTCGCCGCTGTCGGGATCGACGTCATCGCCCACGACCAGCGCGGCTTCGGTCGCACCACCGGCCCGCGCGGTCACGTCGACTCGTTCGACCACTACCTCGACGACGTGGAGATCCTGCTCGCCGAGCGCCGGACACACGACGTTCCCGTCATCCTGATGGGCCACTCGCTCGGCGGCCTGATCTCGACGACGTACCTCGTGTCGGATCGCCGCCAGCCCGACCTCGCCGTCCTGAGTGCGCCTGCGCTGGCCGCCGAGCTCCCGGGGTGGCAGCGGGCCATCGCCCCCATCGCCGGAGCGATCGCACCGAAGCTGAAGATCCCGGCCGACTTCGACGGCAGTGTGCTCTCGCGCGACGAGGAGGTGCAGCAGGCGTACGAGAACGACCCGCTGCGCGTGCCGTCGTCGACCGCGCGACTCGGCCGCGAGATCCTGTCGGCGATGTCGGCGACGGGTGCCTCACTTCGACGGCTGAGAGTGCCGACCTACGTACTGCACGGGTCCGACGACACACTCGTGCCGCCGTCGGCGTCGGCGCCGCTCGGCGAGCTGCCGGGTGTGGAGCGGAAGCTGTGGCCGGGCCTGCGCCACGAGGCGCTCAACGAGCCCGAGAAGGACGACGTGATCGCCGAGATCATCTCGTGGCTCGATCGCCAGCTGGCGACCGACGACGCCTCCTGAGCGCCGGGGTCGACACGACCGGCGGGTCGGTCAGGCGTTCTTCTTCTGCTGGAGCAGGGCGCTCACCGCTTTCCCGTCGGCCTGGCCGCGGCTGGCTTTCATGACGTGTCCGACCAGTGCGCCCATCGCCTTGTTCTCCCCGGCGCGGAACTTGGTCCACGCGTCGGGTTCGGCGGCGATGGCCGCGTCGACCATGCCCTCGAGCTCGTCGGTCTCCATCGCTTCGAATCCGCGCTCGGCAGCGATCGCCTCGGGATCGCCGCCCCCTCGCTCGATGAGGTCGGCGAGGATCTGTTTGGCCTGGGTCGCCGTGACGACGCCGTCGGCCTCCATCCGGGTGAGCTTCGCCAGGTCGGCGGCGGGCACCGACGGATCGGCTCCCTCGTCGGCGAACGCCTGCTTCACGTGGGTGAGACCGCGTGCGGCGTCGCCGCCGGCCGCTCCGACCGCGAGGACGTAGTCGTCCTGACCGCGCTCGACGGCGATCGCGACCGACTCGGAGTCGGGAGCGTCACCGGTCGCCTCGGCCAACGCGGAACGACGGGCGGCAGGGAGTGGCGGAAGGCTCGCCCGCACCCGCTCGATCCACTCGGGGTCGGGATCGACGACGACGAGGTCGGGCTCGAGGAAGTACCGGTAGTCGTCGGCGTCCTCCTTCGAGCGGAGAGTGTGCGTGCGGCCCTCGTTCTCGTCCCAGTGACGCGTCTGCTGGACGACCGACTCACCGCCGTCGATCAGCGCGATCTGGCGTCGTGCCTCGTAGTCGATCGCACGACCGACCGAACGGACCGAGTTGACGTTCTTGATCTCACAGCGCGTTCCGAACTCGGCGCCCGGCAGACGGACGGAGACGTTGGCGTCGACGCGCATCGACCCCTCCTCCATCTTGGCGTCGGACACGCCGGTCGCCTCGAGGATCGCCCGCAGCTCGCTGACGTACGCCTTGGCCTGGTCGGGGCTCCGGATGTCGGGACGGCTCACGATCTCGAGGAGCGGAACGCCTGCTCGGTTGAAGTCGACGAGGCTGAAGTCGGATCCGTGGATCCGCCCGCCGGCTCCACCGACGTGGGTGGTCTTCCCGGTGTCCTCCTCGAGATGGGCTCGCTCGATCCCGACGCGGAACCCGTCGGGGAGGTCGAGCCATCCGTCGACGTTGATCGGTTCGTCGTACTGACTGATCTGATACGCCTTCGGCATGTCGGGGTAGAAGTAGTTCTTCCGGGCGAAGGTCGACCGTTGGATCGCGCAGTTGAGCGCCAGGCCGAGCTTCATCGCCAGCTCGACCGCCTGACGGTTGAGGACCGGCAGTGCGCCCGGCAAACCGAGCGTGACCGGGTCGATGTTGGTGTTCGGCTCGTCGCCGAACCGGTTGGGCGAGGCCGAGAACAGCTTCGTCGCCGTGGCGAGCTCGACGTGCACTTCGAGACCGACGACCATCTCGTACACGAGCCCGTTCGACTCGTGTGTCCATGTGTCGCGTGACGTGCCCGGCTCGTCCCGCGACTCGGTGTCGGCGGTCACGGTGCGCTCCGTTCGAGTTCGGCGGCGACTCGGAACATGCGGGCCTCCTCGAGCGCCGGGGCGAGCACCTGCACGCCGACGGGCAGTCCGTGCTCGCCGGTCCCGAACGGGACGCTCATGCCCGGGTCGCCCGACAGGTTCGACGGGATCGTGTACGTGTCACAGAGGTACATCGCGAGCGGATCGTCGGTCTTCGAGCCGAACTCGAACGCCACCGACGGCGAGGTCGGGGTCAGCATCACGTCACACGAGGCGTACGCCGAGGCGAAGTCGTCGGCGATGCGACGCCGGACCTTCAGCGCCCGGCCGTAGTAGGCGTCGTAGTACCCGGCCGAGAGCGCGTAGGTGCCGAGCATGATGCGACGCTTCACTTCCGCACCGAACCCCTCGGAACGCGTCGCCATGTACATGGCGTTGGTGTCGGCGGCGTTCACGCGTGCTCCGAAGCGGACCCCGTCGAAGCGGGCGAGGTTGCTCGATGCCTCGGCCGGCGCGACGAGGTAGTAGGCCGTGAGGCCGTAGGTGAAGGCCGGGACCTCGACGTCGACGATCTCCGCGCCTGCGACCGCGAGCGCCTCGAACGCTTCGTCGAGGCGCTCGACGACATCGGGGTCGGCACCCGTGGGGAGGTCGGTGATCCGCCCCACGCGCAGGCCGGCGACCCCCACGTCGAGCTGTCGGCTGATGTCGAGAGGGCCCCGCTCGATCGACGTCGAGTCGCCGGGGTCGTGGCCCGAGATCGCCTCGGTGGCGAGTGCGGCGTCGGCGACCGTGTGCGTGAACGGTCCGATCTGGTCGAGGCTCGACGCGAACGCGATGAGCCCGAGCCGGCTGACCGCGCCGTACGTGGGCTTCACCCCGACGACCCCGCAGAGTGCCGCAGGCTGCCGGATCGAGCCTCCGGTGTCCGAGCCGAACGACAGCGGCACGTACCGAGCGGCGACCGCTGCGGCCGACCCGCCGGACGACCCGCCTGGCACCCGGCTGGTGTCGAGCGGGTTGCGGGTCGGACCGAACGCCGAGTTCTCGGTGGAGGAGCCCATGGCGAACTCGTCGAGGTTGGTCTTTCCGACGACCACGGCGCCGGCCTCCCTCAGTCGGGTCACCACCGTGGCGTCGTACGGCGGCCGCCAGTCGCCGAGGATCTTCGACGAACACGTCGTCGGAACGCCGCGGGTGCACATGTTGTCCTTGAGCGCGACCGGGACGCCGGCGAGCGGGCCGGGGTCGACGCCGTCGGCCACCATCGCGTCGATCTCGGCCGCGCGGGATCGAGCCTCGTCGGCCGCCACGTGGTTGAACGCATGGATTTCGCCGTCGCGCGCCTCGATCTCGGCGATCGCTTCGTCGACCACCGCGGCGCAGGTGGTCTCACCTGACCGCACCGACGCGGCGAGATCGATGGCCGTGGTCGGAGCCGTCACTCGTCGAGTCCGATGATCGGCGGAACCCGGAATCGCTCCTCCTCGACGGAGGGCGCCTCACCCAAGACCTCGTCCCGGTCGAGAGTGGCACCCTCGACGTCGTCGCGCATCACGTTGGCGAGATGGGTCGGGTTGTTCATCGGTTCGACGCCGTCGAGGTCGAGGGCGTCGATGTCAGCGAAGTGGGCGAGCATCTTGGTGAGCTCGGCGGTGGCCGAGTCGAGCTCGTCGTCGGTCAACTCGAGGCGGGCGAGACGGGCCACCTTGGCCACGTCGTCGCGAGTGAGGGGCGGGGACACGCCGGCCGAGGATACCGAGGGGTCCCCCTGCCACGATGGTGGGATGACCCCTCAGGAGACCTCCCGCGCCATCGCCGCACCCACCGGCGACCTGGGCGCCTACTTCTACTTCCAGCCCGCCACGGTCGCTGCGGGCAAGGAGTTGGGTCTCGACGGTTTCCGCTTCTACGTGCTCGGTCGAGGTGGCGCGCTCGGCGACGTCCCCGCGTCGGTCGTCTCGTCGGCATTCGGATACTTCCATCCAGCCGTCGTGGAACGGCTGTGGAACAGCGCCCGCGAGATCGTCTCGCCGCCGGTCGCGGCGCAGGCGTATTGGGATCAGTGCGGCGCACGCGGACGCGAGGGTCTGGCCGGTGTCGACGACGCCGTGCTGTCGGCCTACGTCGACGCCGCGGACACCGTGATCGGCGCGACCAGTCGGGCGGGTCTGCCGCTGTTCGCGGGAACCGCCGACCTCACGTGCGACGACGACCTGCGAGGACGGGCACTCCAGAAGGCGTCGACCCTCCGTGAACTCCGTGGATCGGCCCATCTCTGCGCCGTCGTCACCAGCGGTCTCAGCGACGCGCAAGCACACGCCGTGAAGCGACCGGGCGAGGTGGCGGCGTTCGGATGGGATCCCGCCCCCGACGTGCCCGACGTGGCCGACCAACTCCTCGCCGCCGCGGAGGACGCGACCGACGTGGCGCTGCAGGTTCCGTTCGCCGCCGCGTCCGACGCCCAGCGCGCCGCACTGGTGGGCGGCACCGAGGCGATGACCGCGGCGCTGGGCGATTGGCGCGCCGGCGGCTGAGCCGGCCCGATGCCCGGGTTGATTCGTCAAGGTTGATCGCCGCTCGGACGTGCGCCACGCTGCGGGCGTGAGCACGTTCGTCCGAGCACCCGAGGCCGCACGTCGGCTCGGTGTCACGCTGCCGACGTTGTACGCGTACGTCAGTCGTGGCCGGATCGGACGCGTGAAAGCCGCCGACGGCCGCACGTCGCTGTTCGACCTCGCCGAGGTCGACGCGCTGCGCGCCGCCGGGCGCCAGCGCACCGCCGGCCCTCCTCCGAGCATCGACGTGCAGATCGCCAGTTCGGTCACCCACCTCGACGAGGACGGACTCGCGTACCGCGGCCATCGCGTCGAGTCCTTGCTCCATCGACACTTCGAAGACGTCGCCGAGTTGCTCTGGACCGGACACCTGCCGACTCGTCCGGACCCGTGGCCGACCGCACCGACCGACGCACCCTCGCCGGTCCGCGGGCTCACGATCCCGGCGCTCATCGACCTCGCGAACCGACTCGGAGCCGAACGAACCGCCGCCGGCGACTCCCGCGATGCGATCGAGGCCGCTCGCCACCTCCTCGGCGCGATCCCCGCGCTCGCCCGCCACGGCGCGGATGACGACGTCGCGGCGACCTTCGCCCATCGCCTGCTGAGCGCCTGGATCGACGACCCCGATGTCGCCTCCACCCGGGCGGTCGATCGTGCGCTCGTGCTGCTCGCCGACCATGAACTCGCCACGAGCACGCTCGCCGTCCGTGTCGCCGCCTCGGTGCGGACCAGCCCCGAGCTCGCGATCGTCGCCGGTCTCGCCACGGTCGCGGGTGACCTCCACGGGTCGGCGTCGGCACACGCCCATCGCTTCCTCGCCGAAGCGGCCATCGGCGGCGTCGACCGAGCGATCGACGAGCGACTCGACCGCGGTGAGCGTCTCCCCGGGTTCGGCCATCGCGTCTACCGCCATCGCGATCCTCGGTTCGACGTGCTCCTCGACGCGGTCCGCCGGATCGACGATCCCTCCCGCCGGGTCGACACGGTGGATGACGTCGTGCGGTCCGCCGCGATCCGCGTCGCACACCATCCGAACGTCGACCTCGCACTCGGCGCGCTGACGTGGGTGCTCGACCTCCCGCCGGACGCCCCACTCTTCGCCGTCGCCCGCATCGCCGGATGGACCGCGCACTACCTCGAGGAGATCGACGAACGCCCGGTGAGATTCCGCGGACTCGCGCGTTCGACGCCGTGACGGTCGACGTCGATCGGCCTCAGACGCGCTGGAGGTGCAGCACCACCGCGGACTCGGGGTGGAGCGTGGGCGGCCGCACGCCGTGGGCCGCGAGCTGTCGTCCGGTGAGCTCGACCGCGTCGGTGAGCCACTCGGCGTGACGGCGAGCGTGGCCCCAGATCTCGGCCGTGACCGCGAGACGCGAGACGCGATACACGGCGTCGGGATCGAGATCGGGCAGCCGGAGCGGCGGCGGCGTGAGGGAGAACGGTGTCTCGAGCTGCGCGTAGGCGACGAGGCCGACCGATCGATCGGGGGCATACACCCCGTGGGCCAGAGCCGAGGGGTCGGTGTCGAAGCGGACGGTCTCACCCGAGTGGAGCAACTCGCGGTGCTCCTTGTGGACCGCGATCGCCCGGCGGAGTGCGTCGGACTCGACATCGGTGAGGGTCGTGACGTTCCACTCGACGCCGAGGTGTCCGAACAGCGCAGTGATCGCCCGAAAGGCCAGCGACTGGGTTCGTCCGGTGGTGTGCGAGGTCGTGGGGCCGATGTGCGCACCCATCACCTCGGGCGGGATGAACATCGACGCGCCACGTTGGATCCGCTGACGCTCGAGTGCGTCGTTGCAGTCGCTGGTCCACACGCGCTCGGTGCGCTTCAGGATCTCGTGGTCGATCCGGCCACCACCCGACGCGCAGGACTCGATCTCGACATGAGGGTGCGCCGCCCGGAGCTGATCGAGGAGCCGATACAGCGCGAGGGTCTGCGCGTGGGACCCGGCGGCGCCATCGCGTCCCGACCCCTGGACGTGGTCGCGGTTCATGTCCCACTTCACGTACGAGATGTCGTGGTCGCGGAGCAACGCGTGAAGATGATCGTGGATGAACGTGAACGCCTCGGGATTCCCCAGGTCGAGCACGAGTTGCTGACGGCCGAGAACCGGTTCGTATCCGTCGGTCCGGAGCGCCCAGTCGGGGTGCGCACGGAAGACGTCGCTATCGGGGTTGACCATCTCGGGCTCGACCCAGATGCCGAACTCCATCCCGAGCCCGGTGACGTGCTCGATCAGGGGCTGGAGGCCGTCGGGGTACACCGCGTCGGACACCCACCAGTCGCCGAGACCCTTCGTGTCGTCTCGCCGCGAGCCGAACCAGCCGTCGTCGAGGACGAACCTCTCGACCCCGAGATCGGCCGCCGTGGAGGCCAGGGCCTTGAGCTTCGAGAGGTCGTGGTCGAAGTAGACCGCCTCCCACGTGTTGATGATGACCGGACGCACGGTGGTGGGGTGCGAGGGGTGAGCGCGGACGGCGCGGTGGAAGCCCCACGACGTGGGCGTGAGACCGCGGTCGGACCACGAGACGAGCAGTTCCGGAGTCGCGTACTGGTCGCCGGGTTCGAGGACCATCTCACCCGGGTGCAGGAGCTCGCCGGCCTGCAGATAGCGCTGGCCCTCGGGCAGGCGGTCGAGGGTGATCTGGTGGTTGCCGCTCCATGCGAGATGCGCGCCCACCACCTCGCCGTTCCATTCACCGAACCCCGAGTGTCCGACGAACACGACGGGCGGCGCCTCGTGCGAGGTCCGTCCCCGCCGGTTCTCGGTGAGCCGGGTCCCGCTCGGCCACGACTCGCGCACCGTGTGGAGCTCCCGCGACCAACGGCCGCGAAGGCTCAGGATCTCGTCGAACGACTCGGGCAGCGGCACGGTGACCGTGAGCGAGTCGAGCGAATAGCGCCGGTCGGCCACGTTCGTCAGCCGGGTCGACACCCGCACGACGTCGTCGACGGCGATCGTGGTCACGAGCTCGAGGCCCGCGCGTGGGTCGACCGAGCGGACGCACAGCGAGTCACCGGTGCGAGTGGCCTCGACGAGCTCGAAGCGGGGAGCCCACGCACGGCCCCCACCTCGCCGGCCGGTCAGCCCCGGTCGGCCGGTGAATCCGCTGCCGTGTTCGGGCACGACCGCGAGCGCCGCCACGGCGTCGACGGTGCCGTTGACGATCGGACGTTCGAGCGCCCGGATCATCTGAGGGAGCGACGCGTTCTGCCCGAGCGGTGCGCCGAGGTGCACGATCGCGGGCACTCCATGGCGCAGATCGACGACGACCTCGGTCTCGCCGCGCCCGTCGATCAGTCGTTCGTACTCAGCCATTCAGACCCCGTGGCACCCCGGCGCGCACCCTAGCGCCGCGGCTACGTCAACGTTGAAGTCGTTGAGGCAGGAATCGGCCACGACGACCTCTCGGGAGTGTCTCGACGCGGTCGACGGCCGGAGCGACCCCAGGATTCAGGCCTCAGGCCTCAGGACTCAGGACTCAGGACTCGGAGGGGTCGGACGACGCGGGCGAGCCAGGTTCGGCGGTGCCGTCGAACACGGCTCGCGCGTGTTCGAGTCCGGAACGACCGATCACGCTCCCCAGCTCGCGACCGACCCGATCGTCGGCGGCGATGTGGATGCCACCCCAGATCCGTGAGCGACCCGCTTCGTCGGCGGCGTCGAAGTAGGTCGCCCAGTTCAACTCGAACGTCTCGCTCGGCCCCTCCTCGTGGAGCAGCGATCCGATCGGCACCTCGTGTGTCAGCAGACCGCCCGGAACGTACGGCGACCCGGTGAATCCGGCGAGGACCTCGGCGCCGGTCCGGCTGAAAACCGAGTGGCCGGACACGTACCCGGCGAACGCTGGCGTCACGAACGTCGAGCGTTGGTACGGAACCCAGTCGACCCCGAGGATCCAGCCCACGCCGGCGGTCTGCGTCTCGGGATCGTCGGGAGTTCCCCGCCACGCGAGCACGGCGATCTCCCCGACGTGGTCGGCGAGGTGCTCGTGCCGTTCACCATCGGCGACGGAGTCGTCGGTGATCAGCTCGATCAGGCCGTCCTCGAGCGGGAGGCCGGTGGGGTTGGTCTCGAGGTCGTACGGTCCGTTGCCCGCCATCCACCGGATCATCGAGATCGGCCGGATCGAGTCGTAGTGCGCTTTGGTGCCCCACGCGCCGATCGCTGCGTCGTGGAGCGACCCGTTGAGGGCGAGCGCGAGCTTGACGTCCCACTCGAGCCGATCCACCGGATCATCCACTCCCCCGATCCGGCGGGCGTCGTCGGCGAGGAGATCGGAGACCTCGTGGGCGAGTGAGTTCCAGTGGCCCGGCGGCGTCTCCGACGTCGGACCGTCGGCCCAGTACTCGGCGATCGCCCGGTAGTAGTCGGCGGCGTCCACCACGTTGGGTTCGTACGGCTCGCCGGTCGTCGGGTTCTCCGGCGAGCCGTCGCCGTCGTCCACGCCGAGTGAGTTGTCGCCGAACGCCGACGGTCCGATGTCGATCACGGCGGCGCCGACCTCGAGGTCGGCCGACGCACGGATCACCTCGATCGACTCGGAGCGGTAGAGATCGGCCGACTCGGGGTCGTCGATGCGCGGCTGAGCAGGCGGATCCACGAGACCGGCCGGCGGCACCTCGTCGGTCGTCGGACGCAACGACGGCGTGTCGTCGCGCACCTCCGCAGAGGTGTCGACCCTCCCGATCGCGAACGGCTCGACGTCACCCCAGTTCGGGCCGACGAAGGTCTGTTCCCCACCGGGCAGCGGCAGACCGTTCTGGGAGAGCGCGACCTCGAGCAGCAGCGGCTGCCAGCGGTCGGGGTCGACGAGGTCCGCCCCCGACTCCGCGACCTCGAGTGGCACGTTGACCGGCTCGTAGGTGGTGTCCTCGTATGCCCGACGTTCGAGCGCCCCGTCGTCGAACGTGAGGTCGATCACCCGGTCGGCGACCGAGACACCGAACGCGGCCGCCGAGCTGGGGTTGTCCGCCACGTAGGCGTCGACATCGACCACACCACACGCGTCGTTGAGGCGGTTCCCGAGGAGGACCATCGTCTCGGGACGGGCGAGGCTGAGCTGGTACCGGTGCGTCAGGAGTCGGTGTGAGGCGAACGCGATCGCCTCGTGACGCGCGGCGTCGGGGTCGTCGGCGGTACGAGGATCATCGACGTAGACGGCGGACCCCGGGTCGTCGCCGGACACGTCGGCGTACGCCCGCCAGACGTCCCAGTTGACGGCCGACAGGTGGTACAGGTTCCGTGCGTGGACGGTGGGCGCCGGGAAGTCGGCCCGGATCGCGTCCAGTGCCGCGTCGGTCCAGAATCGCGACATCGAGGCTGAGCCGTCGGGCACCGAACACGTCCCCCCGTCGGCGGTCGGGGCGTCGGTGTCGTCCCCGCCGCACGCCGCTCCGCCGACGCCGACGATCACAGCGAGGCCGACCGCCGACGCTCGCCGCAGACTCGCTCCGTTCCGCCACATCGGAGTCAGTCTGTCGGCCAGATCGGGTTTCACGTCAGCGCATGCTGCGGTCTCCGCGACTTGCGCTGCCGTGACCGGGGTGGCCAGCTGCTCACGTCAGCGCATCCTGCGACTCTGTGCAGATGCGCTGACGCGGCCCGAGCCGACTCCAATCGCAGTTCGCGTCAGCACATCCTGCGATTCCTCCGACAGGCGCTGACGCGAACCACACCGATTCCCTCGGCGCCCGGCAGGGCCCGGGGAATTCCACCGGGGAGAGGTCCCCGGTGACGGCGAGCATCCACCCCGCGAGGCTCGACCCGATGAACGACGACGCACAACTCGACGTCGATCGGCCGTCGCGGGCCGATTCCCTGGCCGGGCTCGAACGCCTCGCCCGTGGCCAGGACGGAGTGGCGACGCGAGCGCAGGCGCGCTCCGTCGGACTGACCGACGACCGACTCCGCCGTCTCGTGGCCGCCGGCATCCTCGCTCGGATCGGAACCAACGCCTTCCGACTGCTCGGCGCGCCATCCACACCACTCGCCGAGGTCCGCGGCCTCGTCCTCGACGTCGGTGGCGACGCCGTCGCGTGCCGGGCGACGGCGGCGGCCCTGCACGGCTTGGACGGATTCCGGTTGGCTCCGCCCTACGACGTCGCCATCGGACGGGGTCGACACGTCAATCGGATCGGTCATCGCATCCACACCGTGACCCGGTTGCCCGACGCCGACCGCACGACCGTGTCGGGGATCCCGGTGACCGGCGTGGAGCGAACGCTGGTCGACGTCGCGCGGGACACACGGCCGGACCAGGTCACGGCGGCGGTCGACGGAGCGCTGCGCGACCTGCTCACCACGGAGGATTCTCTTCATCGGCGAGTGGCCGTGTTGCGCGGGCCGGGTCGAGCGGGTGTCGGTGCCGTCGTTCGGGCCCTCGAAGGCCTCGAGATCACGCA
>JBCDAK010000078.1:0-20072 GCA_039185545.1 Actinomycetota bacterium
TCCTCCTCGAGGAAGGGTGTACCAAGGGTAGCGGGCGAGGATCAGTCGTTGCGCTTCCGCACCCGGAGCTTGATCGGAGTGGACCCGAGATCGAAGTCCTCGCGCAAGCGCCGTTCGAGGTAACGCAAGTAGGTCTTCGGCACTTCGCGGTTCACGAACAAGGTGAATGTGGGCGGATCGGTGGCGCCCTGGGTGGCGTACAGCACCCGTGCGCCGGCCGGCGCGGGCCATCGCCCGTTTGCCGTCGAGGAAGTCGACGAGCACGTAGTCGCCGAGGTTCTCGGGCGTGGTGAAGAACGCCCGGCCCTGGTTGATCTGCGTCATCTGCTCGATGAACGCACGCAGCGATCCGTCGGCGCCCAGGCCGAACGTGTTGATCCGGATCCGCTCCTTGGTGCACCGCACCACCTCGCGCAGCGTGGCCTCGACCGTCTCGCGCACCGGCGGGTAGTTGAAGAACGGGTAGCCGTCCGGGGTGATGTGAGCGGTCGGCTCACCGTCGGTGATCATGATGATCTGCTTGTTGCCCGACTCACGTGCGAGGAGCTGACGGGCGAGCGTGAACCCGTGGTGCATGTTGGTGCCGTAGACGAAGTCCCACGACACCTCCGGAAGCTGATCGGCGGTGAGGATCCGTGCCGTCTCGGAGAATCCGACGATGCCCATGGAGTCGCGCGGGAACTGCGTGGTGATGAGGTGGTGCAGCGCCATGGCCACCTTCTTCGCCGGCAGGAAGTTGTCGCGCATCGGCATCGACAGCGAGAGGTCGAGCATGAGCACGGTCGCCGATCGGGTGAGGTGCTCGGTGCGCTCGATCTCGAAGTCGTCGGGTGACAGCTCCACCGGCGTGCCACCGCCCGACCGACGCAGCGCGTTGCGGATCGTGCGGTTGAGGTCGAGCTGGAACGGGTCGCCGTACTCGTACGGCTTCGACTGGTACGTGCGCTCGTGGCCCAGCCCCTGCTCGCTGAGCTCGTGCTGGCCGGCCATGTCCTTGGCCATCTTCGAGAACAGCTCGCGGAGAGCGTTCGAGCCGATTTTGCGCAGGCCGCGAGGCGTGAGCTCGAGGCGGCCTTCCTTCTGCTCGACGAGTCCGGCCTGTTCGAGCTGACGGGTGAGCTCGGCGAGACGTTCGAGCGACCGGGCGGCGTCGTCGCCCAGAAGGTCGCGGACCTTGTCCATGTCGGCCTCAGCCAGAGCGGCGGGTGACGACGCGTTGCGCAGCAGGTTCTCGAGCTGGTCGAGGTCGCCCAGCTCCTGCATGGCCTGCATCGCCTGGGCGAACCCCATCGGGTCCTGGCCCTCGAAGTCGTAACTCTGGTTCCACTGCATCTGCGGGAACATCTGCTGCAGGTTCTGGCTGAGCTGGCCCATCTGCCACTGCAGATCCATGTCGCCCATGAGCTGTTCGCTGAGCTCCTGCAGCTGCGCCCGCTGCTCGGGCGTCATCGAGTTCATCATCGCCTGCATGGCCGCCATGCGCTGGGCCATGTTCTCGAGGAGCTCTTCGACGTTCTGCGGGTTCTCGGGGAAGAAGTCGCCGAACTCCTCCATGAACTCGGCGAAGTCGTCGGTCGTGTCCTCACCCCGCTGGTGTTTCTCGAGCAGCTCGTTGAGCGACGCCATCATGTCCTTCATGCGGGACATGTCCTCGGGGCTCATGTTCTGCATGGCCGACGACATCTGGTCGACCATCTGCTGCATCAGCTGGTCCTTCAGCTGCTCCATGAGCTGATCGAACCGCTGCTTGGCCTCGGCCGACTCGAAGTTGTACGAGTCGAGCTCGCGGACCTTGCCGGCGAGGTCGTCGGGCATCATGTCGAGGCGCATGTTGCGCTCCATGGCCGCGGTCTCGGCGTTCTGGGCCCGGCGTTCGTCACCGGAGTTCTGGGCGTCGCGGAGTGCGTTCTCGATGGCGTGGCGCTCCTCGTCGAGGATGTCGTCGAGCTGCGCCTTGATCTCGTCGTAGACCCCGCCGAGGTCGCTGTTCGCCAGCCGCTCCTCGCGCTCGGCACGGAGCCGTTCGAGGAGTTCGCGAATGCCTTCGAGCCGGTTGCCGTCCTGGTCGGTCAGGCCCTCCTGCATCATCCGTCGGAGCGCGGCGTTGACGTCGCCGTGGTACAGCAGTTCGTCGGTGAGCTCGTCGAAGGCCTGCCCGGCGTCGAACTCGAACCCGGTCTGGGTCCCGTCCCACCGTGAGTACCTGAACCGCGACCGTGCCATGTGTTGAACGTATCGCGCCCGCACCGATCGGCACATCCGGTGCCGGGTCCGATTCGTGCCGTCTCCAGCACATCCGGTGCCGGGTCCCGTTCGTGCTCTTTTCTCTGACTCGGGTCAGATATCGTTCTCGCCGTGCCGACGTCCACCGTTCGCCGTTTCAACCGGCTCCACACTCGGGTGCTCGGCGTCCTCGACGACGACTTCCTCTCTCGGGGTCGTCCGCTCGGCGCATCGCGGCTGTTGTTCGAGATCGGTGACGGAACGACCGTGGCCGACCTGCGCGACCGCCTCGACCTCGACTCGGGCTATGTCAGTCGACTGCTGCGATCGCTCGAAGCCGACGACCTGGTCTCGACTGCACCGGATCCGATCGACAGCCGCCGGCGATTCGTGTCACTCACCGACGCCGGCCGGCGCGAACGCGCCGAACTCGACCGACTCTCCGACCGACACGTCGACGATCTCCTCGAGCCGCTCGACCCTCGGCGCCGAGTCGAGCTCGCCGACGTTCTCGACCGGGCGCGCCGCCTCCTGATCGCAGCGACGGTCACATTCGCGGACATCGACCCCTCGACGCCCGAGGCCCTCTTCGCGCTCCGTTCGTACTACGCCGAACTCGACTCCACGTTCGAGGCCGGATTCGACCCCGGCGAGCCCGGCGCCGATGGCGTCGACTACGTCCGACCCCGTGGTCGGTTCGTGATCGTGAGGATCGACGACGAGTCCGACCGTCCGTTCCCGACGGTGGGTGGATGCGGCGCCGTGACGAGACTCGAGCCCGGCGTCGCCGAGATCAAACGGATGTGGATCCATCCCGACGCGCGTGGTCTCGGGCTCGCGGGCCGGCTGCTTCGTCACCTCGAGGACGCCGCGCGATCCGACGGCCACCGGCGTGTTCGGCTTGACACGAACGACGCCCTCCTGCCGGCCATCGAGATGTACCGCACCTCGGGGTACGCCGAGATCGACCGCTACAACGACAACCCGTACGCGCGCCTGTTCTTCGAAAAGCCGCTCTGACCCAGATCGCCAAACAGCACATCGGGTGCCGGGTCCGATTCGTGCTGTTCCCCGCACATCCCGTGCCGGGTCCGATTTGTGCTGTCTCGACGGCGACGCCGACAACTCCGTCACACCCCGCTGTCAGAGTGCTGCCACATGAGTCGACCTCGACGCATCCTGACCACATCGGCGATGGTTCACGTGTGGAACCGTGGCGCCGACCGCCAAGACATCGTCGTCGATGACCTCGATCGCCTGAGGTTCGTCGACCTCCTCGCCGAGTCCACCTCGGCCCACCGAGTTCATGTGCACGCGTACGCACTGATGGACAACCACTTCCACCTCCTCCTCGAGAGCCCCGACGGCGGCGCCGAGCCGATCTCCGCCGCCATGCACAGCCTCGAGTCGCCGCTCGCTCGCGAGCACAACCGTCGGCACCGTCGCACGGGACCGGTGTTCGAGAATCGATTCGGGATGAAGGAGGTCGCGACGGGCGAGCAACTCGATCGCACCGGTCGCTACGTCCACCGCAACCCGCTGGCTCTCGGGCGATCCGAGCCGCTCGCTCACTACCGGTTCTCGAGCCTTCCCGTGTACGCCGGCCTCGAGAGCGCCCCCGACTGGCTCCGCACCGACCGGATCCGTGAGTCGTTCGGGGACTCCCCGGCTCGGTACCTCGAGTTCGTGACGACACACGTCCCGTCCGACGACGTATGCGGCGGCTGGCCCTGGGGACTGGCCGACGTCGATGAACTCGTCTCAGCGACGACGGCGATCTTCGGGTGCGACGACGCAGCTGTCCGGATGCGGAGATCCGGGTGGGGCCACGCCCGGCTTCTCGCCGTCACGTTGTCCGTCGAACTCCGCCTCCTCCACGGCGATCGACTCGCAGAGGTGTTCGGCTTCGCCTCTCCGGCGTCGGCGCGATCCGCCGCCAGACGGGGCCGGATTCGATTCGAGTCCGATCCGTCCTTCGCACGGGCGAGAGACCACCTCCTGCGGCAGCTCGGCCGCTCGAGCGCTGCGTGAGGCACAGCACGAAACCGACCCGGCACCAGACGTGCTGGAAACAGCACGAAACCGACCCGGCACCAGACGTGCTGGAAACAGGCACCAGACCTGCTGGAAACAGCACGAATCGGACCCGGCACCGGATGTGCTGTTTCCCGTGCGGAGATGACACGAACTGGTGAAGTCGGCGTCCGTCCGTGCCGAATAGGATTCGTGTCGATGCGTGTCCCCCGCACCTTCGTGTTCGTCGATCTGTCCGGCTTCACCAACTACACCGCTGCGTTCGGCGACGACGCCGCCGGGCGGCTGCTCGGCGCCTTCCGCACCATCGTCCGTTCGGTGGCCTCCGAGCGCGGCGTGCGGATCGCGAAGTGGCTGGGTGACGGCTGCATGTGTGTGGCGGTCAGCCAGCGCGACGCCGTCAACTTCGTGCTCGATCTCGAGCAGCGCGCCGCCGACGTCTGCAGTCCACTGACCGTCCGTGCCGGTCTCGCCACCGGCCACGCCCTGCTGTTCGAGGGCGACGACTACATCGGATCGGCCGTGAACATGGCCGCCCGTCTGTGCGACCACGCCCAGGGTGTCGAGGTGCTGATGCCCTCGATGCACATCGATCGCCTCCCCGTAGGTGTCACGGCCGAGCCGTACGGCGAGGTCGAGCTCCGTGGTTTCCCCGGGCGCGTCGAGATCGTGTCGCTGGTCGGCGACCCGCAGCCGATCGACTCCGACGTCGGCGACCTCTGGACCCGCACCCCGTACCTCTGAGTCGGCCCGCCGCGTGAGAGGTCGGCCGGCGGAGAATCCCGTTCCCGCATGAGGTCCCGTCGGGGAACCACCATCAGCGTCGCCCACTCGCTGGGTCACGTCGCCACCTCGACGCTCGCGACGAATCGCCTCGACGCGGTCGACCCGTCGGACAGTGGGTTCGTGACGCGATGGCCCGACGACCTCGCGCTCCTCGCCGACGTCGGCATCACCGAGGTCCGACTCAGCTTCGACTGGGCCCGCCTGCAGCCCCGGCCCGGCGATCTCTCCGAGGAGTGGGTCGAGTGGTACGGCGACGTGGTCGGAGCGGCCCGGGCGGTCGGTCTGGCCACGTGGGCCTGCCTCCTCGATGCCGACGGAGGTGTGCCGCGGTGGCTCGACAACGAAGGCGGGATCGGAGACGCCGAGACCGTCGTCCGGTGGTGGCCGCGCTGGCTCGAACGGGTCGCCGACGAGTTCGGCGACCGGATCGACGGGTGGATCCCGGCGGTGCACGCGTCGCCCGACCTGCCGACGCAGGCGTGGCGAGACACGTGGGCCCTCCTCCGCGGCGAGGCACCCGTGACGCTGTCACTCCGCCCGAGAGACCTCGCTCGCGCCGAGGACCTCCGCGGCGCCTACGACGGCATCGGGGTCGTCATCGAGATGTCAGACGACCCGATCGACGACCTCGACGAACGGCTTCGACTCGACGGCGACCGATGGGCCGAGCAGCTCGGACGAGCGGCGGAGATCTCCGACGATCGACCGATCGTGTCGGACCTGGCTCTCGACGACCACGATCCCGCCCTGGCGGAGCCCGCCCTCGCGCGACTCCTCCAGATCGCCGAGTCGAGCGACACCAGCGCTGACGACGACGGGGCGTCCGACGCCGCCGAGGTCGTGTTCGTCGGCCCGATGGTGGCCACACACGCGGGAGACGACGGAGCCGAGAGCACCGGGCTCTTCGACGCCCACCGTGCGATGCGACCCGAGGGGGCGACCTATCTTGACGTCGCGGAGTCGTGAGGTCGGGCGGGGACGGCAGGAGTCATCCTCCCCCCGGACGATCAGGTGCGTCCGCGGTAGGTGGCCGAGCCGCCCGACGCGTCCTTGTTCAGACGCTTCGAGAGGTGGAGGCCCTCGAGCACGAACTCGACGGCACCGGCGATCGCGGCCGGCGACTCGTCTCCGCCCGTGAGCGACAGGACCGGGGCGCGCAGCGCATCGACCTGGTCGATGAGTCCGGCGAGTTCATCGCTCGTGACGTCCTCGCCGGTGTGCGCGACCGTTCCCTCCTCGAATGCCTCGACCACGTCACGGGTGGTCGCCGGGTCGACGACGTCCTTGAACACGGTGAGCACGGCGCCCTTGATGAGGGTGTCGAGGATGGCCCCCTCGCGACCCTCCTCGAGTGACTCGATCTCGATCTTTCCCTGCGAGCTCGCCGGCAACGCCTCGAGGTCGTCGACGCGGGCGACGATCGACGTCTCCCCGTTGCGCAGCCCTCGGCGGAGCGCGTTGGCGGAGAGCGCCTCGTAGTTGCTGACACTGAGGCGAACGCTCACACCGCTGCGCTGATTGACCTGGTTGCTCGACCGTGCGAGGTGGCTGAACGTGGCCACGACGTCGGCGAGGTACTCGGGCACGGCGACCGTGACGCCGCCTTCCGGGCCGCGGACGTCGAGCGGCGCCGCCTCCTGCTTCATGATGTCGACCTCGGTCGCCACCTCGAGCGGGTAGTGCGTGCGGATCTGCGATCCGAACCGGTCCTTCAGCGGCGTGATGAGCCGACCGCGGTTCGTGTAGTCCTCGGGGTTGGCGGAGGCCATGAGCATGACGTCGAGCGGCAGCCGGATCTTGTAGCCACGGATCTGGACGTCGCGCTCCTCGAGCACGTTGAGCAGACCGACCTGGATCCGCTCGGCGAGGTCGGGGAGCTCGTTGATGGCGAAGATGCCGCGGTTGGTCCGCGGAACGAGGCCGTAGTGCAACGTCAGCTCGTCGGACAGGTACCGACCTTCGGCGACCTTGATCGGGTCGACCTCGCCGATGAGGTCGGCGATCGACGTGTCGGGGGTCGCCAGCTTCTCGCCGTACCGCCGGTCTCGGTGCACCCAGTCGATCGGCGTCGCGTCGCCGAGTTCGGCCACCTGATCGCGAGCGAATCGCGAGATCGGTTCGTACGGATCGTCGAGGATCTCCGATCCGCGGATGATCGGCATCCACTCGTCGAGCAACCCGGTCAGCGACCGGATCATGCGAGTCTTGGCCTGGCCTCGTTCGCCCAGGAAGATCACGTCGTGGCCGGCGAGCAGCGCGTTCTCGAGCTGCGGCATGACCGTGTCCTCGTAGCCCGCCACACCGTCGAACAGCGGCTCGCCGGCCGCCACCTTCTCGATGGCGTGCTCGCGGATCTCGTGCTTGATCGGGCGGGAGATCCAGCCCGAATCCCGGAGGGCTCCGAGGGTCACCGGCAGGTCATCAGGGGGTGTCGGGGACTCCATGGGTCGAACCTAGCCGCGGCTCGTGACGGCCTCACATCGTGCGGCCGCGGCCGTCGCCGGATCGGCGTTCCCACGATCGGGAGGACGGCGGTCGGTACGCTCTCCCCCGATGGAGTTGTCGGGGCGCTGGGTCGCGACCCATGCCGACGACGACATTCGCCGCGGGGGTCTGGGGCTCGACGTCGACGACGGCGCCGGCAGCCGCTGGTCGCCGATCGACGTGCCGGGGCACTGGCAGCACTCGCCCGGCTTCGAGGAGTCGACCGGTCCGATCATCTACCGGCACCGCTTCTCGAGCCCCGAGATCGCCGAGGGACGGCGACGCTTCGTCACCTTCGACGGCATCTTCTACCAAGCCGACGTCTGGCTCGACGGTGCGTACCTCGGCGATCCCGAGGGGTACTTCTTCCCCCACTCGTTCGACATCACGGCGCTGGCCCAGATCGGCCGTGACCACGTCCTCGCCGTCGAGGTCGCGTGCGCCGAACAGGATCCCCACGCGCGCACCAACATCACCGGAGTCCTCCAGGCGTGGGAGGGATTGCCGACCGGATGGAACCCGGGGGGACTCTGGCGTTCCGTGCGCATGTACGACACCGGACCGGCTCGCCTCGACCGTCTTCGGGTGATCTGCCGCGACGCCGACGAACGGCGCGCCCACCTCCGGCTCACGGCGAAGCTCGACGTCGACACCCACCGAGAGGTCGTCGTTCGGACGCTGCGGGACGGCGAACTCGTCGACGAGCAGTCGCATCCGGTCGCCAGCGGGATGAACGACATCGCGTGGTCGATCGACATCCCGTCGCCCGAGCTGTGGTGGCCGCGCGAGCTCGGCGATCAGCCGATGACGACCATCACCGTCGTCGTCCTGGTCGACGGCGAGGCGAGCGACCAACGGGAGCGGCGGACCGGACTCCGCCAGGTCGACTGGCACGACTGGGTGTGTTCGGTGAACGGCGAGCGGCTGTTCCTGCGCGGCGTCGACATGACGCCGTCCACCGTCGGGATCGGCGACACCGACCTCGAGGTCGTCGACCGCGATCTGGCTCACGTCGTCGACCTCGGCCTCAACACCGTGCGGGTCCACGGCCACGTGTCGCGACGACGGTTCTACGACCGCGCGGACGAGCTCGGGTTGCTCGTCCTGCAGGACTTCCCGCTGGAACGAACCCACGCTCGCTCGGTTCGTTCCAGAGCGGTCGCCCAGGTCGAAGCCTGCGTCGACAGCCTGGGCCACCATCCGTCGATCGTCGCGTGGTCGGGCCACAACGAACCTGCCGACACGGGAACCACGCCCGTGCGACGCCGGGAGGGCGACCGGCAGTGGCGGCGGCGTCTGCGCGACCTCCGGTCGCAGCAGTTGCCGTCGTGGAACAAGAGCGTGCTCGACCGGTGGGTGAAGCGCACGTTCGAGCGGTGCGATCCGAGCCGGTTGGTCACCGCCCACTCGGGGGTCGCCCCGCACCTCCCGCAGCTCGACGGAACCGACTCCCACCTCTGGTACGGCTGGGAGTACGGCGAGGCCTCCGATCTCGCCGAACGCGCTCGCCGATTCCCGAGGTCGGTGCGTTTCGTGAGCGAGTTCGGGGCGTCGAGCGTGCCCGACGACACCTCGTTCCTCCACGGACGGTCGCCCGCCGGCACGACGAGCGCGTCGCTGCGCCGTGAATCGGAACCGTCCGGTGTGTGGCCCGATCTCGACTGGGATCGGATCGGCGAGTCGTACGGTCTGCGCTTCGACGTGTTGCTCGAGATGTTCCCACCGGAGGACCATCGGGACATCGACGCTTGGCGGGCGATCACGCAGAGCTATCAGTCGTACGTGTTGAAGGTGCAGATCGAGACACTGCGTCGACTCAAGTACCGGCCGACCGGCGGGTTCTGCTTCTCGTCGCTCGCCGACGCACGGCCCGTGATCTCCCCGTCGATCCTCGACCACCGTCGGGTCCCGAAGGACGCGTATGCGACGGTACGCGCGTCGTGCGCGCCGGTGATCGTGGTCGCCGACCTCCCACCCGACTGGATCAATCCGGGCGACCGCCTCCGGCTCGACGTGCATCTCGTCAACGACCTCCGCGAGGCGGTCGAGGACGCCGTGGTCGACATCGTCGTTCGATGGGCGGGAGGTGAGGAGCGGTCGCGGTTCGGTGGTCCGGTCGCACCCGACGACGTGGTGAAGGTCGGGAGAGTCGACGTGACCGTTCCCGACACGCTCGGTGAACTGGCGATCGAGTTGACGGCGACCGACGTCCAGACGGGAGACGTGCTGGCGACGAACCGCTACACGACGGCCGTCACCCTCCCGCCGGGGTGATCACGTTCTGGGTCTGACCCCAGGCGTGACATCGCGCAGCACGGCGGCGAGGGAGCCACCGGCAACGTCAGCGGCGAGACAGGGCCTTGCGGTTCTTGATCTTCGACTTGCGGTAGTCGGCGTTCATGACCGCGATCGCGTCGATCGAGATCTCCTTCGGACACGCCGCCTCGCACTCACCGTGGTTGGTGCACGAGCCGAAGTAGTCGTCCATGGTCTCGACCATCGCCTCGGCACGCTTGTACCGCTCGGACTGACCCTGCGGAAGCAGGTTGAGGTGCGTGAGCTTGGCCGACGTGAACAGGCTGGCCGCGCCGTTCGGGCAGGCGGCGACGCAGGCACCGCACCCGATGCACGCCGCATTGTCCATCGCCGAGTCGGACACCGGCTTCGGGATCGGGATCAGGTTGGCGTCGGGCGCTCCGCCCGTGGGCGCGGTGATGAAGCCGCCCGCCTCGACGATGCGGTCGAACGGCGAGCGATCGACCATGAGGTCCTTGATGATCGGGAACGCGGTCGCCCGCCACGGCTCGATCACGATCTCGTCACCGGACGAGAAGGTGCGCATGTGGAGCTGGCAGGTGGCGGTGCCCTTCTGCGGGCCGTGCGCCTGGCCGTCGATCATGAGCGAACACGTGCCACAGATGCCTTCGCGGCAGTCGTGGTCGAAGACGATCGCTTCCTTGCCCTCCTCGATGAGGCGTTCGTTGAGGATGTCGAGCATCTCGAGGAACGAGGCCTCGTCGCTGATCTCGGGGATCTGATGGGTCTCGAAACGGCCCTGTTCGTCGGGACCGTCCTGACGCCAGACCTTGAGGATGATGTTGGTGAGGGTGGTGCTCATCGAAATGGGGGATTCTCGATCACTTGTAGCTGCGGGTCTGGAACTGGACGACTTCGTACTCGAGCGGCTCGCGGTTCTCGATCGGAGCGGTGAAGTCACCGCTCCACTCCCACGCGGTGACGTGGGCGTACTCGTCGTCGTTGCGGACGGCTTCGCCGTCCTCGGTCTGGTACTCGGAGCGGAAGTGTCCGCCGCAGCTCTCCTCGCGGGTGAGCGCGTCCTGACACATGAGCAGTCCCAGCTGGAAGAAGTCGTCGACGCGGCCGACCTTCTCGAGCGTCTGGTTGAGGCTGGTGTCGTTGCCCGTGACGCGGACGTCGTTCTGGAACTCGTCGTACAGCGCGGGGATCTCGGAGATGGCCTTCTCGAGGCCGACCCGGTTGCGATCCATGCCGCAGTAGTCCCAGATGATCTTGCCGAGCTCGCGGTGGAAGTAGTCGGGCGTGCGGGTGCCGCCGATCTCCATGTACCCCTTGAACCGGTCACGGGCTTCCTGCTCGGCGACGGCGAACGCCTCGTGCGACGAGTCGGGCACCGGCTTGTTGAGCAGGTCGGAGAGGTACGGGGCGATGGTGTACGGCAACACGAAGTAGCCGTCGGACAGGCCCTGCATCAGCGCCGACGCACCGAGACGGTTCGCACCGTGGTCGGAGAAGTTGGCCTCACCGGCGCAGAACAGACCGGGGATCGTGGTCTGCAGCTCGTAGTCGACCCACAGGCCGCCCATCGTGTAGTGACTCGCCGGGTAGATGCGCATCGGCACCTCGCGGGGGTCCTCACCCGTGATCCGCTCGTACATCTCGAACAGGTTCGAGTAGCGCTCCCACACGGTGTCGAGACCGAGCCGGTCGATGGCGTCGGCGAAGTCGAGGTACACACCGTTCTTCAGCGGTCCGACACCCTGGCCGGCGTCGACCATGCGCTTCGCCGCGCGCGACGACACGTCGCGCGGGGCGAGGTTGCCGAAGCTCGGGTAGATCCGCTCGAGGTAGTAGTCGCGGTCCTCTTCTGGGATCTGCGCCACCGGGCGGGACTCGTCGGGGTCGTTCGGCACCCAGATGCGTCCGTCGTTGCGCAGCGACTCGGACATGAGCGTGAGCTTCGACTGGAAGTCGTCGGCCTGCGGGATGCACGTGGGGTGGATCTGCGTGTAGCAGGGGTTCGCGAACGCCGCGCCACGCCGGTGGGCCCGCCACGCCGCGGTGACGTTGCACGCCATGGCGTTGGTCGACAGGAAGAACGCGTTGCCGTAGCCACCGGTGGCCAGCACGACGGCGTGTGCGTCGTGGCGGGTGAACTCACCGGTCATGAGATCGCGGCAGATGATGCCGGCGCAGCGCCCGTCGATGGTGACGACGTCGACCATCTCCATGCGGTTCCACAGCTTCACGTTGCCGAGGCCGATCTGGCGGGCGAGCTGCTGGTACGCACCGAGCAAGAGCTGCTGGCCCGTCTGACCGCGGGCGTAGAACGTACGGCTCACCTGCGCGCCACCGAACGACCGGTTGTCGAGGAGCCCGCCGTACTCACGGGCGAACGGCACGCCCTGGGCGACCATCTGGTCGATGATGTTGACCGACACCTCGGCGAGGCGGTGCACGTTGGCCTCACGGGCTCGGAAGTCGCCACCCTTGATGGTGTCGTAGAACAGACGGTGGATCGAGTCGCCATCGCCCTGATAGTTCTTCGCCGCGTTGATGCCGCCCTGGGCGGCGATCGAGTGCGCGCGACGGGGCGAGTCGTGGAACGTGAACGCGTCGACCTGGTAGCCGAGTTCGCCGAACGTGGCCGCGGCCGACGCTCCGGCGAGCCCGGTGCCGACGACGATGATCTTGAACTTCCGCTTGTTGGCGGGGTTCACCAGCTTCTGGCTGGCGATGTAGTTGGACCACTTGTCGGCCAGTGGTCCGTCGGGGATCTTCGGGTCGAGGTCGATGGTCATTCGCCTGCCTCCTCGCTCAGAGCTTCGGCTTCGGTGGAATGGAGATCGTGGACGGACGTGACGGTCGGGTCGTACTCGATGACACCGGCCATGACGGCCACCGGGAACGACACGTTCCCGGCGACGATGACGGCGGAGACGCCGATTGCCGCGTTGCGGCGCCAGGCGTTGAACCGGGGGTTGTTCCAGCCCATCGACTGGAACAGCGACCAGGTGCCGTGGAACAGGTGCACGCCGAGCGCCAGGTTGGCGACGATGTAGATGCCGGCGACCCACCAGCGCGACAACGACTCGTCGATGTTGAAGTACACGTCGCCGCGCGACCAGTCGGCACCGGTGGCACCCCAGGTGAGGTCGGCGATGTGGAAGATCAGGTAGAGCAGGACGATGGTGCCGGTCCAGCGCATCGAGCGGCTGGCGAAGTTGGCGACCTGGTAGTCGCGCTCCGACTGGTACTTGACCGAGCGGGCCTTGCGGTTGAGCTGCGTGAGGCCCCACGCCGCGTGGATGTGGAGCAGCACGGCGCCGATGAGCACCAGCCGCAGCCCCCACAGCAGATAGGTCCGAGGCAGCAGCGGGACGGCCAGATCACGAAGGAACTCGCCGTAGATGTCGATGTCGTAGACCCGCTCGCCGTCCTCGACGACCGGGCCGAGATACATCTTGAGGTTGCCGATCATGTGGCCGATCACGAACGCGATGCCGATCAGGCCCGTGATGGCCATCACGTACTTCTTGCCGACCGCCGTGGCGTACAGGTCGAGCACGAACGGGCGTTTCTTCGCCGGTGCTCGGACGGCCGTCCCCGTCACCGGGCCCCGTCTCAAGGTTTGTGCCATGGTGCGCAACCGTACCCGTGGGCGCGACACCCGGACCGAATCGTCCTCGGGATCGACGACGTGGTGGGCGTCACGAGGCCGAACTCGGGTCGGGACGTACCACAGATCGGGGTCTGGATGCGCCCGGTCCTTCCGATTTCTTCCTAGGCTCCCGAGCCGGTCACCATTGGACCCGGCCGGTCGGGAGGAAGCCCCCACGGCTGTCGAGGCGGATCGAATCACGCTCCGCACCCAACAACGCCCAGGAGGCAACACCCCGTGGACGTCATCCCCTATCTCGCGCTGATCTCGGCCGTCGCCGCGCTCGGTCTGGCGGGGTACTACTACAAGGCCGTCGAGGCGGCACCGGCGGGCAACGACCGCATGGTGTTCCTCATGGGCGAGATCCAGAAGGGCGCTCGAGCGTTCCTCCAGGCGGAGTACAAGTGGGTCGGCGTCTTCGCCATCGCCCTCGCGATCCTTCTCGCCATCGTGATCGACCCGCTGGCCGCCGTCAGCTACATCCTCGGCGCCGTCCTGTCGGCCGGCGCCGGGTACGCCGGCATGACCGTGGCCACCATGGCCAACGCCCGCACCACCGAAGCTGCCAAGGAGGGCCCGTCCAAGGCTCTGCCCGTCGCCTTCCGTGGCGGCGCGGTCATGGGCTTCTCGGTCGCCGGCCTGGCGCTGCTCGGCCTGATGTTCACGTACCTCCTCTTCGTCGAGTGGGCCGGCGTCGACGACGCCTTCGAGATCGTCACCGCCTACGGCCTGGGCGCCTCCACCATCGCCCTGTTCTCCCGAGTGGGCGGCGGCATCTACACCAAGGCCGCCGACGTCGGCGCCGACCTCGTCGGCAAGGTCGAGGCCGGCATCCCCGAGGACGACCCCCGCAACCCGGCCACCATCGCCGACAACGTGGGCGACAACGTCGGCGACGTCGCCGGCATGGGCGCCGACCTGTTCGAGTCGTACGCCGGCTCGATCATCGCGCCGATCTCGCTCATCGCGTTCGCCCTCGGCGTCTCGGCCGACACCGCGGGCGACGACAACGTGCTCCCGTTCTTCGTCTTCCCGATGCTCGTGGCGTTCATCGGCATGATCGGCTCGATCATCGGCTCGTTCCTCGTGAAGAGCGGCGACTCGACCGACAGCCAGGCGCTCAGCAAGGCACTCCACCGCGGCACCAACGTCGCCATGGTCATCACCGTGATCGGCGTGCTCGCCGGCTCGTTCTGGCTGTTCGGTGACTCCGACATCTTCCCCGAGGAGCAGCCCTGGGGCCTCGCCGTCTCGGTGATCGGCGGCCTCATCGTCGGATGGGCGCTCGGCAAGACCGCCGAGTTCTACACGTCCGACCACTTCAACCCGGTGAAGCGCATCGCCGCACAGTCCGAGACCGGCCCGGCCACCACCGTGCTGTCGGGCATCTCGACCGGCATGATCTCGGTGTTCGCCTCGGTCGCGCTCATCCTGTTCGGTGTCGGCGTCGCCTACTGGGGCGGCCAGCAGACGCTCGGAGACGAGACCACGCTGGGCGGCCTCTACGGCATCGCCGTCGCCGCCATCGGCATGCTCGCCACCACCGGCGTGGTGGTCTCGGTCGACGCGTACGGTCCCATCGCCGACAACGCCGGCGGAATCGCCGAGATGGCCGAACTCGACCCGTCGGTCCGCGAGGTCACCGACGCGCTCGACTCGCTCGGCAACACCACGGCCGCCGTCGCCAAGGGCTTCGCCGTCGGCTCGGCCGCGCTCACCGCCCTGGCACTGTTCAAGAGCTTCGAGTTCGCCATCGCCGAAGCCGATCCTGCGTCGGCGCTCAACCTCGACATCGGTGAGGTCGACGTCTTCATCGGCCTGTTCATCGGTGCCGGGTTGCCGTTCCTCTTCGCCGCACTCACCATCGACGCCGTGGGCCGTGCTGCGGGCCAGATGATCGAAGAGGTGCGCCGGCAGTTCCGTGAGATCCCCGGCCTGCGCGAGGGCAAGGAGGGCGTGTCCCCCGACTCGGCTCGTTGTGTCGCCATCTCGACCGAGGCGTCGCTGAAGGAGATGATCATCCCGGGCGCGCTGGCGGTCGTCGTGCCGCTCGTCGTCGGATTCATCTCGGTCGACGCTCTCGGCGGTCTGCTCGCCGGTGCGCTCGTCACGGGCTTCGCCATCGCCATCTTCATGGCGAACTCGGGCGGCGCCTGGGACAACGCCAAGAAGTACGTCGAGCAGGGCAACCACGGCGGCAAGGGCTCCGAGGCCCACAAGGCCGCCGTCGTCGGCGACACCGTCGGCGACCCGTTCAAGGACACCTCGGGCCCGGCCATGAACATCCTGCTGAAGGTCATGACGATCGTCAGCCTGGTGTTCGCCTCCGCCTTCGTCTGATCCCCGTCGCTGTTCGCGTCAGCTCATCCTGCGACACCCGCAGGATGAGCTGACCCGGACTCTCGCCGCAGGCCACTCTTCCGTGCGCGTCGTCCGGCTTCACGTCAGCGCATCGTCCGGTTTCGCGAGGATGCGCTGACGCGGCCTGAACGACCCTGTGCTCGCGTCAGCACGTGAGCAGGATTCCGCAACATGCGCTGACGTGAACGGCCGGGTCCGGTCGCCGTCGACCGCACACGCAGAGCGGCGGGGGACGTAGCGTCCGGGGATGAGCTCCGAGGTCCGCACCGCCGATCCGATCGAGTTGTCGAGCCGGGTGATCGACGCCGGCGAGGCCGACGAGCCGGTCAACCGGGTGACCAACGAGCTCGCCGAGATCGACGACGACGTCGCCCTCGTCGAGTCGTTCAGTCACATGGTCGTGTTCCGGACCGACGACGGTCTCGTCGCAGTCGACGCGAGCGGACCGATGAGCGGTGCCGCCGTCGTCGAGTCGCTGCGCAGCTGGTCGACCGACCGGATCGACTCGCTCGTCTACACCCACGGCCATGTCGATCACGTCGGCGGCAGCGGAGCCGTCCTGGCCGACGCCGAACGACGGGACCACGCCGCGCCGACCGTGATCGGACACGAGAACGTCGCGCCGCGCTTCGAGAGGTACGTCGACACGAACGGCTACAACCAGATCATCAACCGACGGCAGTTCGGCGGGATCTCACCGCGCCACGGGCTGGGGCTGAGCTACGACGAGGCGCCGTTCCTCCCCCACGACACCGTCTGGCCCACCGAGACGTACCGCGACTCGATGACGCGCACCGTCGGAGGACTCGATGTCGAGATCCATCACGACAAGGGCGAGACCGACGATCACTCCTGGGCGTGGGTCCCGGCGCACCGGGCGCTCTGCGTCGGCGACCTCGTCACGTGGGTGTTCCCGAACGCAGGCAACCCGCAGAAGGTCCAGCGGTATCCCGGTGAGTGGGCGGCGGCGCTCCGGCGCATGGCCGAGTACGACGCCGAGCTGCTCCTGCCCGCCCACGGGCTGCCGATCCGCGGAACCGATCGGATCCGAACCGTGCTCACCAGCTTGGCCGAGGCCCTGGAGTTCCTCGTCGAGCGGACCGTTGCGATGATGAACGAGGGGGCATCCCTCGACGAGATCCTGAACACGGTCACCCTCCCCGCCGAGTGGCTCACCCGACCGTGGATGAACCCGGTGTACGACGAACCCGAGTTCGTCGTCCGCAACGTGTGGCGGTTGTACGGCGGCTGGTGGGATCTCGACCCGTCGCGGCTGAAGCCGTCCCCGGCGGCCGCGATCGCCGCCGAGCACGTTGCGCTCGCAGGCGGGCTCGACGCCTATCTCGCTCGCGCTCGTGACCTCGCCGATGCCGGCGATCTCCGTCTCGCCTGCCACCTGGTCGAGACCGCAGTACAGGCAGAGCCCGACTCGTCCGACGCCCACGGCGCCCGCGCCGAGATCTACGCGGCCCGACGCGCCGCCGAGTCGTCGCTGATGTCGATGGGCATCTTCGCTGCGGCGGCGCGCGAGTCGGCGGCGGTGGTCTCTGCGTCGGACGACGCGACGTCGAACGACTCGTCGCGCTGATCGTCAGTGGCCGTCGGCCACGTGGTCGATGAGCTGTTCGACCGCGCCGACCACCTCGGGTCGGAGGTCGGCGAACGATCGCACCCCGTTGCGCAGCCTCGGCCAGAACCCGTCGAACGGCACTCCGAGGCGTGCGCAGAGGCCCTCCTTCCACGGCACATCGGGGTCGTGGGGCACCTCCGGCCATGCGTCGAGGCCGACCACGCCGGGACGAACGCCCGCCCACACGTCGACGAACGGATGACCGGTGACCAACACCCGCGGGTGAGCGCGGCGCACCTCGTCGGCGATCCGAGTCTCCTTCGAGCCGACGACGAGATGGTCGAGGAGCACCCCGAGTCGCCGCTCGTCGGACGGCCCGAACTCGGTGACCGCCGCGAGCAGATCGTCCGCGCCGTGGAGCGGCTCGACGACGATGCCGAGATCGCGCAGATCATCTCCCCAGACGTGCTCGACGAGCTCAGCGTCGTGACGGCCCTCGACCCAGATGCGGCTCGCACGGGCGACCCGCGCGGCGCCATCACCGGCGATCGAACCGGAGGCCGTGATCCGCGTGGTCGTGGCCGGCTGCGCCGCCGGCCGTACGAGCGTCACGGCACGACCATCGACGAGGAACCCTCCCGACTTCCACCGGAAGTGACGCACGTGATGGGTGTCGTCCTGCAGCGTGATCGCCTCGGAGTTCCACTTCACCACGCGGCCGACGAATCCCGACGAGCGATCGACGACGGTCATCGAGGGCTCGACCTCCACGTCGACGTACCGAGGAGCACGCCGGTGCTGCTCGAAGTCGTCGAGGATGTCGGTGTCGTACGGCATGTCGATCGAGAGTGTCGCACCTCGGTCAGCGGCTCGGGCGGTTCCTCCATCCGTCGGGTGTGACCACCCAGTCGAGAACGGAGCCGTCCGGGAATCGGAACGGCGCACGTGCGTCCAGGTGCGCGTTCGCCCGGGGCACGGCGAGCGGAGAGAGACGGCCGGACGAGGTCCAGCGGTGCCAGCGCCGGGCCGGCACCTCGACCAACTCGACGGGGTCGTCGCCGAGGATCTCGATCGCCCCGTGAACGACCCCGGCCTGCTCGTAGCCAGCCTCATCGTCTTCGAGTGGCAGATCTTCGGGCGCAGCGACGGCGTACCACTCGAGATCGAACGCGATCGGGGTCGGGATGCCGTAGGCCCGATCGAGCGCATCGTCCGGATCGGTGAGACCCGCCGCGTAGGTCTCGTTCCCGATCGTCCACTGCTCGAGCGGAGCGTCGCACACGTGCTCGGCCCACATCGCTTCCCCCTTGATCACGAACGGATCGCTGCGCACCGGAACCTCGACATCGAGCACGTGCAACAGAGGACGATCCGATCGGGCCAGCGCGGCCCAATACCACGCGGTGCGCCCGACGATCCGATGACCGGAGAGCACCCCGAGAGCACCGGAGGTCCCCTCGTCTGGGTCGCCGGAACGCCACGCGGCGAACACCCACTCCTCGATCCTCGCGCCGGCGTGGCGGAGGTCGTCCTCTGGCGATGGCGCCACGATCCGGCAGACTACGGGCCGTGTCCGACGACCGACCGACCGCCGAGTTCCGCTACCTGAGTTTGCAGTGGATCGACGCGCTGTCGGCCGAGGTCGCGGCGAGCGAGGTGATGCGCGAGTTGGCCGATCACCACGACGTCGGGGTCACGCAGGTCGTGACCGACGGGCCCGAGGGCACGGTCACGTACCACCTCGTCGTCGGCGAGGGCCAAGCGGCATTCGGCGCCGGGCCGGCCGATCGGGAGGACGTGAAGATGGAACAGTCGTGGGAGACCGCCGTCGGCGTGGCGACCGGCGAGCTCAACGCTCAGGACGCGTTCATCAACGGGCGCATCCGCCTCTTCGGCGACCAGCAGAAGCTGCTCGAGTCGCAGCCGGTGTTCGGCGCACTCGACGCCGTGTTCTCGTCGGTGCGCGACCAGACCAGGTACGACTGAGGACGAGGGACCCGCCGTGCCGGAGATGCCCGAGATCGAGGCCCACGCCGAGCGTCTGCAACAGCAGTTCGCCGGCCGAGTGCTCGAATCGTTCCGGCCGCTCACGTTCACGTCTCTCAATACAGCCCTCCCGGCACCCGACGAGGCGTACGGCCACACGCTCGAGCACATCGATCGCCGGGGGAAGTACCTCCGGATGTACATCGGCCCGGTCGTGTTCATCGTGCATCTGATGCAGGGTGGGCGTCTGCTGCCCGACGAGAAGTTGGCGAAGAAGCCCCGCGGCGGCCAGGCCCGGTTCATCTTCGACGAGGGGCCCGCCCTGCTCCTCACCGAGCAGGGCACCGAGCGTCTAGCGGGCGTGTGGTGCGTCGCTCGCTCCGACGTCGACGGGCCACCGGTGGGCGACCTCGGACCGGAGGCCGTCGGTCTCCCACCCGACGAGCTGGGTGCACTGTTCTCCGACCACTCGATGCGGATCCACGGGTTCCTCCGCGACCAGCGGATGGTCGCCGGCCTCGGTCGCCGACTCGCGAACGAGGTCTGCTGGACGGCGCGGGTGTCCCCGTTCGCGACCACGAAGAAGTTGGGCGCCGACGGGGCCGAGAAGATCAGCGACGCGATCACGGTGTGCGCGACCGACGGTCTCGAGTACGAGCGAACCCGCAGCGACATGAGCAAGTCGAAAGACCGCCCGAGCGCCGTCCA
>JBCDAK010000079.1:0-19707 GCA_039185545.1 Actinomycetota bacterium
CGACGTCGACCTCGAGAAGCAGATCTCCGGCGACCAGAGCCAGGTGGCGGTCGCGGCCGGCATCGACCCGAACCTCTACTACGGCACCGTCATCGGTCACTGGGGCGACAAGGAGTGGCTCGAGTACGGGATCCAGAACCGCAAGTGGACCCTCAGTCAGTTCCTCCACGGCGAGCAGGGCGCCCTCCTGTGCACGGCCAAGATCGTCGAGACCGTGCCGTGGTACGACGCCAAGCTGTACGCCTCCACCCAGGTCATGGACGAGGCCCGGCATGTCGAGGTCTTCGCCCGCTACCTCGACGAGAAGATGGGCGGCGGCTACCAGGTCAACGCTCACCTCCGGATGCTGCTCGACGACATCATCAACGACAGCCGCTGGGACATGACATACCTCGGCATGCAGGTCATGGTCGAAGGCCTCGCCCTCGCCGCCTTCGGCTTCATGCATCAGATGACCGATGAGCCGCTCTTGAAGAAGCTGCTGCGCTACGTGATGAGCGACGAGGCGCGCCACGTCGCGTTCGGCGTGCTCTCGCTGAAGGAGATCTACGGCGAGATGTCCGACGCCGAACTCAAGGAGCGACAGGAGTTCACGTTCGAGGCGGCCGTCCGCATGCGCGACCGCTTCCTCTCCCAGGAGGTCTGGGAGCGCATGGGGGTCGCACCCAAGGACGTGCTGCCGATCGTGCTGCGCGACCCCACCCGCGACCTGTTCCAGCAGATGCTGTTCTCGAAGATCGTGCCGAACTGCAAGAAGCTCGGCTTGCTCGATCGCAACGATCAGTGGCTGCGCCGCCGGTTCGAGGAGATGTCGGTCATCCAGTTCGAGGACTGGGAGGACACGGGCGAGGAGTACACCAAGTTCGAGCTCGGCGAAGACGCGCCGGCGCCGGTCGCCGGTCACTGACGAACCCTTGCGAGATCAATCACTCTCTGTGATCGATTGATCACGGATTGCTCTGGCTCGTCTCGCGGGGAACGGTTACCGTTCGACGATGGTGGAGCCTCGGCACGAGGTCTGGCGGCGTGTCCTCGACCGATCGCCGGGCATGGTGGTGCTGCTCGACCGCGAGCTCCGTGTCCGCTGGTGCAATCAGGGCGTCGCCGAGTTGGTCGGGTGGACCACCGACGAGATCCTCGGCCGGTCCGTCCTCGAGTTCGTCGACCCCGACTGGGATCGGCCCGCGTTCGATTCGATCGGTGTCGCGCTCCACGTGCCGGGACCGCAGGCTCCGGTGCTCTTCCGTGTCGTCGCTGCGGACGGCACCCACCACATCGTCGAGGTCACGGCCAACAACCAGTTCGACGACCCGGTCATCGGCTGCATGGTCGTCTACGTGCACCCGTGGACGGAGCGGTGGCTCCTCGACCAGATCCTCGACGCCATGGCGGCCGATGTCCCCGCCGATGATGCGCTCGAGATGTTGCTCCAGGTGGCGGGCGCCGAGACGCTCCGAGCGCAGAGCGCCATCCTCTCCGACCTCGTCGACCGTCGGGCGGGCCGCGTCGTCGCCGTCGACGAACTCGCCGCACCCCTCGCCGGTCCCGGACGCGACTGCGAGGTCGACGTCGTCGACGCGTGGAACGGCATCCTCGATCAGCCGATCGAGCAGATCATCGACGTCGACGAGCTTCCGGCGGTCCTCGCCGGCCCAGCCCGCGTCCGTGGTCTCAAGAGTCTGTGGGTGTGGCCGTACGAGCACGCCCGCGACGACTCGTCGCGAGTGTGGACCATCGCGTGGCGATCACAGCGGCGACTCGACGTCGACCCGACGCGACGCCTGATGATGACCCGGCTGTCCCGTCTCGCGGGGGTGATCCTCGACACCGATCGCCGTCGCTCGCAGGTCGAGTACGCCGCGACCCACGACGGTCTCACGGGGCTCATCAACCGCGGAACCTTCCATCAGCACCTGCAGCGACTGCTCCGTTCCGAGCGGGAACGCGGACTCACCGTCGGATATCTCGACCTCGACGCGTTCAAGCCCGTCAACGACCGTTTCGGACATGCCGCCGGCGATCGAGTGTTGGCCACGGTCGGCGCACGTCTCCTCGAGCTCGCGGAGCGTGACGACCTGATCGCCGCACGGCTCGGCGGCGACGAGTTCGCAGTCCTCGTCCACACCGACGATCGCCACGACCTGATCGCACTCGGAGAACGAATCCGCCAGGCCGTCGCCGGGCCGATCGAACTGCGGCAGGGCGAGGTGGTCGAGGTCGGGGTCAGCATCGGGTTCGCCGTCCGCGAGCTCGACACCGACCCGTCGTCTCACGCACTCGTCGATCGAGCCGACGCTGCGCTGTACACCGTGAAGCGCAACGGCGGGGGTGTCGTCATCGATGATCCGGTGCCGGTCCTCGGTCCGTCGGCCAACTGACCGTCAGATCCGCACCCCACCGGAACCGGCGAACCCGGCACCCCGCGAGTGGGCGGTCGATCACTACGGTGCGGGCCGTGTCCGCACCTCCCGCCACCCAGTACTCCATCTGCCTCTCCGTCAGCCTGGCCAATCGCCCGGGAGTCCTGGGCGGTCTCTGCACCCTCATCGGTGAGGCCGGTGGCAACATCTTCTCGATCGACGGATTCGTCGCGAAGGGAGCCACGCTCGAGCGCGACATCGTCGTGAACTGCCGCTCGGTCGAGCATCAGCACGAGATCGTCGAGAAGGTCGAGAGCTGCGACGGGGTCACGCTCGTCGGCTGGCACGACCGCACGTTCCGGATGCACGAGGGTGGGAAGATCGAGGTCCTCCCTCTCGCCCCGGTCGCGGACCAGGACGACCTCTCGATGGCGTACACACCGGGTGTCGCCCGCGTGTGCAAGGCCATCGCCGCCGACCCCACCGTCGCCGACTCGCACACCATCCGCAAGAACACCGTGGCGATCGTGTCCGACGGCACCGCGGTGCTCGGCCTGGGCGACATCGGTCCCAAAGGAGCGATGCCCGTCATGGAGGGCAAAGCGCTGCTCTTCAAGGCCTTCGCGGGTGTCGACGCGTTCCCCGTCTGCCTCGACGTCGAGAGCCCAGAGGAGATCATCGAGACGGTCATCCGGCTCGCGCCGACCTTCGGCGGGATCAACCTCGAGGACATCGCCGCTCCCGGAGCGTTCCAGGTCGAAGAAGCCCTGCAGGATCTCGACATCCCGGTCTTCCACGACGACCAACACGGCACGGCGGTCGTGACGCTCGCGGCGGTCGAGAACGCACTTCGGATCACCGGCAAGAAGATGGAGGACCTGACGATCGTGATCTCGGGCGTCGGCGCCGCCGGCGTGGCGATCGGCAAGATCCTGCTCGGCGCCGGCGCGGGCCGGATCATCGGCGTCGATTCGCAGGGCTGCGTGTACGACGGCCGCGACGGGCTCAACCGGTGGAAGCAGTGGTTCGCCGAGAACACGAACCCCGAGCGGGTGATGGGAGCGCTGTCGGCGGCGACGCGGGGCGCGGACGTGTTCATCGGCGTCAGCGCGCCCGACATCCTCACGCCCGACGACGTTCGCGCGATGGCCGCCGATCCGATCGTGTTCGCGATGGCCAACCCCGATCCGGAGATCCGCCCCGAACTCGTTGCCGACGACGTCGCCGTGATGGGAACCGGGCGGAGCGACTATCCGAACCAGATCAACAACGTGCTCGCGTTCCCTGGGATCTTCCGTGGCGCACTCGACGCGTTCGCCAGTGACATCACCGAGAACATGAAGCTGGCCGCCGCGTCGGCCATCGCGTCGGCGGTCGGCGACGACGTGCTGGCGCCCGACAACATCATGCCGAGCGTGTTCGATCGCTCCGTGTCCGCGCAGGTCGCCACCGCCGTCGCGGCGGCTGCGGTCGCGGACGGAGTGAGCCGCCATCGCTGACGCCGACTCGTCCTCGGCGAGTGGACGACGACACACTGATCGCCCGTGAGTCACGAATCGTCGCCCGAGTTCCGAACCTTCCACGCCCTGCGGGTGAAGGGATTCGCCGCCGTCGACGTGCTGATGGAGATGACGGGTCACGGTCAGGCCGACGTCGACGCCCATCTGGCCGACCGGGCGGACCGCGGCCACGCCCAGTTCCGTGAGGCCCGGTCGCTGTGGCAGCTGACGCCGGGTGGTCGCGAGGTGCACGCCGAGGAACTCGCCGTCGATCTCGACGGTGTCGACATCGAGGCGGTGCTGGGCGAGCTCTACCCGACCTTCATCCACCACAACGTCGCGTTCAAGGAGCTCTGCGGCGAGTGGCAGCTGCGCGACGGCGCACCGAACGACCACAGCGATCCCGACTACGACGCAGAGGTGATCGGGCGACTGGCCGATCTCCACTCCGAGAGCCATCCCGTGGTGATGGCGATGGGTGGCTCGATGGCCCGTCTGGTGCCGTATGCGAGTCGGCTCGAGCAGGCACTCGACCTGGTCCACGGCGGCGATCGGACCAAGTTCACCGGAGTGATGTGCGGGAGCTATCACGACGTCTGGATGGAGCTCCATGAGGACCTGATCCTCACTCAGGGCATCGACCGCGCCGCTGAGGGCAGCTTCTGACCGCTCGACTCGGAGCACCCACCGGACGGATTCCTCAAGATCGGGACGGTTGATGACGAAAAAGTGAGCATCCGCTGACGATTGCGGCTTGGTACCACTGGATGTCCACGACCTTTCCTACCGTCGCCCGGGTGCGGCGGCCGTCCATGCGAACACTGGGAACGCTCGTGTTCCTGGTCGCCCTCAGCGTCGCCATCTGGTCGCAGCGAACGCTGGTCGGCGATGCCGTCGACGAACTCGGAACTCTGTCGCTGTTGGCGCTCGGCGTCCTCTTCGTCCTCGCCGTCTACGAGCGGTGGTCGCGCGCCGACATCGTCCGGCGACTGCTCCCGTCACCCCTGTCCTGGCGTGCTGCGTTCACCGTGCACGACGTCGGCAATGCGGCGAGCAAGGGGCTCCCGATGGGTGGTGCCGTCGGGACGGCGCTCCGCTGGGCGATCTGCCGCGACGCGTCGATCGCTCCCCGCAAGCTGGCCTCGATGCTCGTCACGTACGGCATCGCCACCACGACCGCCACGTGGGCGCTCGCGCTGATCGCCACCTCGTTCGACATGATCGGTCGACCGGCCGAGTTCTTCGACGTGGCTCTCGTCATCGTGGCCACGGCGGTGATCTCGGTCAGCTGGACCGTGCTCATCGTCACCAGTCGGAACGACGACATGGCCAACAAGATGGCGGCCGTCGCGTCGTGGGTGTGGACCCGCACCGCCGGTCGGTTCGAGCGCTGCCGCGACCAGGATCCGACCTCCTGCGCTCCGGAACTGCGCCGAGACGTACGTGACTTCGTGTGCCGGCCCTGGGGCATCCTCGGTCGCACCCTCGGTTCGCAGATCTGCGGCGCCGTCATCCTCCTCGTGGCGCTCAGGGCGCTCGGCGTCGGTGGTGAACTCGGGGTCGCCGAGTTCCTCCGCGTGTTCTTCATCACGCATCTGTTCGGGAGCTTCGCCCCGACCCCCGGCGGCGTCGGTGTCGTCGAGGCCGGACTCACCGGGGCACTCATCGCAGCCGGCGTCGACGGACCGCTCGCACTCGCCGGCGTGATCATCTACCGGCTCGCCACCTACATCGCTCCGATCGTGGTCGGAGCCGGCCTCTACGCCGTCTGGCGGGCCCGGCCCTTCTCGTCGCCGCCCGCTCCTCCCATCGAGTCGGCGGGTCCCGTCGTTCCGGTCGACGGTGCCGCCGCCCCGGTGATCCACGGTGCGCCGCTCCCGCCGCCGTCACCGGCGATCCGTCCCGTCGCCTGACGTCTCACCGCCGGAACCGTTCGCGAAGCGCTCGGGTCACCTCCGGTACGCTCGGCCGCGACGCCGAGGGTCGGCGTCACGAGACCTGACGTCGACGAATCGGCGTCGCGCCAAAGAGGTGAACGACCGCCATGCCCCGTTTCGGCCGAGTCCTGACCGCCATGGTCACCCCCTTCGACGACGAGGGCGCCCTCGACGTCGACGCTGCCGTCTCGCTCGCGAAGTGGCTCGTCGAGCAGGGCAACGAGGGGCTCGTGGTCGCGGGGACCACCGGCGAGGCGCCGACGCTCTCGATCGACGAGAAGCTCACGTTGTTCGAGGCGGTCGCCGAGGCCGTCACCGTGCCGGTCGTGGCCGGCACCACGGGTTCGAACACCCGCCACGACATCGGCCTCACGGTCGAGGCCGAGAAGCTCGGCATCGCCGGGATCCTCGGCGTCGGTCCGTACTACTCGCGTCCGAGTCAGGCGGGGATCGAGGCCCACTTCCGGGCCATCGCCGACACGACGCATCTGCCCGTGATCATCTACGACATTCCGATCCGCACCGGCCGGAAGATCGCGGGCGACGTGCTCGTGCGGCTGGCCAACGAGGTCGACAACATCGTGGCGCTGAAGGACGCGGCGAAGGACCCAGGGACCACGGCTGCGATCATCAACGAGACACCCGACGACTTCGAGGTGTACTCGGGCGACGACTCGATGACGCTGCCGCTCCTGGCGGTGGGCGGTGTCGGTGTGATCGGCGTGGCCACGCACTGGGCCGCACCCGACCACGTCGAGATGCTCGACGCGTGGGACGCTGGCGACGCGGCGGCCACCCGACGGATCAACCAACGCCTTCTCGTTTCGTACGGCTACGAGACCAACGACCTCACCCCGAACCCCATCCCGGCGAAGGCGATGATGCGTCATCTCGGCCACTCCGTCGGTGAGGCGCGCCTGCCGCTCGGCCCGGCCCCCGACGGTCTCGAGGAGACCGCCGCGGTGGTCCACGCCGATCTGGTGGCCGCTCGTGGCTGAGTCCGGCTCGGCGCGCATCCTGCCCCGCACGGTCCCGCGCGATCCCGACGTGCCGGTGCGCGTCGTGTTCCTCGGCGGTCTCGGCGAGATCGGCCGCAACTGCATGGCGATCGAGCAAGGCGCCGCCGACGACCCCGAGCGCACGATCGTCCTCATCGACTGCGGGCTCATGTTCCCCGAGGCGAACATGCACGGGATCGACCTGATCCTTCCCGACTTCTCGTACCTGCGGGACAACGCTCGCGAGATCTCGGCGATCGTGCTCACGCACGGCCACGAGGATCACATCGGCGCGCTCGCCTACCTGCTGCGGAGTGAGGACGGCATCGGCGGTCTGCGCGATGACCCCGTCCCGATCTACGGCTCGGCTCTCACGCTGGGCATCGCCCGCAACCGGATCGAGGAGGCCGGGCTGATGGGCCGGGTCGACATGCGCCCCGTCATCGACGGGGAACAGGTCGACATCGGGTCACTCATCGTCGAGTTCGTGCCGGTGACCCACTCCGTCCCCCACGCCCACGCCATCGCCGTGCACACTTCGCAGGGGGTGGTCCTCCACTCCGGCGACTTCAAGATCGACCTCACGCCCGTCGACGGACGGCGCGCCGACCTCGCCCGAATCGGACAGATCGCCAAGACCGAGGGTGTGCGTCTGCTGATGAGCGACTCGACCAACGCGGAGGAGGCGGGATTCGCTCCGAGCGAGACGAGTGTCGGGGGAGTGCTCCGCACGCTGTTCTCCCAGCACGGTGACCGCCGGATCATCACGGCGAGCTTCGCCAGCCACCTCCACCGGATCCAGCAGATCGCCGACGCCGCCATCGCCGACGGCCGCAAGGTGGCCACGCTGGGGCTCAGCATGAAGAAGAACGTCCGGCTCGGTCGTGAGCTGGGCGTGATGAACATCCCCGAGTCGTCGCTCATCGACATCGAGGACATCGATCGCTACGAGCCCGGTCAGATCTGCATCATCTCCACCGGCTCCCAGGGCGAGCCGATGTCGGCGCTCGGCCTCATGGCTCGGGGCGAGAACAAGTTCCTGAAGGTCGGCGAGCACGACACGATCGTGCTGTCGAGCCACGCCATCCCCGGCAACGAAGGTGCGGTCAACAAGGTGATCGACGGGATGCTGCGGCTCGGTGCCGAGGTCATCCACTCCGGTGTCATGGACGTGCACGCCACCGGACACGCCCAGGCCGACGACATCAAGACCTACCTCTCCATCGTGAACCCCGAGTGGTTCGTGCCGATCCACGGCGAGTACCGCCACATGGTCGCCAACGCGAACCTCGCCGAGCTGATGGGTGTGTCGCGTCAACGGATCGTGCAGTGTTCCGACGGCGACGTGATCGAACTCGACGACGACGGCTTGGCGCCGATCGGGCGGGTCCCGGCGGGGTACCTCTACGTCGACGGCATCGTCGGCGACGTCGGCCATGGCGTGCTGCGGGACCGGCAGAAGCTCGCCGAGGAGGGCGTCGTGGTGGTCGTGTGCACCGTCGACGTGCAGACCAAGAGTGTGCTCGTCGGGCCCGACATCATCACCCGAGGGTGGGTGTACGCGCCCGAGGCCGAGGACCTTCTCGACGAGGCCTGCGACACGGTGCAGCAGGCGCTCGAGGCGGCGCTCGCCGACGGCGTCACCGACGTCGAGCGCCTCGAGCGCGAGGTGCGTCGAGCGACGGGCAAGTTCGTCAGCGATCGCACTCGACGTCGCCCCCAGATCGTCCCGGTCGTCATGGAGGTCTGACCGACTGCCGGGCTGTGTTTGGCCGTTCCACGCACGACCCGACACGAACCGATCGGGGCGGACGATGCGACAGCAGCGTCATGGCGGTCGCTGCGCTGAATCGAACCACGGCCTCCACCGTCGAGGTCGTTCGGTGAGCCGGGCGGGCGCCGACCGTAGGCTGACGGGATGGGATTGATGGATCTGATCGGCGGACTGCTGGGCCGAAGTGCCCCGAAGTCGGGGAATTCACTGCTCGACTCGCTGCTCCCGATGCTGCTGAAGGGTGGCAGCCTCGGCGGGCTCGGAGGCCTGGTCGGAAAGTTCACCGGGGCGGGTCTCGGTGACAAGGCCAACAGCTGGGTCGGTACGGGTGAGAACCAGGCGCTCGACCCCGACGAGGTCGAGCAGGCGCTGGGCTCCGCCGAGGTCGACACCATCGCGAAGCAGGCGGGCATGTCGCGCGACGAGGCCAAGTCCGGTCTCGCCGACATGATCCCGGGACTGGTCGATCAGATGTCGCCCGGAGGTTCCCTCCCGACGGGCAACCCGGCGAAGCTCATGAAGGGTCTCGACCTCGGGTCACTCCTCGGCGGGTGACCGACCGACTCCGCTCGATCGCAGTCGGGCTCGCCCTCGCCCTCGCGATCGCGTCGGGCTGCACCGGCTCCGATGACGATGGGGCGACCGACGTCGACTCGTCGGTCGACGCACCCGACTTCGTGACCGACGTGCGAGCCGCCATCGCGGCGGTCGAAGAGGAACTCGGCGAGGGACAAGAGTTCTTCGAGGTCACGTCCAACGAGCAGTTCGTCAACGTGTTCGTCGCGGTCGACGACGGAACCGCCGCCGTGCCGTATCTGTTCGTCGACGGAGAGCTCGAAGCGCCAGCGCCACGCCGGGATGGCGCCGAGGGTTTCACCTTCACGGCCGACGACGTGCTGTTCGACGCCGGGGCCGTTCTGTCGGGGGTCGACGAGGAACTGCCGACGACCTCGATCGATGCCCTGTCCGTGTACGGCGACGGGGTCGGCGCCATCTACGTGCTCGCCGGGAGCTCCGAGGTGGGCGGCTTCCTCGACATCCAGGTCAGCCCCGCCGGCGACATCATCTCCGTCGATCCGGTCTGACGCCGCACCGTTCGGTCGTCCGTGCGCACCTGACCGTCCTCTCGGGAGCGGCACCTCCCACCGCCCGTCACACCCCGTTGGTACCGTGGCGGCTGCGATGGCCACCCGGGGACCCAACAAGAAGAAGTCGTCGCGTTCGCAGCGCTCGACTCGTTCGCACTCGTCCGACGGGTCGGTGCGCGACGCCACGCCACCAGCGGGTTCCTCCGGCGGGTCGCGTCGATCCGGCTCGACGCGGGGCGGGCGGCGGCGGGCCGAGGCCGAGCTGCGCGAGGCGGTCGGCGGGCGAGAGCACGAGTTCATCGGTCTCGCACTGATCGGCGTCGGGATCCTGCTCGGCCTCGCCGTTTATGTCGATCTCGCCGGACCACTGGGGCGCGGCGTCGAGACGCTGGTGGGTTGGATCGCGGGCCTCGGTCGCTTCGTCGTGCCGATCGTCTGCGTGTTGACCGGCGTCTCGCTGGTCCGTCGCGGCCGCTCGGCGAGCCCCATCCGGCTCGCCATCGCCTGGAGCGCCGCCAGCCTGTCCGCACTGGGTCTCCTCCACCTCCTCCGCCGTGACTCCGACGAGTCGGGCTTCGACAAGTTCGGCGACTGGGGAGGCTGGCTCGGCGCCGGCATCGCCGAGCCGCTCGCCGCGCTCATCGCCGTGGCCGGAGCGGTCGTCGTGCTCATCGCGCTCATCGTCGGCGGGCTGATGCTCATCACACAGACCTCGCTCCGCACCATGGCGGTGTCGACCGGAGGCTTCCTCAACGCCGTCATCCGTCCCATCGGGCGAGCCGCCCGTTCCGGGTTCGGCAACATCACGACCCTCCGCGGCGACCGAGATGACTCGACCGAGGTCGACGTCACCCGTGTCTTCGATCAAGACATCGCCGGCGAACTCCCACCGCCCGCCACCACGGTGGCCGGCGAGGTGTTGCCGGCCTCGTCTCCGGGCGGGCTGTACGACTTCGAGGCCGACGGCGACGACTTCGCCGGTGCCGCCGACGCGCCGGCGCAGAAGAAGCGCACCCGGAAGCCCAAGGTGTCGACCGGTTCGTCGAGCGGCAAGCTGGCCGCCGGTGGCACCAGCGTCGGTGACTGGGTGCTCCCGCCGATGACGTTGCTGAAGCGGCCCGGTTCCAAGAAGGTCGACACCAAGGCGATCGAGCGGCGAGGGGTCACGTTGCAGGAGGCGCTCGCGTCGCACAACGTCGACACCGAGCTGATCGGCATGACGGTCGGTCCCACGGTCACGCGCTACGAGCTCGAGCTGGGCCACGGGGTCAAGGTTTCCAAGGTCACGAACCTCCAGAAGGACATCGCGTACGCCATGGCCGCGACCGACGTGCGGATCCTCGCCCCCATCCCGGGGCGCTCGGCGATCGGTGTCGAGGTGCCCAATCACGAACGTCAGCTCGTCGCGCTCGGCGACCTGCTCACCTCACCCGAGGCGCTCGAGTCCGACAAGCACCTCGACGTCGCCGTCGGCAAGGACATCGCCGGGAAGACGGTCATGCTCGACCTGGCCGCCACGCCGCACATGCTCATCGCCGGCGCCACCGGGTCGGGCAAGTCGAGCGGCATCAACTGCATCATCACGTCGCTGCTGATGCGCACCACACCCGACGACGTGCGCTTGATCCTCATCGACCCCAAACAGGTCGAGATGGGGCAGTACCGCAAGCTGCCGCACCTGCTGACCCAGCCGGTCACCAACCCGAAGAAGGCGGCCAACGCACTCGGCTGGGCGTGCAAGGAGATGGATCGTCGATACGACGTGCTGTCCGAGGTGGGCTACCGCGACATCGGTGGCTACAACGCGGCGTTCAAGGCGGGACACATCGAGCAGCCGCCCAACGCCGATCCCGACGCGCCGCCCGTCTACGAGTACATGCCGTTCATCGTCGTGGTCGTCGACGAGCTGAACGACCTCATGATGGTGGCGGCACGCGACGTCGAGGAGTCGATCACCCGCATCGCGCAGAAGGCGCGGGCCGTCGGCATCCACCTCATCGTCGCCACGCAGCGGCCCTCGGTGAACGTCATCACCGGTGTGATCAAGGCCAACGTCCCCGCACGAATGGCGTTCGCCGTGTCCTCGCTCACCGACTCGCGCGTCATCCTCGACCAGCCGGGCGCCGACAAACTCGTCGGCCAGGGCGACATGCTGTTGTTGCCGGGCAACTCGTCGGTCGCCAACCGCATCCAGGGTGCGTTCGTCACCGAAGACGAGGTCCGCCAGGTCGTGTTGCACTGGCGAGCGCAGAATCCCGAGCCGGTCACGTCGGCCGAGATCGAAGGCGGAGACGGCGACGACGGGGGGTCCGGAGCCGCAGGAGTCGGTGCGCTCACCCCGCCGCCACCGAGCATGGGGCCCGTCTCGGGCGCCGCAGCGCCTCCGTCGTCGTTCGACGCGTCGTCGCTCGACGTCACGTCCGACGCCAACGCGTTCTCGGCGGGCGAGGACGACGAGGACACGGCGATGATGAAGCAGGCGATGGAACTCGTCGTGCGAAGCCAGCTGGGCTCCACGTCGATGCTGCAGCGCAAGCTGAAGGTCGGGTTCGCCCGCGCCGGTCGGATCATGGACGAACTCGAACAGCGCGGTGTCGTCGGGCCGAGCGAGGGTTCGAAGGCTCGAGCCGTGCTCATGACGGTCGAGGAGTTCGAGTTGCTCCAACAGAACGGGCAACTCTGAGCCGGAGACGCTCCTCCGATGCATCGGTCGATCGGTCGCCGAAGCCGTGCGTTGCGTGCGGGCGGACCATCGAGTGGCGCGCGAAGTGGGAGCGGTCGTGGGGCGACGTGAAGTACTGCTCCGATCGCTGTCGGAGGACGGGCGTGCGTGACGTCGACCGGCAGCTCGAAGCGTCGATCCTCGACCTGCTGAGCCGGCGCGCCGCCGGTGCGACGATCTGTCCGTCCGAGGCGGCCCGGGCGGTCGGCGGCGACACCGACGACGCGTGGCGCGACCTCATGGAGTCGTCCCGTCGGGCCGCTCGCCGGCTGGTCGCGGCCGGTGAGATCGAGATCACCCAGAAGGGCCGCGTGGTCGATCCCAGCACGGCGAAGGGACCCATCCGGCTCCGCCGCCGCTGAGCGGTGTCGCGTGACGTGCCCGGCGCGTCACGCAACAGGGATGGGCGACGGGAACCGCCTCGGGTGCACCATCGGTGTCGTGACCGATCCGACCCGCACCCCGACGCCCCACGTCGGTCGTGATGCGGCGGAGCAGTGGGTCGCCCGTCATCTCGGCGGGCTGTTCTCCGACGAGCCGGTGGGTTCCGAGCGTTTCCGTGGTGGCCAGTCATGGGCCGACGCCGCACTCGATTCGTACGACGTCACCGGGTACGCGTGGCGCCGCAACGACGTGCTCCCCGAGTCGCGGCGGGGCGCGTCGGCGTTGTCGCCGTACATCCGCCACGGCCTGCTCCCGCTCCGCCGGGTCTGGGATCACGTGGGTGGCGGTCCGGCCAAGGACGTCTCGAAGTTCCGCGACGAGCTCCTGTGGCAGGAGTTCGCCCGTCACTGGTACGCCCGGCTCGGTGCCCGGTCACGCCGGGCGACGCGCGCGGTGCTGCCGTCGTCGGGTGCCGTCGACGAGCCGTGGAGCCGGGAGATGGCGTGCATGGAGTTCGTGGTCGGCGAGCTCGAACGCGACGGCTGGTTGGTGAACCAGACGAGGATGTGGCTCGCGTCCGACTGGACGATCCGTCACGACGTCGACTGGCGGGAGGGTGAAAATCGGTTCTTCCGCCATCTCCTCGATGGGTCGCGGGCGGCGAATCGACTGGGATGGCAGTGGGCGAGCGGTGTCGGTTCGTCGAAGCCGTACGGCTTCAGTCGGTGGCAGGTGAAGAAGCGGTCGCCGCAGCTGTGTCGAGCGTGTGCGTTGCGCGACGACTGTCCGATCGAGGAGTGGCCCGACGAGCCCGAACGCATCTCGATCGATCGCCCGCCGGAGCTGAGGCGGTCGGGTCCCGGCGACCTGTCCGGTCCGGCCGAGGTGGTCCACGATCGCCCGGTCGACGCCGTGTGGCTGACCGCCGAGTCGCTCGGCGACGACGACCCGGCGCTCGTCGCCCATCCGGGTGTCCCGGTCGTCTTCGTCTTCGACCGACCGCTGCTGACCACGTTGCAGCTCTCGGCCAAGCGACTCGTGTTCCTCGTCGAGACGCTCGCCGAGCTCGCGGCCGGGCGGGAGCTCGAGGTGCACGTCGGCGATCCCGCTGAGGTCGTGTCCGGCCGGTCCGTGGCCGTGACCCACGCGCCGGTCCCGGGCTTCGCCGGCATCGCCGACGCCGTGCGGCCCGCCGAGACGCATCCGTGGCCGTGGCTCGCTCCGCCGATCGACGGCAACGTGGCCAGTTTCAGCGCCTGGCGCAAGCAGATCCGTCGCCCGCGCTGACCGGCCTCGCCGACCGGCCGCGCGAAACAGCACGAATCGGGCCCGGCACCGGATGTGCTGTTTCATCGGGGGATGGACGATCACGTGAGTGTGCGCTTCGAGCCGGCTCTGACCGAGATCACCGACGGTCTCGACTTCCCCGAGGGTCCCGTTGCGCTCCCCGACGGATCGGTCGTCGTGGTCGAGATGTTCGGCGAGAAGCTCACCCGCGTGACGCCCGACGGTGGCCACGAGACGATCGCCGACATCCCGGGCGGTCCGAACGGCGCCGCGCTCGGCCCGGAGGGCGAGTTCTACGTGTGCAACAACGGCGGCGCGTTCCGCTCGGCTCGGCTCGGTGACCTGACGTTCCCCGGAGGGTTCGATCCATCGGCCTACATCGGCGGTCGGATCCAGCGCGTCGACGTCGACGGAACGGTCACCGACCTCTACACCGAGTGCGAGGGGCGGCCGCTCCGGGCGCCGAACGACCTCGTGCTCGACGGTCACGGCGGGATGTGGTTCACCGATCACGGCATCCGTGATCGCGCCGCCCGGACCCGCGATCTCACCGGGCTGTACTGGGCGTCGCTCGACGGGAGCGAGATCCGCGAGGTGGTGTTCCCGGTCGAGGGGCCGAACGGCATCGGGCTCTCGCCGTCGGGTGATCGTCTCTACTGGGCCGAGACGATGAACGGACGCGTGCACCAGCGTGTGGTCGCCGGCCCGGGCGAACTCGTGACACCGGAGCCGCTCGACCCGACCGCCGTGCTCGCCGGACTCCCGGGTCACCGGTACCTCGACTCGCTCGCCGTCGACGGCGAGGGCTGGGTGTGTGTCGCCACGATCTTCGACGGTGGAGTCACGGCGATCGCACCCGACGGATCCACCATCGAACACCATGCGACCGGCGACCTGATCACCACCAACGTGTGCTTCGGCGGTGCCGACCTGACCACCGCCTTCGTCACGCTGTCGTCGACGGGCCGTCTCGTCTCGATGCCGTGGCCCCGACCCGGCCTCCGACTCGCACACCAACAGCTCTGACGCAGCGAGACACCAGGCGTCAGATGCCTGGTGTCTCGCCGCCGGAGGTGGGCGTCAGATCGGTGAGCCTCGCCACGCCTGAGGGTCGCGTCCCATCCAGGCGACCAGCCGTTCGATCGGAGGCGCATCGTCGGCCGTCGGGACGACCTCGGAGAACGGCAGTGCGTCGTCGCCGCGACCGTCGGCCGGGATCGACATCTCGAGCATCGAACGTCCGACACGGGCGTCGTCGTCGGGCCAGGTGACGTGGAGTCCAAGAGCCGCGGCGAGATCCCACGTGTGGATCAGGATCTCGACCGCGTACATCCCGATCACCGCCGCGCCGGGGAAGGCGCCCCACGGCACGGTGATCTGCTGACCGAGGACCGAGTCGTCGCTCCAGGCGGCGTGGACGGCATGGGCGGACGCGCCGAGTGCGTCGGCGATGTGGTCGACGGAGTGGTCGGCCAGGATCGGCAGGGTGTCGAGATCGACACCCGCCGCGGAGGCAGCGGTGCGGTCGAGGACCGCCACGAGGTGATTCGCGACGTCGAGGGCCGTCCAGTCGGGGCACGGTGATGGCGCTCCGACGGTGGCACCGTCGAGCCGACCGACGACCGCCCGGGCGGCCTGGACCGAGCGGGCCATCGCGCCACGTGGATCGTCGGGGGCGAGGGGAGAGCCGTCCGTGTACTCGATCGTGACGGACGTGGAGCTGCGAGGTGCGGTGCTGTTCATGTGATCCACTCTCCGCGTCAAACCGGTCATCTTCTGACCGGTTTCATGAGAAGATGTCACCGTGCGCGCCGATCGTCTCGTTGCGGTCCTCCTGTTGCTGCAGGCGAAGGGCAGCGTGACGGCGAGGGAGGTCGCCGACGAGCTCGAGATCTCCGAGCGGACGGCTCGACGCGACCTCGAGGCCCTCACCGTGGCGGGTCTCCCGGTGTACTCCCAGCAGGGCCGTGGCGGCGGGTGGCGCCTCCTGGGTGGCGGTCGCACCGACCTGACCGGTCTCGCATCGGCGGAAGCGCGAGCGCTCCTGACCATGGCGGCTGCCACGGGAGGAGCGACGCCAGAGTTCGCGTCGGCGATGCGCAAGATCACCCAGGCGATGCCCGCACCCGTGCGCGACGAGGCTCAGCGGGCCATCGACTCGGTCATGACCGACGACGCTCCGTGGGGGAATCCGCAGTCGATCCTGAGCGAGCCGAGAAGCGACCGGTGGCTCGACGAGCTGCAGCGAGCGGTGCTCGAGCGTCGACGGGTCGTGCTCGGCTACGACGCACCTCGCTCCGGTCGCTCCGAGCGTCCGGTCGATCCGCTCGGCCTCGTCACGAAGCGGGGTACCTGGTACCTCCTGGCTGACACCGAGGCCGGTTCGAGGTCCTTCCGGGTCGACCGGGTGGTGAGCGTCGAGGCGCGCGATGAGTTCTTCGAGGCGCCGCCCGACTTCGATCTCGCCGAGGCGTGGGAGGAGATCACGACCGGGTACGTCGAGCGGTCCTCACGCGTGACCTGTCGAGCCCACGTCGAGCCGTGGGCGGTCGATCCGCTCCGTGCGATGGGCGTCGAAGCCAGCGTGCTGGGGGAGATCCGTGACGGGCGGCTCGAGATGGAAATCGGCGGCGGATCGGTCGAGGCTCTCGCCGCCCAGATCGCCGGCCTCGTCGGCCCGATCGAGTTGGTCGACCCGTCACCCGACCTCGTCGGCCACCTCGTCGCCGCCGGTCAGCGGCTCGTCGCGCTGTCGCGTGCGAACTCACCACTAGCGTGAACGCGTGAGTCAGCGGTTCTACGTCGAGACACTGGGGTGTCCGAAGAACGACGTCGACTCCGACAAGCTCGTCGGTGCGCTCCTCGCCGACGGGATGACCGCCACCGACGACCCGTCGGCCGCCGACCTCGTGGTCGTCAACACGTGCGCGTTCATCGAGGACGCGCGGCGTGAGTCGATCGACACGATCCTCGCTCTCGACGAGCAGCGATCGGAGGCGTCGCGACTCGTGGTCACCGGATGCATGGCCGAGCGGTACGGCGACGAACTCGCCCGCGAGCTGCCCGAGGTCGACGAGGTCGCGGGGTTCGGGCAGGCCTTCGGACTGGCCCCGGCGGGCCGCGACGGTGACGAGGTCCCGACGCTCGGACGCTCGGGAGCGGCCACGGCGACGTTGGCCCGATCGGCGACCGTGTCACCGCCGTCGACCTCGTCATCGACGTCGACGCGGACCCTCATCCCGGTCACGGCCGCACCTCTCCCCGAGTTCGACCTGCTCAACCTTCCCCGCCCGGCGTCGTCCGTGCCGTGGGCGTACGTCAAGATCGCCGAGGGCTGCGATCGCTCGTGCGGCTTCTGCGCCATCCCGTCGTTCCGCGGGCCGCAGCGCAGCCGCGACGTCGACGCCATCCTCGCCGAGGTCGAGCAGACGCAAGCCCGGGAGATCGTGCTCGTCGCGCAGGATCTCGCGTCGTACGGCAAGGACCGTCCCGACGAGCTCGGCGCCGGTTCGATCGTGCCGCTCGTCGATGCGGTCGCCTCCGCCGTCGACCGGGTGCGCCTGCTCTACCTCTACCCGAGCGATCTCACCGACGAGCTGATCGACTCGATCTGCCGCACGGGTGTGCCGTACTTCGACCTGTCGCTCCAACACGTGTCGAAGCCGCTGCTGCGCCGAATGCGGCGATGGGGTGACGGCGATCGTTTCCTCGCACGCATCGACGACATCCGTCGGCGTGAGCCCGACGCTGCGTTCCGGAGCAACTTCATCGTCGGATACCCGGGCGAGACCGAGGACGACCACGAGCGACTCGTCGACTTCGTCGAGCGGGCACAGCTCGACTGGTGCGGCTTCTTCTCGTACTCACGCGAGGAAGGCACCCACGCCGCCGACCTCGACGGAGAGGTCCCGGCGACCCTCGTCGACGAGCGTCTGCGTGAGCTGCGCGAACTGCAGGACGAGATCACGGCGAGCCGGCGCGACGATCTGATCGGCTCGACGATGTCGGTGCTGGTCGACGCGGTCGGCGTCGGTCGATCCCATCGTGAGGCTCCCGAGATCGACGGCGTCGTGCACATCGGTCATGATGAGGCCGTGGGCGACGTCGTGGAGATCGAGATCATCGACGCGCTCGGGCCCGATCTCGTGGCCGCAGGCGCTGATCTGACCGCACTCGAGTCCGACGAGTTGGTGGGCGGGTGACGACCAGCGTGATGGCCCGGGTGGGGGGCAGCTGACGTGGTCGACTCGATCAACAGCTGGGCCAACGCCATCACCGCGACGCGAATCCTGCTCGCGCCGCTCGTGTTCCTCGCCATCCCCGAGGACGGAAGCGGGTCGTGGTGGGCGTTCCTGCTGTGGTTCGTCCTGTGCTCGAGCGATGGCATCGACGGTTGGATCGCACGCCGTCGCGGTCCCACGTCGGTCGGGGCGTTCCTCGATCCACTCGCCGACAAGGTGCTCGTCCTCGGAGCGATGTTCACGCTCGTCGCACACGACGTGTTCTGGTTCCTGCCGGTCGCCATCATCGCCGGGCGCGAGGTGCTCATCAGCGCTTTCCGCATCGTGAAGAGCGGGCGCGGGGTCAGCGTGCCGGCGAGCCGACTGGGCAAGTACAAGACCGTCGTGCAGCAGTTCGCGGTCGCCTTCGCCATCTGTCCCCTCACGGCGCTCGACGCCACGTGGCTGTGGCTCGGGCTGCTGTGGACCGCCGTCGTGCTCACGCTCTGGAGCGGCGCCCAGTACCTGTGGTACGCCGGTCGGCCGGTCGAGCAGCGTCGGCCCGAGACCGTCTCCTGACGTGAGCGCCGCGACCGAGGCGGTCGATCCCATCGCGGTCGAGATCCTCGACGTGCTGCGCGATCGCGGATGGATGCTCGGCGCAGCCGAATCGTTGACCGGCGGCGCGTTCGGGTCGGCGATCGCTGCGGTGTCCGGTGCGAGCGACGCGTTCGCCGGATCGATCGTCTCGTACGCGACCGAGGTGAAGCGATCGGTGCTGGCGGTCACCGCCGAGTCGGTGATCTCGGAGGATGCCGCGATCGAGATGGCTCGAGGTGCTCGTCGCGTGCTCGACTGCGACATCGCCGTGTCGATGACCGGGGTCGCGGGCCCGGGACTCCAGGAGGGGCAGCCCGCCGGGACGGTCGTGCTCGGGCTCAGCGTCGGCGATGTCGAGTCGGCGACACGGCTCTCCCTCGAGGGTGATCGGCAGGCGGTTCGGGCGGCGACCGTCGCGGCAGCGCTCGGCCTCGTGCGAGACGCACTCGTTGCTCGCTGACCGGCCGACCGTCACGCGACCGTCACGGATCGGGCCGTGACGCGTTCACGGCGACCGCGCTCGGTACCGTTCGTGCCGCGCCACGCGCGGCGGGTGAGACATGAGTGATCAGCACGGACAACAGGGCGGACCCGGGTCGTCCGGCGGCGGTGTCGAACGATACGCCTCCTCCGGCGCCGCGCCGCCCGCCATGGTCCACGACGCGCTCGCAGCCGAACGCGAGGCGCGGGAGCGTCGGCGGCGGCAGGGGATCATCGGGCTGTCGATCGGTGCGGCGATCGTCCTGATCGCCGGGATCGTCGCCGTCGTCGTCGCCGGTTCGGGCGACGGCGAGGGATCGAGCGAGGTCGTGATCCCCAGTTCGGCGGCGGCGACCAC
>JBCDAK010000080.1:0-19525 GCA_039185545.1 Actinomycetota bacterium
CAGCTCGGGGTCGGCCTCGACACGCGCGATCTCGGCCGCGTCGACGGCGCCGTCGAGATAGGCGCTGGCCAGCTCCGTGAGCTCGGGGTCGGGGGTCGGGTCACTCATGTCGGATCGTTTGGACGTTCGGAGGTGCGGGTCGGGTTCCCGCCGTCAGGTGTTTCGGGGGTCACAGTGTGGTCGTCGGTGGTGACGGGGGGTGTCGGGCCCGGTTCGACACCGAGCAGCTCGACCAGCTGACGGCGGCCGCGAGCGATCCTCGACTTGACGGTGCCGACGGCGACCTCGAGCACCTCGGCGATCTCTGCGTAGTCGAGGTCACCGACGTCGCGCAGGATGACGGCGTCGCGGAACTCGTCGGGCAGCTGTTCGAGCGCTTCGTCGATGGCGACTCGGTCGGCGACGCCCTCGACCCGTCGTTGGGCGAGCTGATCGACCGCCTCGACCGGTGCGACGTCGTCGTCACCGTCGACGAGATGGAGGTCGGGCCGCCGCTTCCTCCGTCGGACCTCGTCGATGGCGGCGTTGGTGGCGATGCGATACGCCCACGTGCCGAACGATGACCGACCATCGAACGCCGGAAGGCTGCGCACGATTTTGATGAGCGCCTCCTGGCACGCGTCGTCGGCGTCGCGCGTGCGGCCGGCGATGCGCGTCGTCACCGCGTGGATGCGGTCGTAGTGCCGGCGCAGCAGACGGTCGAGCGCGAACCGGTCACCGCCTTGTGCGGCGGCGACGAGTTGAGCGTCGTCGAGCTGCGGGCCGATGCCGGGAGCGTAACCACGCGACCCCGCCGCGGGCCGCCATGACGGAACACCTCGTCGACTGCTCGACGGGCCCGGGCGCACATCGTTGGTCGAGCCCGGGTGCGAGCCGCGGCGGTCAGGGAGCGAGCAGTGCGAGTTCGTCGATCACGCCACGGAACGGGCTCGTGTCGCTACATGCCGACGACGGTCCGAGCTCGGCGAGTGAGATGAGGAGATGACGCACCGGCGTCGTGAGATCGACCCGGATGGTCCCGGGTTCCTGGGCGAACGCCGAGCGGATCGGCGGACCCCATCCGGCGGAGTCGGAGGGAGGGCGCTCGTCCGTCGAGCCGTAGATGTCGATGTTGTACGGAGCGCTGTCGACGTCGAACTCGACCGGCGCGTCGACCGGCGCGTCGAACGTGACCACGAGACCCACCCCGGTCTTCTGGCCCATGAACCTGTTGGAATAGCACTCGGTCACCCACTGGGTGGATCCGTCACCGTCGGCGAGCGCGGCGACAGCCAGGTCGTCGTTCTCGAACTGGTTGCCCTCGGGATCGAAGATCACCACTCCGGTGATCTCGCGTCCGGTGGCCTCGGGCACGGGGTCGGAGGGGTCGACCCCGTCGTCGTCGAGCGGCTCGTCCGTCGCGGTCTCGGCTCCATCGATCTCGGTCTCGGCGGCAGGACCATCGGCGGACTCGTCGGCCTGTGCGTCGGCGGGCAACACGGTGGTGGGGGAGCTCGGAGTGCCTCCGCCGAACTCGATCGCCATCCACAGCACGACCGCGACGACGAGCGCGATGGCGAGCAGGATGCCGATGGTCCACGCCGATGGACCCATGCGGTCAGCCATGCCGCGCGCCGGTGCTCCGCGCAGTGGGACCCCCGCGGCGGGAGTGTCGTCGCGTCGGGGTGCCGACCGGGCCGGTGCCGGCCGTGGGGGCGTCGCGGTGTCGGTCGGCCCGTCGGTGGACGACCCCGTCGCTGCGTCGGCAGGGCGGCGGTCGGCAGGGGCCTCGGACGGCCTGCCGGTGGGAATCGTCCGGACGGTGGGGACCTGGCCCGTGACGATGGCCGGCTCGCCGGGGATGCCGACCGGGCCCGAGGGTGGCGGCGCGGTGTGGCCTGCGGCGGGTGGCTCGCCGTCGGGCCCGACGGTGCGTTCGTCGTGATCGCGTCGTCGGGCGGGTCGGCGTCCCCGTGGTGGGGTCGGGGTGCGGGCGCCTCGGACACGATCCTCGGCGCGACCGCGCAGATCGGACGGAGCACGCAGGAGGCGTCCCGCGGAGAACGGCGTGACCGGCGACCTCTGGGGATTCGTCTCGTCGAACTCGGGGGGTCCTTCGGCGGCGGCGGCCTTGAGGTCCGCGACGAGGTCGGCGCCCGTGGCCGGGCGCTTGTCGGGATTCCGGGCGAGCAGCTCGTGGATGGTGTCGACGAGCGTCCGCGGCAGCGTGGCGCGCAGGCGGGCGAGGTCGGTCGGATCGCGTTGCAGGCGGGCGAGAGCGGTGTCGGCGTCGGTCTCGCCGAGGAACGGCACGCGGCCAGCGAGGCACTCGTACAGCACGAGGCCGAGCGAGTAGAGGTCGGCGCGGCCGTCGAGTTTCTTGCCGCGCACCTGTTCGGGCGACAGGTACTTCGCGGTCCCCATCATGATGTTGTCGTTGGTGAGGTCCTGGCCGTGTTCGCCCTGGAGACCCTTCGCGATGCCGAAGTCGGTGAGCAGCACGCGGCCGTCCGGCGTGATCATGATGTTTCCCGGCTTCACGTCGCGATGGACGAAGCCCGCGGCGTGTGCATGATCGAGCGCGCCGGCGACCGCCTGACCGATGTGACAGGTGAGTTCGGGACTCAACCTCTTCTGATTGTCGAGCAGCTGTCGAAGGCTCTTGCCGTCGACGAGTTGCATCACGACGGCCTGGCGACCTTCCTGCTCGAACACGTCGTGGACCGCCACGATGTTGGGGTGGTTGAGGCTCGCCGCCGCGACCGCCTCGCGACGGAAGCGCTCGGCGACGATCTCGTCGCTGGCCAGAGCGGGCTTCAGCCACTTCACCGCCACTTTGCGGTCGAGGGTGAGATCGACGGCCAGCCAGACCTCGGCCATGCCCCCGGTCGCCAGCCGTCGCTGCAGCTCGTAGCGGCCGGCGATCACGGTCGGAGTCGGAGCGGACATGGCTGCCCTCCACGCTACTTGTGCCGTCGTGCCCCGAACCGGACACCGACCTGGTGGCGTCGCTCGTCTCTGACCGCGTCGCTCGTCGGCCCTGCGGTTCTCCTCGCGACGCGTGCGGCTCGTCGCTGGCGCTTCCCTCGCCGCTCCTGGTGGCTCACCTCGACCGCCGCTGCGCTTCGGTCTCGGATCGCGTGCGGCTCGTCGCTGGCGCTTCCCTCGCCGCGCGCCGGTGATGTTCCCTCGAGCCCGGGGGTCAACGGGACATCGGGTGAGTTGTTCCCTTGAGCCCGGGGGTCAACGGAACATCGGGTGAGTTGTTCCCTCGAGCCCGGGGGTCAACGGAACGTCGGGTTGGTTGTTCCGTCGAGCCCGGGGGTCAACGGAACATCGGGTTGGTTGTTCCGTCGAGCCCGGGGGTCAACGGAACGTCGGGTGAGTTGTTCCGTCGAGTCCCGGGGTCAACGGAACGACACCTGGCTCGATCCGGGCGGATGTGGACCGTCAGGTGCGGGTCGTGGGGCGGCTGAGGCCGAGGCGGGCGCGGCGGCGTCGTTCGACCACTTCGCTCACGACCAGCGCGACGACACCGAGGACCACACCGAGGATCCATCCGCCGAGAGCGAAACCGACGATGACGGACGCTGCGACCACGGCGAGCCAGATCAGGTTGCGCTTGCTGACCACGTGACCGGGGCCCGCTCGTCAGACGTTCTCGTGGAACGCGACGCCGATGGTGCCGCGACCGCCGTGTGTGCCGATGACCGGCCCGATCTCGCCGACGACGATCTCGCCGTCGTAGATCGGGGTCAGCATGTCGACGAACGCATCGACGTCGGAGCAGTCGGCGTGGAGCACGGCGAGGTTCTCGATGCGCCCCTCGTACGCGGCGACCTTGTCGACGAGGTGCTTCATGGCCTTCGACCGGGTGCGCTGCTTGCCGCCCTGCTCGACGACACCGTCGACGACCTCGATGATCGGCTTGATCGACAAGGCGGTGGCGAGAAGCGCCTTGGCGTTGCCGATCCGGCCGCCCTTCTTGAGGTTGTCGAGCGTGTCGAGCGCACCGATCACGCGGGTCCGATCGGTGAGGTCGCGGGCCAACGCCTCGACCTCGTCGAGTGATGCTCCGCCATGGCCGGCGCGGGCGCAGGCCATCGCGATGGTCCCGATGCCCAACGTGACCGATCGGCTGTCGACGATGCGGATGTCGACGTTCTGGCCGGCCTCGCGCATGGTGGACGCGGCGAGTTCGGCGCTCTGCCGGGTCGCCGACAGCGCCCCGGACAGGGTGACGACCACGATGCCGGTGGCGCCGGCATCGATCTGACGGCGGTAGGCCGCTTCGAACTGACCGGGTGCCGGCGCGGCGGTCTCGGGGAGTTCGGTCGCCGACACACATCGCGACCAGAACTCCTCGACGCTGAGTTCCTCTCGGTCGATCAGTTCCTCGTCGCCGAATCGGATGCTGAGCGGGACGATCTCGATCCCGAGCTCGGTGGCGGTGTCAGCGGGGAGATCGCTCGCCGAGTCGGTCACGATGCGCACGGACATCGTGCGAAGGCTATCCCGGGTGTGAGTCGGGGCTCTCGGTGGTGTCGCCCCGGTCGCCGCTCGGCCCGGCATCGGCGTCCATTCCCGCCGTGACCCCGTCGTCGTCCGGCTCCAGATGGTCCGGCTCGCGCTGGTCCGGCTCGAGATCGTCGGAGTCGGCGCGCCGTCGTCGCCAGCTGCTGAGCCACCACGTGAGGAGCACCAGGATGAGGCCGCCGGTCAGCACCTGCCCGAGTCCCGTCAGCGACGTCACGCGCGAGGTGATCGTGACCGGCTCGGTGAGTTCCTCCTCGAGCGGCGTGAGCACCTCGACGGTGATCGATGACGTTCCGTTCGACCGGGCGCTGACCGGTACCTCGATCTCGGTCTCGCCCGCCGGAGCGAGCGTGACGACCATCTCGCCGTTCTCCCACTCGGGGAAGTCGAGACGCGACGAGCTCAGACGAACGAGCACGGCGAGCGGCTCGTCGGCTGAGTTCGTCAGGGTGAGTTGGAGGGGACCGTCCTTCTCGGTGAGTGTGAACGTGAACGGCTCCGGTCCGCCGATCGCGCCGCGCAGCTCGTCGGCCTCGACGAGCAGCTCGTCGATCGCCTCGTCGACCTGCTCGTCGGTGTAGGCGGTCGACACGAAGGCGTCGAGACGGCGTTGCCACTCGACCTGTCGAGGGTCGTCGGAGTCGAGCATCGACGCGACGCTCGCCAGCGACAGCTCGGTCGCGCCGATGCGGTTGAGGCGGTCCTCGAGCGGCGGACCCGCGACCTCGGGGAGCTCGATCGGTTGCTCGGGCTCGATCGTCTGGGTGCTGCCGACGAGCTCGGTCACCGTGGCGAACCGGATCGACGGAGTCCGACCGGAGAGCGCCTCGAGTGAACGGATCAGCGCGGGGTCCGGTGCCGAGAGGTCAGGCGTCGAGAGGACGATGCCCAGCTGGTCGTCGCGCTCGATCAGAGGACCGGAGAACTGATCGAGGCGGAGTGCGACGAAGTTCTCGAACGCCCACTCGTCGGCCAGCGTGTCCTCGAGGATCTCTTCGGTGCCGGCCGGCGTGAGCGCACCGTCGATCGTGTCGGTGATGAACACGGCGACGCGACGATCGTCGCTCAGCTCGTACTCGAGGGCTCGCCCGCGGAGATTGTCGGGAAGTGCGGTGGCCTCGATCGACCCGTCGTCCGTGGTCAGCGACGCGTCGACGTCGAGGTAGGTCCCGATCGTGGCGACCAGGGCGCGCACACCGATGTCGCGCAGTTCCTCGACCGCCGGACGGCTGATGGGTCCGTCGACCAACCACGCGTCGTCGCGGACCAGCGATCGAGGGAAGACGCTCGCGAGCACCTCGACCCCGGCTCCGACCTGCCGCGTGAACGCCGTCGCCTGACCGACTGCGACCGCCGACGACACGTCGAAGTCGGTGATGGGGAGCGCGAGGAACTCGTCACCGGCGAAGGCCTCGGGGAGTTGATTCGCCGTCGAGGTGAGACTCGCCGCCTCCGCCACGTTGGGCGGCACCGCCAGGGTCAGCCGCGCGTCGAGTTCGACCGCCACGGATGCGAGTTCGTCGAGTTTCGTGATCGCGGCGGTCATCACGTCGTCCGACGCCGTGGGCCCCGGATCGTCGATCGCCGCGAGGATGGCCAGGTCGAACGGTGGAGGAACGGACCGAGGGTCACCGAACTCGACCACGGTGCCGGCCGTGGCGACGACCTGGTCCTCGACGACGAACTCCACGCGGAGCGGGTAGAGGCCGGCACGATCGAAACGAATGCGATCGAACACGCTCTCGCCCGTGTCGGTTCCCACGGCGACGCGGAACGACGCCGTGCCGTTCTCGAGCGTGATGCGATCGCGGAGACCGTCGATCTGGACGCCGTCGAGTGGGTTGCCGAGCGCGGCGAACGTCGAGGAGCGGGTCCCGGAGCCGATGAGGCGCGGCACGAGGTCGACGTCGTCGGCTCCGAGCGGCGCGAAGTTGGCGACGCGAACCGACAGCCGGAGCGGCGGCTCGGGGATCGTGGTCGTGGTCGTCGTCGCGCTGGTGGTCGGCGCCGCGGTCGTCGTCGGCGGCTCGGTCGTGTCGGTACCCGGGATCGTGGTGGTCGTCGTCGTGGTGGTGGTCGTGGTGGTCGTCGTCGTGGTCGTGGTGGTGGTCGGCGGGGCCAACTCGGTCACCGTCTCGAGTTCGCCCGTGAGCTCGAGGTCGAGGTCGATCGTCCCATCGGCGACCAGGTCGATCGTCTGATCGATCACCCGGAGGTCGACGGCTCCGGAGGGGACCGGACGGAACGGCAGGTCGTCGTCGGTGGCGTCGTCGGTCTGCGCGTTCGCCGGCGGCGCGAGCGGGCTGGCGAGCACCGCCACCGATCCTGCGACGAGCGCAGCGAGGACGGCGGCGACGAGACGGCGGCTGGTCGGCGGCGTCGACGACGCCGACGTGATCGGCCTCGTCGATCCGGTCGGCGCGCTCGTGCCGGGCCTGCCACCGCCGAGGCCATCCGGCGGACCCGGTGATCGGATGCCGTCGACCGAACTCATCGACCCGTCGGCACGGTGCACTCGAGCACGACGAGCTCCTCGGGGCGCCGGCGGAACTCGAGCGAGCGGTAGAGCCGCAAGGCCGGCTCGTTGTCGAGACCGGTGTTCACCAGGACCGACGTCGCCCCACCGCGGGTGAGCCAGTCGAGGCCGTCCTCGACCAGCGCACGTGCGACGCCCCGTCGCTGGACGTCGGGCACGACGGCAAGTCGCTGGAGGTAGCCGAGGTGGGCCGCCTTGCCGGTGACCACGAACCCCACCGATTCGTCGTCGATCTGGGCGATGCGCACCCGCACCTGTGGCGTGGCGGCGATGGCGTGGCGGAGCGAGCCCAGATCGTTGGCCCACACGGGACCGAACGCCCGTCGGTCGATGTCGACGGCGGCGCGCAGGCGACGACGCGACATCCGACGGAGTCGGATCGGTGTCGTCGATCGAGGAGCGGTCGCAGTCCGCTCGGTGCGCTCGTCCGGTCGATGGAGCCGTCGTTCGAGAAGCGCCAGTCGATCGACGGCGCGGAAGTCGCGGGCGAGGAACGGGGCCGCGGCGTCGGGGAACAGAGCGCTGGTCCGGATCGTCACGGTCGGGTCGTCCGACCGCTCGACGACGCGCTCGACCCATCGATCGACGTCGCGGCCCGCCGGGACCGTCACGTGGTCGCGCAGGATCAGATGACACACCGACGGGTCGTTCGGCCACGGGCGCAGGTCGATCGCAGCCGACGATCGCATCCCTGTCGTCACCGGCTGCAAGATACGACACGTGCGTCCGATGGCGCTGGCGCCCGCACCAGACGGTTCTCCCACCGATCCCTCACGGTGCGCTCCACAGCACCCCAGTACCCTGACGCCGTGGTCCCCGAACGCTTCGAGCCGGTCCTGCGCGAGCTCGCGCCGCTGGCCGAGCGATTCACCGGCGCAGGGCACCGCCTCTATCTCGTCGGCGGATCCGTGCGCGACCTCCTGGTCGACGACGGGCGGACCGACTTCGATCTCGACCTGACCACCGACGCGCGTCCCGACGCCATCAAGTCGCTCGTGTCGGGTTGGGCCGAGGCCGTGTGGACCCAGGGGGAGAAGTTCGGCACGATCGGCGCACAGCGGACCGACCCTGCGACCGGCGAGGTCCGGCCGTACGAGATCACCACGTTCCGTGCCGAGGCCTACACCGACGACTCGCGCAAGCCGGTGGTCGAGTTCGCCGACGAGATCGAGGCCGATCTCGCTCGTCGCGACTTCACCGTCAACGCGATGGCCCTCGAGGTCACGGCCTCGGTCGACGGGTTGACGGAAGGTTCGGGTCCCACCCTCGTCGACCCGTTCGACGGCGCCGCCGACCTCATGCAGAAGACACTCCGCACCCCGATGGGCGCCGAGGTCAGCTTCTCCGACGATCCGCTCCGCATGCTGCGCGCCGCGCGGTTCATCGCTCGGTACCAACTTGAGCCCACGCCCGAGCTGCGCGAGGCGGTCGTCGCCATGGCCGACCGCCTCGAGATCGTGTCGGCCGAACGGATTCGTGACGAGCTCGACAAGCTCATCACCGTCGACCACCCGGCCGCCGGACTCTGGTTCCTCGTCGACACCGGACTCGCCGATCGGTTCCTCCCCGAGCTGCCCAACATGCGGCTCGAGAACGATCCGATCCATCGGCACAAAGACGTCCTGACGCACTCGATCGCCGTGGTCGAGAACGTGCGCCCGCCCCGCGAGCATCCCGACATCGTCGCCGGCGAGCGCGAGGCGTTCGACTTCCGGATCACGCGTCTCGCCGCGTTGTTCCACGACATCGGCAAGCCGCGCACCCGGGGGTATCAACCGGGGAAGGGCACCACCTTCCATCACCACGATGCCGTCGGGGCCCGCATGACCCGCAAGCGGATGCAGGCGCTGCGGTACTCGAACGACGACGTTCGCGACGTCGTCGAGTTGGTCGCCCTGCACCTGCGTTTCCACACGTACTCGATGGGTTGGTCCGATGCGGCGGTGCGGCGCTACGTCCGCGATGCCGGGCACCTGCTGCGCGAGCTCAACGTGTTGACGCGGTGCGACTGCACCACTCGCAACGCCAAGAAGGCGGCGCGGCTGTCGCGACGCATGGACGAGCTCGAGGCGCGGATCGACGAGTTGGCCGCCGCCGAGGAGCTCGCCTCGCTCCGCCCCGAGATGGACGGCAGAGCGGTGATCGACCATCTCGATCTCGAGCCGGGCCCGGTCGTCGGCCAGGCGATGACCTTCCTCATGGACATCCGGCTCGAGGAGGGCCTCATCGGCGACGTCGAGATCCGCAAGCGGCTCGACGAGTGGTGGGCCGAGCAACGTGACGGCTGAGATCCGATGACCTCGATCGGCACCGTGCTCGTCGTCGCGCTGGGCGTCGCGCTCGTCGCGGTGTGTCTGGTCGCGTTCGTCGCCGTTCGGCGAACGCGGGCACGCAGCGGCCGCGTCGTCGACGAACTCGCCGTTGTCCGCAGCGATGCGCTGGGGATGATCGACGATCTTCCCGACGCCGTGTTCCGGCTCGACGACACCGATCGTGTCGTCGCCGTCAACGAGCGGGCGGCACTGCTGCTCGGGTGCAGCGCCGACGAGTTGGTCGATCGACCGTTCTCCGACCTCGTCGTCGAGGGTGACGCCACCATCTCGACCGGCTCGGCCGTGGCCTTGAGGTGTGCGTCCGGTCGGGCGGTCCCGGTCGAGATGCACGTCCACCGATCGACGCCGTCGAGCGCCGCGCGCCACGCCCAGGCCGACGACCCCGCGTCTCTGGGCGACGCCGTCGTCATCGTCCGACGGATCGACGAGGAGCGCGATGACGCCGCCGAACTCGATGCAGCACGCCGTCGGTTCCAACATGCGTTCCACTCCGCGCCGACCGGGATGGCGCTGGTGCGCCTCCGCGACAACCGGATCGTCGACGCGAACCGTGCGCTCGCCGACATGCTCGATCATTCGCGCCAGCACCTGGTCGGCCGGTCGATCCGCGAGTTCATCCACCCCGACGACTTCCGCGCCACGATCGCGCAGCAGGCGCGACTCGAGTTGTCGATCGATCTGCACGCCCGCAACGAGCAGCGGCTGCGTCGTCGTGACGGATCGTGGATCTGGACCATCACCCAGGTGGCACTCACGGCCGACGACGCGGCGGTGGCCGACGACGTGAGCGACGGGGCGACCTCGCCCGACGATCGACTCGCCATCACCCACATCGAGGACATCACCCAGCAGCGCGAGCAGGCTGCTCGGCTCCGTCACGCGGCGTCCCACGACTCGCTCACCGACCTCCCCAATCGGGCGACGATCGTGCGGCGACTCGACGCGCTCCTCGGTTCCGCCGACCTCGACGAGATCGGGGTGATGTTCATCGACCTCGACAACTTCAAGAACGTCAACGACAGCTTGGGTCACGCGGTCGGTGACCGACTGCTCCGCGAGATCGCCGACCGGTTCCGGTCGGTCATGCGCGACGGCGACCACGTCGCTCGCATCGGCGGCGACGAGTTCGTCGTGATCGTCGACGGCTCCGACAACGAGGGGTCCGCCCCGCTCGACGTCGGCCGTGTCGCCGACCGACTGCTCGCCGCCATGCGCGAGCCGGTGGCGATCGACGGCAACGAGATCGTGGTCACGGCGTCGATCGGCGTCGCCACCAATGACCGTCCCGATCTCACGGCCGACCGGATGCTGCGCGATTCCGACGCGGCGATGTACGTGTCGAAGTCGTCGGGTCGAGATCGAGTCACCGAGTTCGACGGCGATCAGCACCGCGACACGGCGGGTGCGCTGGAGACCACGGCCGACCTCCGCCGGGCGATCGCCAACGACGAGATCGTCCCGTTCTTCCAGCCGATCGTCGACCTCACGACCGGACGGGTCGGCAAGCTCGAGGTGCTGGCCCGCTGGGATCATCCCGAGCGCGGCATCGTCGAGCCCGATGCGTTCCTCCCGATCGCCGACGCCGCCGGTCTCCTGGTCGAGCTCGGCGAGCGCCTGCTGCGCGACTCCCTCGCGGTCTTCTCGGCATGGCGGGTCGAGAGCCCCGAGGTCGGCGACGTGCAGCTCTCGATCAACCTCGCAGCGCGCCAGCTCGCGTCCCCCGACTTCGTCGGCGTGGTGCGCGACGCACTCACCACCACCGGAGTCGAGGCCGACGCCGTGTGGTTCGAGATCACCGAGACCGCATTGCTGAGCGACGTCGCGACCGCCACGACCGCGCTGCGCGAACTCCGCAATCTCGGCGTCCACCTGACGGTCGACGACTTCGGCACCGGGTACTCCTCACTGACGTACCTGAAGCACTTCCCGGTCGAGGAGTTGAAAGTCGACCGGTCGTTCGTCCACGGCCTCGGCATCGAGGCGAACGACACGACGATCGTGTCGGCCGTGGTCCACCTCGGTCATGCTCTCGGCCTCACGGTCACCGCCGAGGGTGTCGAGACCGAACTGCAGTTGGCCCGGTTGCGTGACCTCGGGTGCGATCGCGTACAGGGTCACCTCGTCGGGCGGGCTGTCCGAGCGACCGATCTGCGCTCGGGTTTCGTCGGGCTGATCGGGCTCTGAGGGTCTGCGCCGGAGCCGTCACGGCCTCCCTCGCGGCGTCGGTCGTTGGCGTCGGAGCACTCCGATTCGTCGCGTGACGACGAGTCACTGTCGTGCCATCATCTCGATCGTGGGGGGAGTCCGTGAGCGGGTTCGATCGCACTGGCGAGGTCCGCGGCGGCTGTTGGTCCGCGTCGCCGTCGCGGCGGCCGTTCTGTACTACCTCGGGGTTCCGCTCGCTGTCCGCGTCGGTGATGCCGCGTCCGACGTGTCGGAGGTCGCCACAGCTCTCCTTGCGGTCGCGGTCGGAGTGCATCTCGTCGCGCTCGTCGCGTACTCGGTGATGACCCGGGCGGCGATGGGCGTCGATCGGGCGAAGGTCTCGCTGTGTCGCCTGGTCCGGATCCAGCTCGTGACGCGGGCGATCACCTCGGTGGTTCCCGGTGGAGCCGCAGCCGGACCGGCCGTCGGGATCCGTCTCATGACGAACGCCGGTGTCACGGCCATCGGGGCGACGACGGCGCTGGCGTCGGCGGCCGTCGTGTCCGCGTTCGTCCTCAACGCACTCCTCTGGCTGGCGCTCGTGGTGTCGATCCCCGCGTTCGGCTTCAACGCCGTGTACGTGGTGGCGGCTCTGGTGGGGATCATCACGATGATGGTGATCGGACTCCTCCTCGTCTCGCTGGTCGAGGGGGAGAGCCGCATCGAGCGACTCGTCGGCCGGCTGCTGGTGCGTGTCGGCCGGAACCCTCAGCGGGTGCTGCGGGCACTGCGCGAGTTCGGTGGACGGCTCGAGGCACTGCTCGCCGACCGCCGCCTCATCGCTCGCCTGATCGGCTGGGCGAGCGCGAACTGGCTGCTCGACGCACTGTCGCTGTGGCTGATCCTTCGCGCGTTCGGGATCTCGGTCCACCCGATCGGGGTGCTGGTCGCGTTCGGCGTGGCGAACCTCCTCGCCGCCGTCCCGATCACGCCGGGTGGTGTCGGCATCGTCGAGTGGGCGTACATCCCGGTCCTCGTCACGTTCGGCGCACCGCTCGACGAGACCGCCCTGGCCGTCGCCGTGTACCGAGTCGTCCAGCTCGCGTTCCCGGTGGTGCTCGGGGCGCTGTCCTACGCGTGGATCACCATCGAGCGACGGATCGTCCAGCCCGCGATGTCCTGATCCATCGATGAGTCCGCGTCAGCGCATCTTGCGGAATCTTCGACGTGCGCTGACGTGAGCGGCGAGCACGGCAGTCCGCGTCAGCGCATCTTGCGGACTCGCGAACATGCGCTGACGTGAGTGGGTCGGACATCCGTCGGGGAGGGACGGATCTACGAACCTTCCTTGCGGGCGCGCAGGACCAGCGTGGTCGGCATCGGTTCGGTGGGGCTGACGCCCAGCTCCTTCAGCTGGTCGACCCGGAAGTTCGCCCGTCCCAGCGCGGTGAACCAGTCGCTGATCGTGCGTGCACCGGCGCCGTACGGGTGCCCGGCGTTGACCGCGGCGAAGGGGTGATCGATCGCGATGACGAACGGATGGCTCGTCTCGAGGATGCGGTGCACCTGGCGCAGCAGCCGGCCCAGGTCGTCGACCTCACCGATCGTGTGGGAGGCGACCACCACGTGACAGCTCGCCGAGGCGATGTCGCCGAGGTCGGCGAGGTCGGCCTCGAGGCACTGCACCGTGACCTCCTCGCGCTCGGCACGTTCTCGCATCGCAGCGACCCGCACCGGGTCGGGATCGACGGCGATCGCCTTGCCGCCTGCGCGGGCGAACGCGATCGAATTCTGTGCATCGGAGATCCCGAGCTCGACGGCTCGCTTGGCACCCGAGACGTCGCCGCAGAGCCGCAGCTCAGCGTCTCCCGGAACGTCGGGTCCGTACGAGATGTTCGCTGTCACCGACACAGTCTGCCCGGTGACCGGGTGGCGGACCGGGACACGTCCGCCGTCCCGAACGGTGAGCGTCGCGGCTCGAGAGCGGTGCGTCTCGCCGACCGACGGGACGAGGCTCTGCAGTGGGCTGGGCGGCGGGCCTCGACACGGGTGGCCGCTACCCTCGCGAGCCATGGCGTTCACGGCGACAGCCCTGCGCGGAGGCGACTCCGGCGCGCGCGGCATCGTCGACCATCGCCTGGCGAGGCGGATGCTCATCGCCGAGGTGCGACGCGGTCGGGTCCCGCTCGAGACGGTGTGTGATGCGCACCCCGAGCTCATCCGCGCCGCACGCAACGTCGGCACCCAGACGTCGACCGTGTGCCCGATCTGCGAGGAGTGCGACCTGCGGTTGGTCACCTACGTGTTCGGCCACGGCATCGGTCCCGCGGGGCGGTGCGTGTCGACGAAGAAGGAACTGAGCGAGCTCAACCGGCGGTCGCAGGACCTCTCGGCATACGTCGTCGAGGCCTGCATCGAATGCCGATGGCATCACCTCCTCCGGGTGATCCCGCTCGGCCGCGGTCGACGTTGAGCCGCCGAGCGGCGACTCTCCTCGCTGTCGTGCTCGCCGCTGCGGTGGCGTGTTCGGGTGGCGACGACGTAGGGGCGCCGGCGACGGGCGAGGAGGACACCGGACCCCCGTCCACGTCGGTCGCGTCGAGCGACTCCCCCGATGCGACGGCCGCCGCCGAGCCGGAGGACCCCTCCGCTCCGGACGACTCGGTCGCGAGTGACGCAGCGACGTCCTCCGAGACGCGGCGGACGCTGGTGATCGACGAACCAGCGTCGGTCGATGCCGAGCCGGCCATCGTCGAGACGGGCGAGTCCGGATCGACGGCGAAGGACGTCGCGCGTGCCGTGTCGGCCGACGAGTTGCCGGACGGGTTCGTGCCCGGGGTGGAGCCGATCGGATTCGACGTGATCGGGGCACGGTTCACGTCGGCGGCCGGCGACGTGTGCGAGGTCTGCCTCTGGCTCGCTGCGGAGTCCGATGACCGCAGCCAGGGGCTTCGCCGCGTGACCGACCTGGGCGAGCCGGGGGGGATGCTGTTCACCTGGGACGAGCCCTCGACGTCGAACTTCGTGATGTTCGAGACTCCGATGCCGCTGTCGATCGCCTGGTTCGCCGCCGACGGAGCGTTCGTCGCCGCGACCGACATGGAACCCTGCATCCAGGCGACGTCGGCCGGCTGCACCCGGTACCGACCCGACGCCGAGTACCGGTTCGCGGTCGAGGTCGTGCAGGGAGAGCTCGGCGCTCTGCGCATCGGCCCAGGATCGAGCATCGAGTTGCTCGATCCTGACGCGGTGCCCGGATGCATCGGCGGGTGACGGCGCATCGAGCGGCGACACGTCGGGGAACCCTGTCGCACCCCAGCGTCAGGATGAGCCGCATGATCCGTTCGGCCGGCACCCACCGCGACGCGAGGCACCACACCGCCGCTAGCGTGATGCGGTCCATATTCACCCTGCCCCGACGTCCGAGTGGCCCGGGGCTCCCGCTCGTCTCACCGATCGTGACCGAGGGGATCCGGAGGGAGGTACCGAGCCGATGAGTCGCGGCTACGAACTGATGGTGATCATCGACGGCGACGTCGACGATCCCAAGGCACAGGCCTGGATGAAGCAGGTGACCGACGGCGTGTCGTCCGCCGGCGCCGAGCTCCACGGCAAGATCGATTGGTGGGGCAAGCGCCAGTTCGCCTACCCCATCAACAAGAAGCCGGCCGGGTACTACCTGGTGGCCGAGATCGTCTCGAAGCCGGGCGCTCTCGACGAACTCGAGCGCACGCTCCGTCTCGCGGACGACGTCGTCCGCCACAAGCTGATCCGTCTGCCCGACGCCGAAGCCGAGCGCCGCGGCATGGCGGTCGAGGTCGGCTGACCCGACGTCTCACGAGAGGAGCACGCACATGGCATCCGAGAACAGCGTCACGCTCGTCGGCAACCTCACCCGCGACCCCGAACTGCGGTACACGCAGAGCGGCCGTGCGGTGGCCTCGTTCGGCATGGCGGTCAACCGCCGCTGGATGAACCGTCAGACCAACGAGTGGGAAGAGAACGTCTCGTTCTTCAACATCGTCGCCTGGGGTGATCTGGGCGAGAACGCTGCGGCGAGCCTCGCGAAGGGCAGCCGCACCATCGTCACGGGCCGCCTCGAGCAGCGCGAGTACGAGACCCGCGAGGGCGAGAAGCGGTCGATCACCGAGATCGTCGCCGACGAGCTGGGCCCCAGCCTCCGCTGGGCGCAGGCGCAGGTCGAGCGGATCTCACGCGACTCGGCACCCAGCGGTGGTGGCGGTGGCGCCGCCGCCCCCGCACCCGATCCCGTGTACGGCGACGAAGAGCCGTTCTGACCCCCGTCGAACGACAGAACTCACGAAGGTTTCATCCGAGGTTCCATCATGGCCAGCAAGAAGAACAAGGCCCGCTCCCGCGAGGCCAATCCCCGCAAGTTCAAGAAGAAGACCAGCGTCCTCGTCATCGAGAAGGTCGAGTACGTCGACTACAAGGACGTCGACCTGCTCACCCGCTTCATGAGTGATCGCGCCAAGATCCGCAACCGGCGGGTCGCGGGCAACGATCTCCAGCAGCAGCGCGAGGTCGCCAACGCCATCAAGATCGCTCGCGAGATGGCGCTCCTGCCGTACACGCGGCGTGTGGCGTCCACCCGCACCGGCGGACGTCGGGGTGAGCGCGGCGACCGCGACATGCCGATGCCCGAGAACGCCGACGAGACCACGGCCACCGACGGCGAGCTGCCCGAGGGTGTCGACGTGGTCGAGGCCGACGGTGCCGATGTCGCCGTCGCCGATGGCGAGGAGGTCTGATCATGCAGGTGATCCTCCGTGCCGATGTCGACGGTCTCGGCAAGCGTGGTGACATCGTCGACGTCGCCGACGGTCACGCCCGCAACTTCCTGCTCCCCAAGGGCAAGGCCATCAAGGCCTCGGCAGGGGCGGTCCAGCAGGCGGCGAAGATGCGTGCCTCGCGCGACGCGAAGGACCACGATGCTCGCGAGGCCGCCACGGCCATCGCGAGCACGCTCGTGCCGAAGGTCATCACGATCGAGGCCAAGGCCAGCGCGGAGGGCAAGCTCTTCGGCTCGGTGTCGGCGACTGACGTGGTCGAGGCCGTGCAGGCCCAGACCGAGGTCGAACTCGATCGTCGAGCCCTCGAGGTCGACGGCGTGAAGACCACGGGCCAGCACCAGGTCACGGCGTCGCTCCACGCCGACGTCTCGTTCCCCATCACCATCGACGTCGTCGCCGCCGAGTGATGTCGGCCGTGTGCGCCGACGGCGTGACACGGCCATCACCTCCACGAGCAGGGTTCCACCACTTAAAGTGGTTGTTCCCTCACGCGGCTGTCCACAGGGGATCTCGCGCGATTCGCGCGTGTTGTCCACAGTTACCCACAGGGCTGTCAACAGCGATTTGGTCGGTTGTTCCCCTTCCGTCACACAGCGCGACCCGTGGAGAATGACCCGCTCATGGCCGGCGACGAACAGTTCCCGATCGATCCCGACGATCCCCGCGACGGCGGTGGGGGTGGACGAGGTGGTGGTCCACGCCGGCGCGTCCCGCCGCACAACCTGCAGGCGGAGGAGTCGGTGTTGGGTGCGCTGCTGCTGTCGCGCGAGGCCATCGGCGTGGTCGGCGAGGCGGGCCTGAGCGCATCCGACTTCTACAACCCCGCCAATCAGCACGTCTTCGACTCGATCCGGTCGATCTACTCCACGTCGGGTCCGGTCGACGTGGTCACGGTGTCCGACGAGCTCCGTCGCCATGGCCTCCTCGACGAGGTCGGCGGCATCGAACGACTGAACGAGCTGCAGAACGCCACGCCGTCCGTCTCGGGCGCCGAGCACTACGCCCAGATCGTCATGGACACCGCTCTGCTGCGGCGGCTCATCCAGACCGCGGGTGAGATCACCGAGCTGGCGTTCAACGAACCCGACGACGCCCGCAAGGCGGTCGACGAGGCCGAGAGTCGGATCTTCCAGATCGCCGACGAGAAGGTGTCCGACACCACTCGCCCCATCAACGAGTTGTTGAACCTCACGATGGACCAGCTCGAGGAGAACTTCGAGCGCGGCGACACCATCACCGGAACGGCCACCGGCTACGACGATCTCGACGAGCTGCTCTCGGGACTGCAGCCGAGCACCCTCAACATCGTGGGCGCGCGACCGGCGATGGGCAAGACGGCGTTCGGGCTCGGGCTGGCGACACACATCGCGAAGAACGACGGGCGTCCGGTCCTGGTCTTCTCGCTCGAGATGGGCCACGCCGAGCTGACTCAGCGCATCCTGTCGAGCGAGGCCAAGGTCGACTCCACGAAGCTGCGCACCGGACGGCTCACCGAAGCCGACTGGTCGAAGATCGGGCTGGCCGTCGGCCGGCTCGAGTGCCCGCTGTTCCTCGACGACAACCCCCAGGTCACCGTGATGGAGATCCGCGCCAAGGCCCGCCGGCTCAAGGCCCAGCACGGCGGGCTCGCCTGCATCGTGATCGACTACCTCCAGCTCATGAGCGGCAGTGGCAAGCCCGAGAACCGCCAGCTCGAGGTCAGCGAGATCAGCCGAAACCTGAAGGTGCTCGCCCGCGAGCTCGAGTGTCCGATCGTGGCGCTCAGCCAGCTGAGCCGTCAGCTCGAAGCGCGGTCCGACAAACGACCGATGCTGGCCGACCTGCGCGAGTCGGGATCGCTCGAGCAGGACGCCGACGTCGTGATGTTCCTGTACCGCGACGAGGTCTACAACGAGGAGTCACCCGACAAGGGCTCGGCCGAGGTGATCGTGTCCAAGCACCGCGCTGGTCCGATCGGCACCAAACGTCTGGTCTTCCTCGGCCAGTACACCCGCTTCGACAACGCAGCCCGCTCGATTTGACGATCACGTCGAATCGCTTCTGCCAAGTCGACCGCACCTTGCCGAGGTCAGAAGCGACCTTGCCGGCGCCCGGTCGCGTCTGCCAACACGAACACCTCACTTTCGGTGGCCTGGGCGATCTCGGGTCTCACGGAGATCGCGGTCGTGCCGCCGTCGTCGGGTTCGGATGATGGGTCCGAGGGAACGCGACGCTTGCTGTCTACCGGGCCGGCAGGCTCCACCGCGCTCGCCGACCGGAGTCGACAATGACTGGCGGGCCGACAATGGAGCGTACGTCGGGGAGCGCATCGGTGCCTGGCGATGTCAGGGGCGATGCCACGGAGTCCGGTTGGTGAAGTCAGACCGTGATGATCATCCGACCTGCGGCGAGTCCGCACAGCGACGTCACGACGCGTCGCGCTGCTGGATGAACAGGCCCACGACCATGGCCACGAACGTCACGAGATACACCTGACCGATGACCGCCTCGCCGGTGGCGGCCAGTCGGGCGACCGGCTCGACGGGCGAGAGATCGCCGTAGCCGAGCGTGGTGATCGTCACGAGGCTGAAGTACATGAACTCGTGGGAGCGGGTGCCGGCCTCTCCGAAGAACCCGTCGTCGAGGAAGGCGTCGATCGAGAAGAACACGTAGCACGCAGCGATCGCAATGAGGAGGTAGGCCGACACGGCTCCAGCGAGTGTCTGCACGGTGACGCGTCGGTGCTGCAACAGGCGATGGACCACCGCGAACGGCGAGATCAGTGCGATGAGGACCCATGCGATGGAGGGTCGGGTGCCCTGTGCCGTCGCTAGGTCGCGTTCGCTCGTCAGTTCGACGATCAAGGCGATGACGGTGGCGACGGCGGCGATGATCACCACGACCTCGGCGACTCGACGCCATCGTCGCACGACGCCGGCTGCGCGGAACGCGAGCACCAGGGTGGCGCCGGTCGTGACCGACAGCACCAGGGATGCCATCCCCCGCACGACGTCGTCGGAGATGGCCTCGAGATCGATGAGCGACAGCGTCCCGACGCTGACGACCGTGAGGAACAGCAGCGCGCCGAATCGATCGAGGCTCGACGAGGTGTCGTCGAAGAAGCGACGATCGACGCGTTCTCCGAGTGCGCCTCTGTCGTCGTCGCTCCCCACCGCTCCCGGAACGTAGCTCCGGAGCCGCCC
>JBCDAK010000081.1:0-19334 GCA_039185545.1 Actinomycetota bacterium
GTCGCATCGAGCCGGTCGGTGCCGGTGGTCCGACGCCGGCACTCCCCGACATCGCGCCGGGGACCTACGTGTTCGACCCCGCAGCCTGGGGTGTCCCGACGAACGGAACCGACAGCGTCGCCACCACGAACGGGTTCCAAGCGGCGATCGATCACGCCGCCGGCCTCGGACTCGGCACCTTCGAGGTTCCGGCCGGGACGTACCTGATCGGCATCGAACGGAACGCCGACTACACGGGCGGAATCGAACTCCCGGAGCGATTCGCGCTCGCGCTCGACGACGGCGCCGTCCTCCGCCAGGCGACGCACGACCGGTGGAACTCGTGCGTCGTGGGCGTGACCAGGAGCACCGACGTCATCATCCGCGGCGGCACGATCGTCGGCGACCGTGACACCCACGTGTTCACGCCACGGCCCTCCGACGGCGCCGTCGATCACGACGAGGGACACCTGATCTGCATCTGGACCGGGAGCGCCCGGGTTCTCGTCGACGACGTGCGGCTCGTCGATGCGACGGGTGACGGCATCCTCCTCGTCGGGCAGACCGGTCCCGGATCGTTCGTCAGTGACATCACGATCCGAGGGAGTGAGTTCGACCGCAATCGCCGTCAGGGGATCTCGATCGTCGGTGGCGTCCGCGTGCTGATCGACGACAACGAGATCCACCACACCGGCGGTGCGGCCCCCCAGTTCGGCATCAACGTCGAGAGCCTCATCTACCGCAGCGAGGACATCACCATCCGCCGCAACCACTTCCATCACAACGCGGGTGGCGACGTCGTCAACACCGACGGTCGGAACGTGCTCATCGAGGACAACCGGTTCGAGGAGGGCGCAGGCAACAGCAACCTCGACGCGCCGATCGTGTTCTGGCGCCTCGCCGATCAGACGATTCGTCGCAACACGATCGAGGTGCGCAACGGAGGGGTGAACGGACGGGTCGGCATCATCGGCTACGCCGGGCGATTCGAGGGAACCCGCCCGAACTCGACCCTCAACTGGATCTACGAGAACGAGTGCGACGGGTGCGGCTTCTTCGTCTACGACACCGCCGGCTTTCGGATCCTCGGCAACACGTTCCGCGACGGTTTCATCATCCTGCGCGACGTCGACGACGTGCTGCTCGTGGGCAACGAGGTGACTCACCCCGACGTCTGCTTCGCGTACCGGCTCCGCAACGTCCACGGACAGGCAGGCGGCAACAGCAATGGTGGCCGACCCGTTCCACTGCCCATGATCCCGGGTGTCCCCTGGACGAGCTGCTGGGAGGAGTGACCAGAACCTCTGGGGTCACACCCCTGGGTCACTCGGTGTCGGACAGCTCGCGACTCGCGGGATCGACTCGGGAGGGCTTACCGAGGAATCGGGCGATCGACAGGAAGCCGGTGTGGGCGACCATGCGATGGTCGGGTCGCACCGCCTGGCCGTCGACGTGCCAGCCGCGGTGCAGCACCTCGAGGGTCCGCGCGTCGATCCATCGGCCCTTCAGCGCCTCGCGTACCTGAGACGCCTGCATGATCGACGGGGTGTACGCGATCAGAAGACCACCCGGACGGAGGACGAACTCGGCGTGGGGCACGACGCGCCACGGCTCGGGCAGATCGAGCACGACGCGGTCGAACGGCCCGAGCGCCACATCGATGCCCTCGTAGCTGTCGCCGATGTGGACGTCGTAGCGTTCGAGCGCGTCCGCGCCGAGGAAGCTGCGGACGTTCGTCCGGGCGCGGTTCGCGAAGTCTTCGCGGATCTCGTACCCCGTGATCTCAGCGCCGTAGCGGAGCATCGTCATCGACAGAGCGCCCGACCCGATGCCCGACTCGAACACCTTCATGCCCGGGCCGATGTCGGCCAGGAGGCAGATCGGGCCGAGATCCTTCGGGTAGATCACCTGCGCACCGCGCGGCATCTCGACGACGAAGTCCTCGAGCGTCGGCCGCAGCACGATGTACTCGGCGCCCTTGGTAGAGCGGACCGTCGTGCCCTCGGGCGTCCCCACGATGTCGTCGTGGCGGACGAAGCCGGCGTGGCTGTGGAACTCGCCACCCGCCTCGACGTCGATCAGGTAGCGCCTCTTCTTCACGTCGAGGAGCAGGGCCATGTCGCCCACGGCGAAGGGTCGGGTCACCGGGACTTCCTATCGCTTTCGGCGAGAGAGCACCAGATCGACGGGGACCGGTTCGTGAGCCGACGCCGTGGCGACCAGCCGACAGAACGCGCAGACCTCGGTGGTGGTCGGCGCACCGCAGGACGCGCACTCGCGGAGATCCCCGGCCGAGGCCCGCGAGTGGTCGGCGAGGATCGGCGACATCTTGTCGAGGAACTCAAGGTAGAACGCCGCCTTCGCGCTGGGCGACTCGGCTTCGATCGCGTTGAGGGCGTTCTTGTAGTGGAGGTGCCGGTTCCCCTCGGCGATCGGGCACTCCTCGACCAGGTAGTCGATGCCGCGCAGGAGACACCACGCAGCCGTCTCCCGCTCGGTGAGCCGGACCAGCGGCTTCGCCTTCTTCGGGAAGCCGTGGCGGGCCGGCAGCATCGGGGCCTGTCGGGACAGCGAATCGACGTCCCACCGGAGCACGTTGCCGAAGAGAACGGCGGCCTCGTCGTCGAGGTTGTGCCCGGTGACGACCACGTCGTAGCCGCCGTCGCGTGCGGCCGAGTCGAACAGGTGGCGCTTCGACATGCCGCACGCCGAGCAGGGCACCCGCTTCGTGGCCCGAGCCGCGGTCGGGACGTCGTAGCCGTAGTCGTCGCGCAGGTCGACCGTGAGGAGCGTGAGGCCGCGTTCCTCGGCGAATCGGCGGACGTACCCGGTCGATTCGTCGGAGTAGTCACCGATGCCGAGTCCGACGTAGAAACCGTCGGCGTCGTAGCCGAGCTCGATGAGGATGTCCCAGACGGCCAGCGAGTCCTTCCCTCCGCTGACGGCGACGAGCACCCGGTCGCCCGGCGACAGCATGTCGAAGTCGTCGATCGCCTTCTCGACCTGGCGTCGGCACAGTTGCAGGAGGTGCTCGGCGCAGAAGTTGGCGTTGTGACGCGGAAGGTCGATGACCGCCGGCTCGCCGCACGAGCGGCACTTGCTGGGTGCCCGGCTCAGGGTCAGCCTCCGGAGATGACCGGGCGGATCTCGATCACGTCGTCCTCGGCGAGGCGTGCGTCCCCCGGCACCAGCGTTCCGTTGCGGATCACGAGGTGCGACTCACGGACCAGATCGAGCCCGTCGAGCAGGTGATTGACCGTGCGATCACCCGGGACGTCGATCTCCCGCTTCGGGTTGCGCAGCAGGACCCTCATGGCGACCCGAGCCTACGAAATCGACAGTGTGTGTCTGACCCACACCGTCGCTCACATCTTGAGGTCGATGCCGGCGTCGGGGCGCTTCTCACGGACGGCGGCCTCGGCTGCCGCGGCGATGGTCGCCTTGGTGATGCCGAGTTGTTTCTGCTGCTTCTTCGTGAGCGGCTTCGCGTTGATGACGTTGACGAAGTTGTCGGTGGCCACCGAGAACGTGCCGAGAGCCTCGGGGTTCTTGCCGACCGCTCGTTTGATCGTGTCCTTGCCGAGCACCCACACGGCGACGACCTTCCAGAAGGTGCTGGGTCCGAGGAGGCCCGACCAGATCGCCTTGCGGCGGATGATGACCCTGGGTCGGAGGGCGTACGGCAGCAGTGCCATGGATCAGACGCGACGGATCTCGACGACGGCGCTCTTCTTCTTGCCCGATCGCTTGCCGAGCAGGAACATCACGATCATCAGCACCATCGCGGCGCCGCCGGCCGCAGCGGCGATGGTCGACTTCTTGTCGTCGACCTTGCCCTGCACGTCGCCCTGGAACGCTTGCATCTTGGCCCGCAGGTCGTCGGGCGTGATGGTCGCCGGGGTCTCGGGAACGTCGTTCTTGGCCATCTCGCCGTCTCCTCCGTCTCGTCCGTTCACTTGGGTTCGTTGTTGAGTGTGGACTTGCTGATGCGCCACAGGGTGAGCCCCAACAGGACCAGGGTCGCCACCAACGCGATCAAGTAGGCGAGCCACGACGACGATCCGCTCGACGAGAACTCCCACTCGTACTGCAGCACTCGCAGGAGGCCGAGCAGCAGGAACACCAGCCCGAGACCCAGCGTGAACGCTCCGGCGGCACCGAACGCGATCCACCGTCCGGCGCCCTTGAGCGGCCCGACGACCTCCTGCCTGGCGTACGCCTTGACGAACTCGACCACCTCGCCCAGTGAGGCGTCGTCCTGCTTGGCGGCGGGTCGTGTCGTCACGGGATCTCGTTCGGCCACAGGCGATGTTGTAGCAGACCCTGGGAGTGGTCGGGCACCTCTCGCCGAGCACCCACCCGGCGGCAGGTCGCCCGGCGGCCGCCCGGCCGCTCGGGCGCGGGTGGCCGAGCGCCGCTCAGCCGAGTCGAAAGCGCATGACGGCCTCGACGTCTTCGAGAACCTCGTCGAGGATGCGGAGTCGCTCCGTGGGCCCCTCGGCGGCGAGGAGTCGGTAGCGATCGGCGGGGCCGACGGGGGCCAGCGCCGACAGGTGGTAGGTGGCGACGAGCGGGTCGTCGGCGATCTCGGTCTCGGTCGCGTCGACGTGGACCTCGCCGGCCTCGGCGGCGAGCATGAGCACCGCCCGCACGCGGCTGTGCGTGGCGGCCACCTCGACGGCCAGGTTCGGTGGATCGGGATCGACGTCGGGGAAGTCGTCGACGTCGGCGAGCGGATACGGGTCGTCCGGCAGCCAGGCGTTGATCTTGATCCGGCGGGTTCCGACGGCGACGAGTGCATACCGTTCGCCGTCCAGCGCCTCGCATTGGATCATCCGGGCCACGGTGCCGATCGATGCTCGTTCGTCACCACCACCCGACTCCCAGCCATGCGTGATCAATGCCTGGCCGAACTCCGGTTCGCCGTCGTCGTCGGCGAGCATGTCGATCACCATCTGGCGATACCGGGGCTCGAACACGTGGAGCGGCAGCACGCCGCCGGGGAGCAACACACTTCCGAGCGGGAACATGGGCATCACCGCCATGGCGTCGAACCTACGCCGACCGCGGTGGCGGCGCGCACCCGAGTGCGTTGCCGACGCCCGCGCGCAGAGCGGGCGTCAGCCGTCGACGGACGGCCTGAGGTCGGAGCTGCCCGGTCCGTCCGGATACGTCGCGAATCGGTCGCCGAAGGCCGACCACAGCGGTCGGTACCGAGTGGGTTCGCTCACGTCGGCCGAGTTGGCGATCACCACGAACTCCAACGCCGAGTCGGTGTCGGCGTCGACGTAGCCGGCCAGCGCCTTCACCGCCGGCGGATCGACGTCGAACGGTTGATTCGACAGCGTGCCGGTCTTGGCGCGGAGGCGGCCGAGCACCGGCGATTCGGTGAACTCGTCGAGGAGCGTGCCCGATCGTCCGGCGACCGCCAGTCCGGCGTCGAGTGCCGTCCCGCGGAACCGCTGCAGCAGTTCGAGGACCGCGGCGCAGGTGAGTCGGTTCCCGGTGCTGAGTCCCGAGCCGTCGACGAGCGTGATGCCGTCGAGATCGATCCCCCAGGCGGTGAGACGGTCGCGCAGCACGGCCAGCCCGGCGGCCCGTGAGCCATTGCCCTGTGCGACGACGCCCAGCTCCTTCAGGAGCATCTCGGCGGTGTTGTTGTCGCTCGTCGTCAGCATCTCGGCGACCACGGTCGCGAGGGGTTCCGACTCGACGGTGCCGACCACGGGCACCAGCGTCGATGCCGCCCCGCTCCCCCATCCGGTGTCGACCACGATTCCGCGCTCGCCGAGCAGTCGGACGAACTCGCGGGCCGCCGCTTCGTTGGGGTCGTCGAGCCGCGACGAGATCCCGCGCACGCGGGCGTCGTTGACCAGGAGCGCGTCGTAGGGCCCGGCGTCGACACCGGCGATCCCTTCACCCCAGGTGTCGACGACGAACTCGTCGTCGTAGCGGGTGCCGTCGCCGATGACACTTCCTCGGATCCGGGTGACGCCGGCCGCGACCACGGCGTCGGCGAGCACGTCGAGCGACGTCGTCCCGAATGCGGGACGCGGATCGTCGAGGATCGGGAAGTCGTCGCTCGTCAGCAGCGGATCCCCCCCGCCGATGAGGAACACGTCTCCCGCGACCTCGCCGTCGAGCGGTGGCGGGACCGCGACCGAGGTGGCGAACCGGTGATCGGGGCCGAGGACGTCGAGCGCGACCGCGGCGACGACGAGCTTCTGCACCGAGGCCGGGATCACGGGAACGTCGGCGTTGAACGATGCGACGGTGACCCCGCTGGCGGACACCGCGGCGCAGGAGGTCGGGTCGAGGAATGCGAAGACCGGCTCGACCTCGGCGGCGAGTCGGCGAGCCGCGACGATCGTGGCGATCGCGTCGGGAGCCCGGCGGTAGTCGAACACGCGCGTGTCGAGGAGTGCGGAGCCCGCGTCCACACCGACGGGCTCGTCGTCGATGCTCGTGTCGTCGCCGACGCCGGGTGTCGGCGCGCCGGTGAGGGCGTCGTCGATGGAGCCCTCGAGGTCGGGCTCGAGCAGGCCGGGATCGGGCGCTCGCCGTTCGGCCGCCGCGAGTGCATCTCGGCTCGCCTCGTACTCGTCGGCCCGACCATCGGCCCACCGGGTCAGCACGTACAGACCGATCGCCGGGATGAGCGCCACGACGAGCAGCGCCGCGAGAGGGGTCCGGCGGTAGCGAATCGGTTCGGCGACCAACTCGATCCGCTCGTCGGCCCCGTCGGGCTCGTCGGTCGTCCCGGCGCGTGCGTCGCCGCCGTCCGCTCCGCGACGACTCTCGATCTCCGAGCCCCCGTCGCGAGGTCCGTGCTGACGCGTTCCCGCCATGGTCACCTCGGCGCGAGCTGGGCGGGGGTCGGGCCGGAGGGGTAGGTCGCGAGCACATCGGCGAGGTCGTCCCAGACCGGCAGGTACTCGCTCTGGTCGGAGATGGTCGGTCCGTTGAGGACGAGCGCGTACTCGACCGCGGATCCGCCGTCGACCGGCACGTACCCGGAGAGCGCCTTCACGGCCGGCGGATCGGCGTTGAACGGCGGATTGTTGAGCGTGCCCGTCTTCCCGCTGAGGCGACCCTCGACCGGATGCCCGATGAACACGTCGGACAGCGCCCCGGTCTCGCCGGCGACGGGCAGGGCCGCGCCGATCGGTCCGTCGGCCGGATACCGGGCGAGCACGTCGACCAGCGAGCGGCAGGTGAGTCGGTTGTCGAGGGACAGGCCCGACCCGTCGTCGATCCGCAGCCCGGTCGTGTCGACGTCCCACGAGCCGAGCGCAGCGACCACGGCGTCGATGCCGGCTTGGCGAGTCCCCTCGGCGTCACCGCTCGACGCGAGGCCGATCTCCTTCAGCATCAACTCGGCGGTGTTGTTGTCGCTGTTGAGCAGCATCTCGTCGAGAACCTGTGGCAGGGGCACCGACTGGATCGAGGCGAGTTCGACCGCGTCGGCTCCGGCGGGCATCTCGAGTGCCGAGCTCGTCCCGCCCCCGATCGACACACCCCGCTCGATGAGGAGGCGAGCGAACTCGCGGGCCGCTCCGGCGTTCGGATCCGACGCCCGCTGGTCCTCACCGAGGACCCGGGCGTCGTTCACGAGCAGCGCGTCGTAGGGGCCTGCGTCGAGGCCCGCCACACCCGGACCCCAGCCGGGGGCGACGAACTCGTCGTCGTACCGGTCGCCGAGTCCGAGCACGGATCCGCTCACGCTCGACACCCCGGCGGCCACCACCTGGTCGGCGAGGGTGTCGAGGGACGTGTGTCCGAACACGGGCCGACGTTCCAGCCCGGAGGTCGGGTACCAGTCGGACGACAGGAGCGGGTCGCCGCCGCCCACGAGCACCAGGTCGGCGACCGCTCCGCCGGCGTCGGGGCTCGCCGACGACGTGACGCGGGTCGTGTACCGGAACTCGGGACCGAGCGTCTCGAGCGCCACGGCGGCGACCACGACCTTCATGTTGCTCGCCGGCAGCACCGGGAGGTCGAGGTTCTGCTCACCGACGAGCTGTCCGTCGACCGAGATCGCCACGCAGCTCTGCGCGTTGAGCGTTCCGATGAACGGGGTGATGTCGGTGACGAACTGGGCGACGTTGAGGTCGAGTGAGATCGGCACCGGGAGTCGGCGATAACTGAGCATCGGGTCGAACAGCGGATCGGGCGCCGGAGGTGGTGCGACCAACGTCGATGACGGCGGCGGGATCACGTCGGCGTCGTCGACGATCTGATCGTCGGACCATCGGAACAACCAGAGCAGGCCGAGCGCCGGGATGATCGCCACGAGGAGCAGCACGACGATCGCGCCCGGACCGGGCCCTCGACGACGTCGCGGTGGGCCCGGTCGACGGGGTGGGCCGGTTGGTCGTCCGCCGGGCGGAGTGCCGTCTCGGCCCGGGTCGCCGGCGCGGCGCGGTGGTGCCGATCGACCGGGATCGGTCACGAGCCGCGGTTCCGCCGGAACTCGACGTGCCGCACGAGATGGCCGAGGGCGGCGACCGCACGTTCGCCGCTCGGGTAGCACAGCCGCCCGGTCCGGCGCACCGCCGCCGGGCCTGCGTTGTCGGGCGCGGTGGCTGCGAGCTCGGTGGCGGTGAGGATCGGCTTCCCGGTGGCCTCGCTGAGTTCGGCGGCCGCCTCCGCGAACCGGGTGTCCTGGCGCTCGTGGTAGTCGACGATGCGCTCGAGTCCGTGGTCGGGGTAGAAGCGGCCGTCGCGCATCATGGCCGCCTGGTTCGACTGGATTCCGAGACCGAGGTACACGATCGAGTGCACATCGGGGTGGCGGGCGACCATCTCCATGATCTCGGGGATCGTGTCGCGGGTCTCGCCGCCGGCACAGTCGATCGGATTGTTGCGGCTCCACCGTGGCGGAAGCTTCCCGTCGATCTGGGCTTCGAGGTCGGCGGGCAGATCGAGGAGATTCAACCTCGGGTCGCTCGTGATCGCGTCGGCGGTGACGACGCCCCAGCCGCCCACGGTGGTGAGCACGATCACGTTCGGACCGGCGGGGAGCGGTTGCGTGGCGAACGTGGCGGCAGCCTCGAACGCCTCCTCGATCGACGAGGCGCGGGTGATCCCCGCGGCGCGACACGCTCCGTCGAACACCTTGTCGTCGGCCGCCAGCGCGCCGGTGTGTGAGGCGGCCGCCTGGGCGCCGCCTTCGGTCGCCCCGCCCTTGACGATCACCAGCGGCTTGCGCGCTGCGGCGTCGGCGAGTCGGTCCATCAGCCCCCGGCCGTCGGTGATGCCCTCGAGGTACGCGAGTCCGACGGCGGTCGCGGGATCGTCGGCGTAGAAATCGAGGTAGTCGGCCACGCCGACGGCTGCGGCGTTGCCCGCGGAGACGGCGCGACTGATCCCGACGCCGGTCGAGCGCGCGTGGTTCATGAAGCTCGACACGAAGTTGCCGCTCTGGCTGGCCACGCCGATGCGGCCGGCCGGGGGAAACGGGGCGACGATCTGGGCGCACAGGTCGACCGGGGTCGACACGACGCCCTGACCGTTGGGCCCGGCGAGCAGGATGTCGAGTTCGTCGGCGAGCGCCACGAGGTCCTGCTGTGCTCGGCGCCCCTCGTCGCCGGCCTCGCCGTATCCGGCCGAGGTGAGGAACGCCGCCCTGATCCCCTTGTCGGCGCACGCCCGCAGCAGGTCGGGGTTGGTCGACGCCGGCGTACACACGAACGCGAGGTCGATCTCCCCGTCGGGAAGATCGGCCATGTCGGGCACGGTGGTGATGCCGAGCACCTCCTCGCCCTTCAGGTTGGTGGCGTGCACGGAGCCCTCGTATCCACTCGCGAGGAGGTTGTGGAGGGACACGAAACCGAACTTGCCCGGATGGGTCGACGCACCGGTGACGACGACGCCGCGCGGCTCGAACAGCGCACGGAAGTGGTCGTCGCTCGGACGCGGTCGCAAGGTGGCGGGTGGGGCGTGGGGCTCGCCGAGTTCGACGAGTCCGTCGACCGCGACGAGACCTCCGTCGGCGGTGACGATGACCGGGTTGATGTCGATGCTCGCCACGTCGTCCCGCTCGGAGGCGAGTGCGCCGAGACCGACGAGCAGCTCACACAGCGCGTCGAGGTCGACCGCCGCCTCTCCGCGGAACGCACCGAGGAGGGTCTGGGTCCGCAGATCGCCGATCATCTCCCGGGCGCTGGTCGGGTCGAGCGGGGCGGGACGGAACACGACGTCGGCGACCGCTTCGGCGAGGATCCCGCCGACGCCGAGCATGACCATCGCACCGAACTGATGGTCGCGGACCACGCCGGCGATGAGTTCTCGGTTGCCGGAGATCATCGGCGCGATCAGCAGGTCGACGTCGCCGTCGTCGGGACGGGCGGCGGCGAGCAGCTCGGTCGCCGCGGTCTCGACCGCCGCGCGGTCGCCCAGTCGCAGGCGCACGAGACCGCGTTCGGTCTTGTGGGCGATCCGATCGCCGTTGAGCTTGACCACCACCGGGAACCCGAGGTCTTCCGCCGCGTCTCCGGCGGCGGTGGTGGTGTCGACGAAGCGTTCGGCGGCGATCGGGACGCCGTATCCACTCAAAAGTGCCTTGGATTCACGTTCGCTGAGGGTCCCGCTCGTCGTCACGGACGCCACGGTACAAGCGCGCCCTCCGGCGGCCCGGTCAATCAGGTGCCGGGATCGGAGACCGTGCCGGGATCGGAGACCGCGTAGGTGAGAACCGACTTCGCCACGAGCCGTCCGGTCGTGGCGGCGAACATCTCGCTCTCGCAGAACACGGTGCGTCGCCCGCGGCGGATCACCCAGCCCTCGGCCACCGCGTCCTCCGCTCGGTCGCCACCGAACATCGCGCGCAGGTACTGGACGTGCAGGTCGACCGTGGAGAACACCGCGTCGCGCCCGAGTCCCGCGCCCACGGCCGGGACCACGACCGCGTCGAGGAGCGACGCCATCACGCCTCCGTGCACGACTCCCCCGGCCTGGAGGAGCTGATCGCGGAACGGGAGGCGCATCCGGCAGTAGTCGGTGCGGACGTCGACCACCTCGAGTCCGAGCAGCGACGGAAACATGCCGTCGCCCGGCCGGGAGATGCCCCTCCACCTCTCGACCACCGCCTCGTCGACTGGGGCGAAGCGCTCGGCGCGCGCGGGATCGAAGTCGGTCATGGTGGGGGTCCCCCTGTCGGGTCGGTCAGATGGCGGCGAGGTCGTCGGCCCGAGCGTCGGGATCGACCAGTGCCGCGCGGAAGATGTCGAGCACGTGGGTCAGCCGGCGGTCGAGCGCCGCGTCGTCGAGTGCGGGTCCGTCGACGAGCCCCTCGATGAACGTCGCGTCGGAGAAGTAGCTGAGCAGCGCTCCGTAGCCCGTGATCACCAGTTGGGCCGCGTCCTGCTGGCGGAACACGCCCGACGCCATGCCGCGCTCGAAGTAGTCGACGGCACCGTCGAACAGCGGTCGAAGGGTGGCCGCGAGGTCGATGGCGAGGTGGCTCCCTCCGTCGATCGCCTCGCGGCGCATCAGGGTGACGTAGGCAGGGTTGTCGGCGAAGAAGCCGAAGCCGGCCGAGAGAACCGCCTCGACCTTTGCGAGCCCGATCGCCTGGACCGAGATCGCATCCGCGAGGCGCGAGAACCAGTCGGACAGCAGCTGCTCGAAGACCTCCTCGTAGAGGGTCTCCTTCGACGGGAAGTGGTGCAGGAGGCTCTGGCGGCGGATGCCGACCTCGGCCGCGACGTCGTTCAACGACGTCGCGCTGTACCCGGTGTGGGCGAAGCAGTCGACGGCCGCGTCGAGGATCCGCTGTCGTGTCGACGGCTCGACGTCGACCTGCTCCACCCCCTCGGACACGGAGGAGACGTTAGACAACCGCGGCCGGAGGCGGTCGCCCACGAAAACGGCGAAACCGTCGATGCGATGGGCGCACCGACGGTTTCCGAGTTCGGCCGGCGCCGCGAGCGGCGCAGGTGGCCCGAATCAGCTGGGCGGGTAGACGCCCATTCCCTGCGCTTTCTCGGTCTTCCAGAAGATCTCGCCGATCTCGTCGATGTAGTCGACGAGCTGCTGGCTGACGGCCGGATCCATCGACTTCTTGGCCTCGCCGCCCTGGTGGACGGCCTTCCAGAACAGCTCGTGGAGCTGCGGGAACTCCTCGAAGTGGGCGGGCACGAAGAAGTCGGCCCAGAGCACCATGAGGTGGTGCTTGGCGTTCTCGGCCTGCTGCTCCTTCACCGAGATGCAGCGGGACCGGAAGACCTCGTCGTCGGACTCGGCGTACTTGTTGCAGGTCTTCACGCACGAGAGTGCCGCGATCTTGGCTTCGGCGGGGTCGTAGACACCGCAGTAGAGGTCGCAGTGGGCGTGTGCGGTGGTGGCGGAGGAGAAGAACTTGCCGAACATTGATGTCTCCTGAGTGCTGGGTGGGAGTGACGGATCGACGCCTCCGGGAGCTTCCCGACGGGGTCGCGCCGAAACCTACACTGAACCGGTGACGGAGCGCCCAGAGCGTCGACCGATGTCACCCGGCGTCGGCCCGTCCGTGCGGCGTCGGCGATGTCCGATCCGCCGCTTCGTCGTCGCCGACCGCTCGATGGAGCCCACCCTGGTCGACGGCCAGGGCCTCATCGGTCTTCGCTGGCCGAGGGTCCGGCGGGGTGAGGTGCGGTGTGTCGAGCATCCCGAGCGGCCCGGCTTCTGGCTCGTCAAGCGCGTCGAACGGGTCGACGGCGATCGCCTGACCGTCACGAGCGACAACGACAAGGTCGCAGCCGTCGACTCCCGTTCGTTCGGACCGGTGACCGCCGCGGGTTCGTACCGCGTCGTGGTCGCGATCCCGCGACGCTGGATGTGACGCTGGAGGTCGACCGGCGACCGTCAGTCGGGCGAGATCGCGAACGGGAGCAGGCGTTCGTACAGCGGGGTCACCTCGGCGAGGACCGGTTCGAGCGACGGGAGGAGTTCGACGTCCTTGGCCCGAGACGGCTGCCACCCGGTCGACCGGTGGACGCCGTCGTACCAGTACTCGGCCCAGACGCCGTCCTCGGGCTTGGGTCCCGCCGGCCAGGACAGCATCGACGGATCGGGAGTGAGGCCGAGGCGCTCGCAGAGTCGGGCGAGGACGCGCTCGGGATTCCGGAGAAGGCGCTGGGACTCGATGACGATCGGCTGCCGCCCGGCGGCGAGCACCGACTCGAGGATCTCGACGAGCTCGGCGAATCCGGTCTCCGACGCGTCGGCGTCGGGCACCTGGACCTGGAACGACGTCAACATGTCGTGCGGGTCTCGGGTGAGCAGGACGTTGTGGCACTCGCCGAGGAACTCGCGGTCGAGGTCGACGAGGTGTTTGGCCATCTGCTTGAAGAAGACGACCGGCGACCCGTGCTCGGCGAGGATCAGATCGCGGACGACCGCCTCGCCGTCGGGGTTCTGCGAAGCGAGCACGGCGTCCCGACCCGGGTGCTCGACACCGGTCGCTCGGAGGTAGTGGGCGTACAGCGGCTCGTCGAACACGACGGTGTCGGCCCGCTCGCGCCACGCGTACATCATCGCCGTCGAGAGGTTGCGGGGACTCGACCACACATTGACGCGCACCGTGTCGTGCAACGTCATGCCGACGGTTCCGGTGAGGTCGAGTGGGCGGCTGCCGCGGCGGCCACGTCGGCGTCGACCGCTGCGTGGTACCGGCTCGTCAGGTGGGCGGTCACCGGGCCGATCCCGTCGGTCACGTGCCGACCGTCGACCGACCGCACCGGCGTGAGGCCTCCGAAGGTGCCGGTGACGAAGACCTCGTCGGCCGCGTAGACGTCTGTCAGCGAGAAGTCGCGCTCGGCGACGACCAGACCCGCCTCACGGGCGACCTCGATCACGACGGCTCGGGTGATTCCGCCGAGGTTGTGGAACCCGGTCGAGGTCCACAGTTCGCCGTGCCGCACGATGAAGAAGTTCGTCGCGTTGCACGTGGCGACGGCGCCGTGCGGATCGAGCATCAACGCCTCGTCCGCTCCCGCGCCCACCGCCTGGATCAGTGCGATCACCTCGTGGAGCTTCGAGTGACAGTTGAGCTGCTGGTCGAGGACGTCCGGCGGTGGCCGCCGCACGGTCGCGGTGAAGAGGCTGATGCCGTGATCGGTGACCGCCGGGTCGGCCCGCTTGTGCTCGGCGATGATCACCACGTTCGGCCCGCCGACGACGTTCGACGGGTGCTGGGACGGCGTCGACTTCGTGCCGCGGGTGATCATGAGGCGGACGTGGACGTCGTCGACCATCCCGTTGCGTTCGACGGTTGCACGCAACGCGGCGGTGAGCTCGGCGCGGCCGCCGATGTCGATGTCGACCGCGCGTGACGCGGCCCACAGTCGGTCGAGGTGGCGATCGAGGAATGCGAACTCGCCATGGTGGAGCCGGATCCCCTCCCAGATGCCGTCACCGACGAGGAACGCGCTGTCGAAGACCGAGATCCGGGCCTCGTCGCGATGGAAGAACTCACCGTTGATCCAGACCTGGACGTCGGCGTTGCGGGGGTCGGCGACCGCCTGATGGGTGCTGCGCGGTGGTGCGGTCGAGGCGTCGGGGTCGGTCACGGGGCGAATGTAGTGGCGCGCATGCCGGGCACTCCGGGGTCGAGTTCGTAGGGTCGAGGAATGGCCGTCTACCTCTGCCACGAGCGACCCGACCTGTACGACCACGATGCCGTCGTCGTCGACTCCCGACCGGGCGCTGTCGTGCTCGACCGATCGGCGTTCCATCCGGGAGGCGGCGGTCAGGTCAGCGACGTCGGGGCCGTCGTCGACGCCGCGGGACGGCACGAGGTCACCCACGTCGAGGTCGACGGGGATCGCTGGTGGCACGTGTTCGCCGACGACTCGGTCGAGACCGACGGTGCGGTCGATGTCCACGTCGACGCCGATCATCGGTTGCGCGTCGCCTCGCTCCACACGATGAGCCACGTGCTCAACGCGTTCGTGTTCGACGAGTTCGAGGGATCGCTCGTGACCGGGGCGCAGATCAACGGCGACGGAACCGGACGGATGGACTTCGACCTGTCAGCGATCGACAACGATCGGCTCCGGGCACTCGAGGATCCCGTCAACGAGGTGATCGGGCGCGGGCTCGCCGTCGAGGCGATCTACGTCGACGCGAACGACGCCGCGAGCGAACCCGGGCTGGTCCGCTCGCTGTCGGTCGCTCCCCCGCCGACACCCGACGGTCGACTCCGGCTCATCGACGTCGACGGACTCGACCGTCAGGCGTGCGGCGGCACACACCTCACCAACACGGCGCAGTCCGCGACGTTCCGCATCGGCAAGATCGAGAACAAGGGCAAGCGGAACCGGCGAGTTCGGTTCCGGCTCGAACGCTGACCTCGGCGCGCGTCTGCGCCTCAGGCGCCGTCCGACCACTTGAGGTCGACGTACGCCGGCCCCTCCTCGGCGATGAGCTCGACGGTGGCGGGCTCGGCACCGGCCGCCGCAGCGAGTCGGGATCCGATCATCTCGTGGTCGTGGTAGAGCCGGAAGCGCTCGGTGCGTCCACCGACGACCGACGCGACGACCCGACCGAACGTACCGAGCTGGCACTCGATCTTGCCCACGTCGTGGAGCAGCGCGCCGGCGATCTCGGCTCGGGTCGCGCCAGGACGGCGGGCGACGAAGCGCCGGGCGACCTTCACGCTGTGGCGACGATCACGATTGTCGAGCTGTGTCCACAGTCGGCGTTCGCCCGGGAGCAGGTGGTCGTCGGCCCAGTTCTCGTCGGCGACGGTCGGTGGATGCCCCGGGATGGAGACCACGAGCCGGTGCGCGAGGTGCCACGGCTGGGTCAGGAGCTGGACCGGCTGGCTCACTCGGACAGTGTGGCCCGAGGGTGTGCCGAGCGGTACACGTCCCACAGGCGCTGCTGGCTGACCCGCGTGTACACCTGCGTGGTCGAGATCGACGCGTGTCCCAGCATCTCCTGCACCACCCGGAGGTCGGCCCCGTGGTCGAGCAGGTGGGTGGCACACGAGTGGCGCAGGACGTGCGGCGAGAGATCGTCACCGATCCCGGCGCGACGGCCGTAGTTCTTCACCACGAGCCAGGCCGCCTGTCGCGTGAGCCGACTCCCACGCACGCTCAGGAACACGGCGTCGGAGTCGTCCCGGCGGCGCCACTGGGTGGGCACCATCCGAGGGCGACCGGCTCCGGACAACCACACGTCGAGCGCACCCACCGCCGACGACCCGAACGGCACGATGCGCTCCTTGGCTCCCTTGCCGAAGAGTCGGACCAGGCGGGCGTCGAGATCGAGGTCGGAGAGCGACAAGCCGACCGCTTCGGAGATCCGCGCTCCGGTGGCGTAGAGGAGTTCGAGCAGCGCCCGATCGCGTTGATCGACGGGCCGATGACCGGTGACCGCGTCGATCAGCGCCGTGACCTGGGTCTCGGTGAGCGGCTTGGGCAAGCCACTGGGCACCTTGACCCCCTCGAGTGCGGAGGAGGGGTCGTCGGCCCGGAGGCCCTCGACCGCCAGATAGCGGTGCAACATGCGCACCGAGGCCAGCTGGCGGGCGACGGTGCTGGCGGCCGCGCCGTCGGCGCGGCGCTCGGCGACGAACGCCGTGAGGTCGGCCGACGTGGCGTCGATGTGGGTGCGGCCACGATCGGCGAGCCAGTGGACGTAGCGGCGAAGATCGGATCGGTACGCCGACAGCGTGTTGGCCGACCGGCCCTTCTCGGACCAGAGCCAGGCGAGGAACTCCTCGACGTCGAGCGGGAGTGCGTGACGCGACGGTCGACTGTGTGCGAGATCGGTCACGGTGCCGTCACCCTCTCACTCGTCTCCGTCGGCAGCTCGGAGTCGACGGTCGGTGAGCAGGAGACCTGCGACCGACTTCGCGTCGCGGATCTCTCCCCGCTCGACCATGTCGACCGCATCGGCGAGCGACACGTGCACGACGGTCATGTGGTCTTCCTCGGGCCCGTGGCGATCGTGGGGCACCGGGGTGCAGTCGGTCGCGAGACAGACCGTGGTGACGCTGTCGGTCATGCCGGCCGACGGCAGGATCTCGGTGAGCACCTCGATCGACCCGGCGGACAGTCCCGCCTCCTCCACGAGTTCTCGGCGCGCGACCTCGATCGGGTCCTCACCCTCGATGTCGCGGAGTCCGGCGGGGATCTCGACGACGAGATCGTCGAACGGCGGCCGGTACTGCGAAACGAGGACCACGGACGGGTTGCCCTCGGCGTCGAACACGAGGGGCACGACTCCGACGGCTCCCGGCGAACGGACGATGTCGCGGGTGAACCGACGGCCGTCGGGCGCTTCGAACTCCGCCAGGACCACGTGCCAGACGTGGCCCTGGTGAACTGTCCGTTCGTCGATACGCCGGAACCCGCTCATCGGTGGCTGGCGACGATCAGACGCGCGGCGAGGCCGGGACCGAGGGTGGATCGAAGGCGCCGTCCTCGCTCGCGGCCGACGGCTGCCCGGCGCGACGGAGCGCGGCGCCGACCAGCTCGCGGAACAGCGGGTGCGGTCGATCGGGACGGCTCTTGAACTCGGGGTGCGCCTGCGTGGCCACCCAGAACGGGTGACCCGGCAGCTCGATGAACTCGACGAGCTTGTTGTCGGGTGACGTGCCCGAGCACCACAGGCCTTCGCTCTCGAGCTGGACGCGGTAGCGGCTGTTGAACTCGTAGCGGTGCCGGTGCCGCTCGGAGACGACCGGCTCGCCGTACGCCTGAGCGATCTGAGAACCGCTCGCGAGGACGGCGTAGTACGCCCCGAGGCGCATGGTTCCGCCCATGTCCTCGATGCCCCGCTGTTCGAGCATCAGGTCGATCACCGGGTGCTTGGTGGTGGCGTCGAACTCGGTCGAGTTCGCGTCACCGAGGCCGCACACGTGCCGGGCGAAGTCGATGGTCATCGCCTGGAGGCCGAGACAGAGACCGAGACATGGGAGACCCGACTCGCGGGCGTAGCGAGCCGCCGCGATCTTCCCCTCGACACCGCGGTAGCCGAAGCCGCCGGGGATGACGATGCCGTCGAGATGTCCGAGCTGGCCCTCGGCGAGCAGGCCTTCGACGCTCTCGGACTGCACCCAGTCGATCTCGACCTTGGCCCCGTGGTGATACCCGGCGTGTTTGAGGCTTTCGACGACCGACAGATACGCGTCGGGAAGCTCGATGTACTTGCCGATCAGGCCGATGCGGACCGGGGTGGTGGCGGCCTCCATGGTGGCGACGACGCGCTCCCACGAACTGAGGTCGGGCTGCTCGTCGATGCGCAGCACGTCGCACACGAAGTCGTCGAGACCCTCGTCGTGAAGGATCAGGGGCAGCTCGTAGATGTTGTTCGCGTCGGCGGCGTTGACGACGGCGCGATCTTCGACGTCGCACATGTGCGAGATCTTGAGCTTCAGATCGTCGGACAGCGGCTCCTCGCTGCGGCAGACGATGACGTCGGGCTGGATGCCCCGGCTGCGTAGCTCGCTCACCGAGTGCTGGGTGGGCTTGGTCTTCTGCTCACCCGACGGACCGATGAACGGCACCAGGGTGACGTGGATGTAACAGACGTTGTCCCGGCCGACCTTGTTGCGATACTGGCGGATCGACTCGAGGAACGGGAGGATCTCGATGTCGCCGACCGTGCCCCCGACCTCGGTGATGACGACGTCGACGTCGTTCTGGGCGACCCGCTCGACACGTCGAACGATCTCGTCGGTGATGTGCGGAATCACCTGCACGGTCTTGCCGAGGTAGTCACCGCGTCGCTCGGCGGCGAGCACCGACTGGTAGATCGAGCCGGTCGTCGCGTTCGAGTTGCGCGACAGGTTCTCGTCGATGAACCGCTCGTAGTGGCCGAGATCGAGGTCGGTCTCTCCTCCGTCGTCGGTGACGAACACCTCGCCGTGCTCGAACGGGTTCATCGTGCCCGGGTCGATGTTGATGTACGGGTCGAGCTTCTGCAGCGTGACCCGGAGTCCGCGGAGCTTGAGGAGCCGTCCGAGCGAGGAGGCGGTGAGACCCTTCCCGAGCGAGCTCGCGACCCCACCCGTCACGAAGATGTGTTTCGGCATGAAGGCTGCCTCCGTCCCGTTCGACCGACGGGAGTTCAACCTACCCCGCCGAGCAGGTCGCGGGCGTGATCACGAGCCGACTCCCCGGCTCCTCCCGACAACATCCGGGCGATCTCGTCGACGCGATCGGCGTCGGCCACCAGCGACGCCTCGGCGAACGTGGCCCCGTCACGCACCGTCTTGGCCACGCGCACCTGGTGGTCGGCGGCGGCGGCGACCTGGGCGAGGTGGGTCACGACCAGGACCTGGTGATGGCGCGCGAGGTCGGCCAGATTCTGCGCCACGGCGACCGCCGCCGACCCGCCGATGCCGGCGTCGACCTCGTCGA
>JBCDAK010000082.1:0-19320 GCA_039185545.1 Actinomycetota bacterium
GCGCAGCGACTCCTCGACCCCGAGGTGCGCCGTGAGCCGGTCGTCGACCTCGGACTGTTCCTCGAGCGCCGCGATCTCGCCGAGCTCGACCTCGTCTCGACGTCCGGTGACGGTCTCGATCTCGTGCATGAGAGCTTCGGCCTCGCGCGGCGCGATGACGGTCTTCAGCTGTGCCTCGAGCCGTGTCCGCTCGGCGCCGAGTTCCTCGGCCTTCTCCTCGGCCGACTCGACGTCGCGCTCGAGCTCGTCGAGACGGGCGCGAAGGCGGGCCCGCTCGGCTTCCCAGTCCGACAGCGACGCGCTGGCCGTGGCGAGATGCTCCCGTTCGGGCAGGCGATCCCGTCGGAGGCGCAGCTGATCGATGTCGGTGTCGACCGCCTGCAGCTCGAGCAGCCGCGCACCCACCGACGTGGCGTCAGTCGGGGCGTCGGTCTCGGAATCGGACATCGGCCCATCTTGTCACCGAGTCGGCGTGACCGGCACGGCCGTCGGCGGCGTCCCGCTCGGCACGGAGACCGGCGGAGACGCTCACGAGCTGCGTCAGGCGCAGGCGGAGACTTCCTGGTCGATCGGGACCGTCGGCAGCGGGTGATCGGGATCGAGGTTGTCGGGGGCGATCGTGGTGCCGAGCTCGTCGAGGATCGTGATCGGCACGGTCTCGAGCGGGATGGTGGTGGTCGGCGGCGGGTCCTCACCCTCGGGGACCGAGGGGGGCGGTGGCTGCGTCGTGGGTGGCGCGTTCGGGTCGGTCGACGGCGGGACCTCCTCGAATCCGATGACGGTCACCGAGCACTCGTTGCCCGGCAGCACGAGCCGGACGTTCGGTCGCTCCGGTGGCGCCGGGTCGTCCCAGTCGAGCGCGGGGACCCCGGCGTGCGCCGGGTCCATGAACGCCTTCCAGATCTGCGCCGGGAACGTTCCACCCTGCACCCTCGGGACGCCCTCGTTGGCGAACTCGGACACCGCGACCATCGGGGTGTAGGCATCGGGGTCACCGACCCACACGGCCGTGGACAGCTGACGGGTGCCGCCGACGAACCAGGCGTTGGTGTTGTCCTGCTGGGTGCCGGTCTTGCCGAACGACGGACGACCGTCGGCCAGCGGATGTCGCCGACCGGTGCCCGAAGTGAGCACCGTCTTCATGATGTCGATCGTCTCGAGCGCGACGTCGCGATCGAGTACCCGCGTCCCGGGATCGAAGTGGGTGTACAGACGGTTGCCGGCGGCGTCGTCGATGAACTCGACGTAGTACGGCTGCTTGTGAACACCCTCGTTGGCGATCGTCTGCAGGCCGGCCGCCATGTCGAGCGGGCTCATCTCGTTCGCACCCGTGCCGTACGACAGGAACGGCTCGATCGGGGCCCGCTCCTCCTCCGGCTGACCGCGGTAGAGGTACGGCGACTCGGCCATGCGATAGGTCGTGTCGACGACTCGGTTCAGTCCGACGATCTGGCTCAGCCGGACGAACGCGCAGTTGATCGAGCCCGCGGTGACGCGCTGGAGGTCGCCGACGTAGCCGGCGACGCCACCATTGATCTGGAAGAACGGTTCCTCCGGGTCGCCCGGGTTCTCGAAACGGCAGCCGCGGATGCCGTCGATCTCGTCGCCGGCCTGCGCACCGGCCTGCAGGGCGGCCGCGAGGATGAAGAACTTGATGCTCGATCCGGTCTGCCGCGGGCTGAGCGCCATGTTGACCTCGCGCTCATTGGGCCGGAACCCGGCGCCACCGACCATCGCCCGAATCGCACCGGTCTGCGAGTCGAGCGACACGATCGCTGCGTCGAACGCGCCGTCGGTCTCGGGCAACTCGGTGCGGGCGAACTCGGCGGCCACCTGCAGGTCGGGGTTGAGCGTGGTGTGGATCCGCAGGCCGCCGCGGAACAACCGGTTGAACCGTTCCTGCTGGGTCTCACCCAGGACGTCGGAGACGTTGAGCAGGTAGTCCTTGAGCGCCTCGGTGAAGTACGTCCGCTCGTTGGTGCGGGTCGGGAGCACCTGGGTACGCACCGGGATCGGGAACTCCTCGAGGAGCTGTTCGCCCGACGCCCCGTCGTAGCCGGTGAAGTCGCCCTCGGCGACGAGACGATCGACGACCTGGATCCAGCGGGCGCGGCTGCGCTCGGGTCGGTTGATCGGATCGAACCCCGACGGCGAGCGGACGAGCCCGGCGAGGAACGCCGCCTCCTCGAACGTGAGCTGCTGGGCGGTCTTGCCGAAGTACGTCTCGGCGGCCGCCTGGATGCCGTACGCGTTGTTCCCGAAGAAGACGGTGTTGAGGTACCGCTCCATGATGAATTCCTTCGCCGCCAGCGTGGAGCCGAGCTCGGCGGTGAGGTCCTTCTCGAGCATCCGTGCGTAGTGGATCTGGAGGAGCTTGTACCGGCCGTCTCGTTCGAGACCGGCGAGGAAGTCGTTCTTGACGACCTGCATCGTGATCGTCGAGGCGCCCTGCTGAGGGGCGTCGGACGCGAAGTTCGACAGCGTGGCGCGGAAGAGGCTGCGCACGTTGATGCCGTCGTGATCGAAGAACTCGATGTCCTCGACCACGAGGAACGCCTGCACCACCCGCTCGGGGACGTCGGCGTAGGCGATCGGCTGGCTGTTCTCGAGTTCGTAGACCGCGATCTCGTTGCCGGCGACGTCGTACACGTACGACCGTTGCGCGAGATCCTGGAACTCGGGGAGCGTGACCGGCACCTCTTCGTGCGCGTTCGCGATGTGCCAGAGCCGGGGCGCGATGGCGACGACGGTCGCCGTGATCAGCAGCGCGCCCGCCGCGATGATGGCGAACAGCCGAGGGATCCACGCGACACGTTGCACCGCAACCGAACGCTAGTGCTGGACGCGCGGTGGATACCGTCACATCGCGATGAGTGCGAGCAGCCCGTTTCCCGTCCGTCCCTTCCGTTTCGGCGTCCAGTTGCAGCGCGCCGAGTCGGGCGCCGCGTGGGCCGAGCAGGCTCGCCGGATCGAGTCGCTCGGGTACTCCACCGCCACGATGCCCGATCACTTCGACCAGCAGTTCGCGCCGATGCCCGCGCTCACGGCGGTGCTGTCGGCAACGACCACGTTGCGGGCCGGAGCGCTGGTCTACGACAACGACTACAAGCATCCACTCGTCCTGGCCAAGGAGCTGGCCACGCAGGACGTCCTGTCCGAGGGTCGAGTCGAGATCGGGCTCGGCGCAGGCTGGATGATCTCCGACTACGAGCAGGCGGGCATGCCCTACGACCGTCCCGGCATGCGCATCGACCGGATGGTCGAGGGACTCGACGTGATCGAGGGACTCATGGCCGACGGCCCGTTCTCGTTCGAGGGTGAGCACTACACGATCTCCGAGCACGACGGGTTCCCGCTTCCGGTGCAGAGACCACGGCCGCCGGTGCTGATCGGCGGTGGCGGCCCGCGGATGCTGCGCATCGCAGCGCAGCGCGCCGACATCGTGGGCGTCAACGGCACGCTGCACGCCGGGGTCATCGGGCCCGAGGCGATCTCGACCATGACGTACGACGCGGTGGTCGAGAAGGTCGGCATCGTCGCCGACGCGGCTCGCGACGCGGGCCGCCTCGACGAGATCGAGATGAACGTCCGGACGTTCTTCGTGTCGATCACCGACGACCGCGACGCTCAGGTCGACGCGATGGCACAGATGATCTCGGTCGAGCCGCACATGATCCGGACGTCGCCGTTCGCCCTCGTCGGCTCTCCCGATCAGATCGCCGACGACCTCGTCCAACGACGCGAGGAGTTCGGCTTCAGCTATGTCATCGTCGGCGCCGCCGAGATCGACACCTTCGCCCCCGTGGTGGCGAAGCTCGCCGGAACGTGACCGTCGCGTGACGTGACAGCCACGTCACGCGATCAGGTGAAGTCGTAGCCCTTGGGGAGGACGACGACGCCTTCGTCGCTGACGGTGAAACGTTCGCGGTCGAGCTCGGGTTCCAGGCCGATGCGGGTCCACTCGGGGATGTCGGCGTTCTTGTCGATGATGCAGCGGTGCAGCCGGACGCCCGGCCCGACGCGCACGCCAGGGAACAGAATCGACTCCGTGACGTGGGCGTCGTGATCGACGTACACGCCCGGTCCGATGATCGAGTTCTCGACGTGTGCTCCCGACACGATCGACCCCTGGCACATCAAGCTGCCGTCCACGTAGGGCGGCTCACCGCCGCGACCTCGTGACACCTTCGCCGGGGGAAGCGCCTTGCGCGTCGTGAACACCGGCCACTGCTCGTTGTAGAGGTTGAACTGAGGCACCGGGGCGATGAGGTCCATGTTGGCGTGGAAGAACGCGTCGATGGTCCCGACGTCGCGCCAGTACCCCCGCTCGCGGTCGTCCTGTCCGGGGATCCTGTTCTTCGAGAAGTCGTAGACCCGAGCGTCGCCCTTCGCCGTGAGCGCCGGGATCACGTCGCCGCCGATGTCGGTGTACTGGTTCTCCTGCGGGGTGACGATGTCGATGAGTGTCTGGGTGTCGAACACGTAGTTGCCCATGCTCGCCAGACACCGCGAGTCGTCGCCGGGCATCGTGGGAGGGTCGGGGACCTTCTCGTGGAAGTCGATGATGCGACCGTCCTCGGCCGACTCGATCACCCCGAACTCGGTGGCCTCGTGCTTCGGCACCGGGATCGCGGCGACGGTGACCCCGGAGTCGTTGTCCATGTGCTCCTCGACCATCTGCCGCGGGTCCATCCGGTAGATGTGGTCGGCGCCGAACACGCACACGATGTCGGGCTTCTCGTCGTGGATCAGATTCAAGTTCTGGTAGATCGCATCGGCCGACCCTTGGAACCAGTACGGCCCCCGGCGCATCTGTGCGGGCACGGGAGTCACGTAGTTGTCGAGCATCGCCGAGAACCGCCACGTCTGCGTGATGTGTCGGTCGAGGCTGTGGCTCTTGTACTGGGTGAGGACGACGATCTTGAGGTAGCCGGCGTTCGCGAAGTTCGACAGCGCGAAGTCGATCATCCGGTAGGTCCCGGCGAACGGCACCGCCGGCTTGGCCCGGTCGTTGGTGAGTGGCTGGAGACGTTTGCCCTCCCCGCCGGCGAGCACGATCACGAGGACGTTGGGCGAAGCGACCACACCCCGACCGTATCCAACCGAACCGACCTGCGGTGATGGCCGGAGGTCCCGCCGGATGGTCGGCGGTCGACCGGCCGCCCCTCGCCGACCCGACCCGGGGTCGATCAGGAGTCAGAGCAGTGACTCGTACAGCTCGACGTACCGTTGCGCCGGCTCGGTCCACGACCAGTCGACGGCCATCATCCGCTTCTGGAGCGCCTTCGCCCGGCGGTTCTTCGTCATCCGACGCGCCGCACGGAACATGGTGGCGAGCAGGTCCTCGGAGGTGACGCGACGGGCGACGAAGCCGAGGCCGTCGGGGTCACGGTCGGCGTCGGGAACCGTGTCGACGAGGCCTCCCACCGCGGTGACGACGGGCGCGGTTCCGTATCGCATCGCCTGCATCTGCGTGAGTCCGCACGGCTCGAAGCGGCTCGGCATCAGGAACACGTCCGCTCCGGCGAACAGGAGGTGCGAGAGGGACTCGTCGTAGCCCTCGGTGAACGACACCCATTCGGGCAGGCGTTCAGCGGCGCTCCGCAGTGCCGCCGCCTGGACCGCGTCACCGGACCCCAACATCGCCACACGCAACGGGATCTCCTCGAGGAGGTCGAGGAGAGGGAGAAGGAGATCGATGCCCTTCTGCTCGGTGAGCCGGGTGACGACCGAGGCGAGCGGGATGCCGTCATCGGACGGGAACCCCACGCGCTCGCACAGGGCGACCCGACTGTCGGCCTTCGCGTCGAGGTTCTTCCGGTCGAACGGCGTCGGCAGGTACGGGTCGTTCGACGGATCCCACGTGTCGGTGTCGATGCCGTTGGTGATGCCGATGACCGCCTCTCCCCTGCTCCGCAACGCCCAGTCGAGACCGAACCCTCCCTCGGGCGTGGTGATCTCGGCGGCGTAGTTGGGCGAGACGGCCACGATCCGGTCGGCCAACGCGATCGCGCCCGCCAACGGATTGGTGCCACCCCACCACTCGAAGTGATCCGCACGAGGTCCGATGACCTCACGCCACTCCCCCGCCGCGGTGCCCTGGTACGCGAGGTTGTGGATCGACACGACCGACGGAATCGATCCGTCGAGCGCGGCGAGGGCGGCGCCCGTGTGCCAATCGTTCAGGTGCACCACGTCGGGTGGGTCGGCCTCGGCCAGCAGGGCGACACACCGGGCGAAACGGAAGAACCTCACGTCGTTGTCGGGCCATCCCTGGCCGTCGGGACGCAGGTACGGATGAGGACGCGCCATGGCGGGCACCGACACGAGCGTGAGCGGCCCGACGTCGACGTGGACGCCGCGGCGGATCGTGCACGCACCGACCCAGTCGGGCACGTCGAGATCGGTCACCGTCTCGTCGACGAGTGCGATGTCGCCGTAGTCGGGCATCACGATCTCGAGGTCGACGCCCGACTCTCGGAGCTCTCGACCGAGCCCTGCCGCCGCTGCGGCGAGCCCACCGACCGCAGCGATGGGGAACAGCTCGGCAGTGGCGAAGAGCACGCGCATCGGTCCCATCATGGCCCAGGCCGGACGAGACGACGGACGCCGCTCGAGGCCCACTCGCTCGACGATTCGGAGCGTGGAGATCTCGTCTGCCGGTCGCGAACACCTGCGAACACCGGCGTCTCGCGACGATGTCGGAAGCTGGGCCATCGCTACGGTCGGCCCATGCATTCGGGCCGGTCCGACCACAGACGCCGACGGGCTCTGGGCGGCGTCGCCCTGGCGGGCCTTCTGGCGGTCGCGTGCGGGTCCGACGACGACACGTCCCCCACCGTCGCCGAAACAGCAGCAACGGACGGGTCGACGGAGGTCCCGGCGGAGACGGCGGCACCTGCGACCGAGTCGGTGAGCGCAACGGAGTCCGCGACCGAGGGCGAGGCGGGAACAGCCACCGGCGCCGGCACGGCGAACGAGGCCGGCGACCAGACCGACACCGACGACGGCGCGGTGTCCGACGAGCCGCCGAGCGGCGACGACGACGGGGAGGACGCCGCGGTGCAGCGATTCCCCGATGTGATCGGCGCCACGGCGACGTTCGACGGCGAGACCTGGACGGTCTCGGCAACGCTCTCGTCGCCGTACGACACGCCGGAGCGGTACGCGGACTCGTGGCGCGTCCTCGGACCCGACGGATCGGTCCACGGCGAACGATTCCTGTTCCACGATCACCAGAACGAGCAACCGTTCACCCGGAGCGAGTCGGGAATCGTGATCCCCGACGACGTCGACGTGGTCACCATCGAGGGCCGCGATCAGCAGTACGGGTGGGGCGGCGGAACGTTCGAACTCACGCTCGAACGCTGATCCGGCCGGGCGACAGGCCTCGTCGTCCCCTCGTCAGTCCCTCGTCGGCCCCAGTTCGTCCCCTCGCCGGCCCCTTGCCAGCAGGGCCTCGGCCCGAGTGCTTGACTGGGTGGTGTGGCCAACGCCGACGTCGTGACCGCCCCCGGCTCTCCCGCGGAACCCGGCGAGCATGCCGACCCGACCTCCGACCAACTCAGCGCCGACATCCGTCTCGTCGGCCGGCTACTCGGGGACATCGTTCGAGCGCAGGCGGGTGAGGAGACGTTCGAGTTGATCGAGGCGGTGCGCCGCACCGCGGTCCGCGGTCGACGGGAGGGCGAGACCGCCGCCGTCGTCGAACTCGAGGCACTCGTCGCCGAGCAGCCGCTGGAGCGGCTCCTGAACGTCATCCGCGCGTTCGACTGGTTGTCTCTCCTGGCCAACACGGCCGAGGACGTCCACGTCGAACGTCGGCGCCGTCACCACCGACAGACGGGCTCGACGGCTCAGCCGGGCGGATTCGAGGTGACGTTCGACGCGCTCCGCGACGAGGGCCTCTCCGACGACGCCCTGGCCGACCTCGTCGCCGACGTCCGGGTGAGCCCGGTCATCACCGCACACCCGACAGAGGTGAGGCGCAAGACGATCCTCGCGGTCCTCGAGTCGATCTCCGAGCTCCTCGACCGGCACAGCCGGATCCCCGAGGACGACCCGAAACGGGACGAGATCGTCGACCTGCTCCACGTGCGCATCCTCACGCTCTGGCAGACCGCACTCCTCCGGCTCTCCAAGCTGCGCGTGCGCGACGAGATCAACGAGGCGCTCCGCTACTACGAAGCGTCGCTCTTCGAGACGGTACCGGCGCTCATGTCGGCGCTCGAGACCATGGTCACCGATCGAACGGGCCGGGAGATCGACGCGACCGGAGTGGTCGCGATGGGATCGTGGATCGGGGGTGACCGTGACGGCAACCCGTTCGTCACGGCCGACGTCATGCGGCTCGCGACCCGCCGCCAGGCCGAGATCGCACTCGGACACCACCTGCACACACTCGAACGGCTGTCGGTCGAGCTCTCGATGTCGGCGCGCCTGATCACGCCCTCACCCGAGTTGCAGCAGCTCGCCGACGACTCGGGAGACGAGTCTCCGTTCCGGGCCGACGAGCCGTACCGCCGAGCGCTGCGCGGGATGTACGCCCGCCTGTACGGCTTCGCCGATCGCGTGCTCGAGGGCGACCTGTCGGAACTCGGCGCAGCGGCGCCGTCGGTCGACCGGCCGCCGTACGAGACCCTGACCGGTCTCGTCACCGATCTCGACGTGGTCATCGGGTCGTTGCGATCGCACTCCGCCGACGATCTCGCACGAAAGTCGGTCGAGCCGGTTCGACGCGCCGTCGCCGTGTTCGGCTCGCATCTGTGCGGCCTCGACATGCGCCAGAACTCAGCGATCCACGAACAGGTGATCGCGGACCTCTTCGCCGGTGCTGCGGTCTCCGATCGGTACCTCGAGCTCCCCGAGGAGCAGCGTGTCGAGCTGCTGTCGGCCGAGCTCCTCAACCCGCGACCGCTGCGTCATCCGACCGCCACCTACTCCGAGCTGACGCAGGCGGAGCTCGACGTCCTGACCGCAGCGGCGCACGCCGTCCGCACGCTCGGCGCCGCGACGATCCCGCAGTACGTCATCTCGATGGCCACGGCGGTCAGCGATGTTCTCGAGGTCGCCGTCCTCCTGAAGGAGGTCGGGCTCGTCACGGTCGCCGGCGACGACGTGGCGTCCTCGATCGACATCGTTCCGCTCTTCGAGACGATCGGCGATCTCGCGGACGCCCCGACGACCCTCGCCACGCTGCTGGCTCACCCCACGTATCGCCGACTCGTCGAGGCTCGGGGCGGCCGCCACGAAGTGATGATCGGCTACTCCGATTCGAACAAGGACGGCGGGTACCTGTCGTCGCAGTGGAACCTCTTCGCCGCGCAGGCCGGACTGGTCGAGACGGCTCGAGACGCCGGTGTGCGGCTGCGCCTCTTCCACGGTCGTGGTGGCACGGTGGGTCGAGGCGGCGGGCCGGCGTACCAGGCGATCCTGGCCCAACCGCCCGGTTCGGTCGACCGTGCCATCCGGGTGACCGAGCAGGGCGAGATGGTCGCGGCGAAGTACGCCCATCCGGCCCTGGCACAGCGCAACCTCGAGACGCTCGTCGCCGCCACGGTCCGAGCATCGTGCGCCTCCGCCGACGCTCGGACCAGCCGTTTCGAACCGGTGATGGCCTCCCTCGCCGACGTCGCGTTCGAGACCTACCGAGGCGTCGTGTACGGCGACGACCGGTTCGCCTCGTTCTTCCGCCAGATCACACCGACCAACGAGATCGCCACGCTCAACGTCGGCAGCCGACCTGCGTCGCGCACCAAGTCCGACGCCATCGAGGCGTTGCGCGCGATCCCCTGGGTCTTCGGGTGGACGCAGTGCCGGCTCATGATCCCCGCCTGGTTCGGGGCGGGCACGGCCTTCGAGCACCACGCCGGAGACGATCCGGAGCGCGTCGAGGAACTGCGGACGATGTACGACGAATGGCCGTTCTTCCGAGCGATCGTCAACAACATGGGCATGGTGTTGGCCAAGGCCGACATCGACATCGGTCGCCGGTACGCCGAGGCGCTCGTCACCGACGAGTCCATGCGCTCCGAGATCTTCGGCCGCATCGAGCAGGAGCACGCCCTCGTGCGCCGCTGGCACGCCGAGATCACCGGCTCCGCCGACCCACTCGCCGACAACCCGCTCCTCGCCCGCAGTCTTCGGAATCGCTATCCATATCTCGATCCGCTTCACGTCATGCAGGTCGACCTGTTACGCCGGTACCGCGACGGCGACGACGACGAACTCGTGCGCCGCGGGATCCAACTCACCATCAACGCCATCGCCACCGGGATTCGCAACAGCGGCTGACGACGCACTCACCAGATGCCACTCCGACCACCTCGCTCGCTTCGACCATCCCGGTCTCGGCGACGCAGCGCTGCCACCGTCGTCGCCTTCGATGACGAGAGGTACTGGCGTGGCGAGCTCGACGACGAAGAGGTCGAGATCTCGTTCGTGACCGCCGATGGTTCTCCGGTCGTCGAGAAGCGACCGACCGTGCGCCGGTCGTTGATCTCGGTGTTCGGCGAGCCGATCGGTTCGGTGTCCTTCGACGGCGCCGGAGGTGAGCTCGTGCGTCGCCACCGGCAGAACGGCCAGGCACCGCTCGACCAGGGGCGGGCTGCCGGCTGCCGCGAGGAGATCCAGATCACGCTGCTCGGGCATCCGGTCGACATCGCCGAGCGGGTCGTCAGCGAGTCGCGGCTCGAGGAACTCCAGCGTCTCGGCCTGTCGGCGAGCTCGCCACGCGGACGGAACCTCGGGACCAAGCACCGTGAGATCGCGTGAAACGCCGTGGTGCGCACGATCCCGTGGCGGCGCCGTCGGGCGACGCTGCGACTGTTCGGTTCGCCGTCGTCGAACGTGACCGTGCTCACGTTGACGCCCCGACGCCAACATCGCCTCGGCGTTCGATCGTTCCTCGGCGTGGGGATGCGAGCGCTCGAACACCTCCGCGACGACCTCGAGGCACTCCCCCCGTCGGGTGACCTCACGACCGTGGGAACCGGTGCGTCAGTAGCCTCCAGCGCGTGACCGCACACGTCGTCTCCATCACCTACTGCGTCCCTTGAGACTATTCGTACCGCGCCGTGAGCGCAGCGAGTGATCTGCTGTCGAGCTATCAGCACGTCATCGAGTCGTTGACGTTGGTCACAGGAGGTGGGGGCGTGTTCGACGTGACGGTCGACGGCGACACCCTGTACTCCAAGAAGGAGACCGGCCGACACGCCGACACGGGCGAGATTCTGCGCCTCTTCACCGAGCGAATCGGCGATCAGGTCGCCCGATACGGCACCTGATCGCTACATTCCAGACCAACGTGGTCGGGAATAGTGGTTGAGGGGCCGTTGTTCCGGACTGTCGTGACCCACGATCACGGATCCAGAACGCGAAGGGGATGAACATGGCGATCGTCGAACACACCGGACTCGCGCCTCTCGACGACGTGATCGAGCCGCGCTGGTGGACGGGAACGCCCGCCACCGATCCGGCCTCGTTCACCATCAGCGGCAACGGGAAGCTCGGTCCGGCCGATCTGCAGCCCGGCAGTGCGCTCGCCCGCGAGATGAAGGAGACCTTCGATCGCGTCGGTCTGGTGCACCTCGTCGACACCGGCCTCACCGACGTGATCGACATGCGACAGGCCGCGAAGCTCGTCCAGCGGACCGAGATGAAGTACGACGGCGGCGCGAACCCGCGCGATCGCATCGTTCCCAACGTCTACGAAGTCGGCGCACCGCTCTCGGCCTGGCTCCACTACCACCACGAGATGGCGTATGTGGGCACGAGCGCCCGGTCGATCGCCTTCGTGGCCAAGGAGACGCTCCCGGTGCCCAGCGACGGTTCGGCGTCGCGCGGCGCCACGTTCGTGTCCGACTCCGCATCGATGACCGAAGAGCTGCTCACCACCGAGCTCGGCCGCAAGCTCCGCGATCTCGGCGTCTGCTATCACCGCAACCTCACCGACCGCGACGCCTTCCTCGGCCGCGAGGAGATCGGCGTCTACAACCACTGGCAGAAGTCGTTCGGGACCGACGATCCGCAGCTGGCGGCGTCGAAGGCCCGCGACCAGCGCCTCGCGGTCGACTGGGGCGAGGACCGCCTCATGAAGACCCGCTACTACGCGCCGGCGTTCGAGTACTTCGAGCCGCTCGACCGAAACGTCCTCTACAGCAGCCTCGCCGACCACGGCATGTGGTTCGACACGTGGCCGCTCGTCCAGCACCTGCCGTACGAGGAGCGGCCGCTGCACATGACGTTCGGCGACGACAGCGAGATCAGCCGCGACGAGCGCGAGCAGTGGATCGACCTGTACGACCGCTACGGCACCCCGATCAACTGGCGTCAGGGCGACGTCTCGGTCATCTGCAACTTCCGGTTCGCCCACGGCCGCCCGGGTATCCACCTGGACGACGGCGAGGCCCGCACGCTCGGCGTGCTCCTCGGCGAGAACTTCGATCGACGAGGCGCCCGCAACGACCGCTGGTGAACAGCACATCCGGTGCCGGGTCGATTTCGTGCTGTGTGCAGCACGTTCGGTGCCGGGCCCGAAACGTGCTGATTTCGCGGGCGTTCAGGTTCGGGCTCTAACGTCCGGCGGATGATCAATCCAGGACGACGGACATGACGGTCCGTCCACGGTCCGCCGGTCGGCGGGCACTCATCCCGACACTCCTGAGTGTCACCCTCATCGCTGCTGCGTGCGGCAGCGACGGAGAATCGTCCGATGCCGAGTCCGGCTCCGATTCCTCCGGAGGATCCGGCGGCGGAACCCTGACGATCGGGGCGATCCCCGACCAGGACCCGGAGATCCTCCAACGCACGTACGACCTCCTCGGCGACTTCCTCGAAGAAGAGCTCGATGTCGAGGTCGAGTACGTCCCGGTCACCGAGTACCAGGCGGCGGTCACCGGATTCGCCGTCGGCGACCTCGATCTGGCCTGGTTCGGCGCCGTCACCGGGGTGCAGGCGCGTCTCGAGGTCGAGGGTGCCGAGGCGATCGCGCAGCGCGACATCGACGAGCAGTTCACGTCGGTGTTCATCGCCCGGACCGACAGCGGGATCGAGCCGGTCGCCGACGTCGCTGGACTGTCCGTCGTGGCGGGCCGGTCGCTCACCTTCGGGTCCGAGTCGTCCACGTCGGGACGCCTGATGCCGCAGTCGTTCCTCGACGATGCCGGCGTCTCCCTCGACGACCTCGCCGGCGAACCCGGGTTCTCCGGGTCACACGACGCGACCATCGAAGTGGTGTCGGCCGGATCGTTCGAGGTGGGAGCGCTCAGCTCCGAAGTGTGGGACGCCCGCGTGGAGTCGGGCGACGTCGACACCGACGAGGTGATCGAGATCTTCCGGACCCCCCAGTACGTGAACTACCACTGGGTCGCCCAACCCGATCTCGATGAACGACTCGGCGACGGATTCACCGCGGACGTCGTCGAGGCGTTGATGTCGCTCGATCCCGAGGACCCTGACGACGCGGCGATCCTCGATCTGTTCACGGCGGGCGGGTTCATCCCGACCGAGTCCGAGAACTACGACGCCATCGAGTCGGTCGCACGCGACATCGACCTCATCCGGTCCTGACCGGCGCCGCCGCCTCGCCCACGCCCGTGGACGCGGAACGTTCCGAGATCGTCCGGCTCGCCGACGCCAGCGTGGTCGTCGATCGAGCCGGGGTCGAAGCGCTCGCTGGCGTCGACGTTCGTGTCGACACCGGCGAGCGCGTGGGACTGCTCGGCGCGAGCGGGTCGGGCAAGACGACGCTGATCGACGTCCTCGCGGGGCTGCGATCCCTCGATCGCGGCTCCGTGTCGGTGTTCGGGGTCGACCCGGGCGACGTCCCACGAGCCGAGCGTCGACGCCACGGTCGGCGCATCGGAACGATCGGGCAGCACCTCGACCTCACGCCGTCGCTGCGGGTCGTGCACAACGTCAACGCAGGTCGGCTCGGAACGATGTCGACGACTGCCGCGCTGTGGTCGCTCGTGCGTCCGGCGTGGCGGGACGAGGTCGAGCGGGCGTTGTCTCTGGTCGGTCTCGCCGATCGGATCGACGCGGTCACCCACGACCTGTCGGGCGGTGAGCGACAGCGGGTCGCCGTGGCCCGCGTCCTCCATCAGGCTCCCGACCTGGTCCTGGCCGACGAGCCCACGTCGTCGGTCGATCCCGAGCTCAGCGATCTCGTGCTCGATCGACTCGTCGACGCGGCGCCCACCGTGATCGTGAGTCTGCACGACCCGGAGCTCGCACGACGCCACGTCGACCGGGTCATCGGCCTGCGATCGGGTCGCGTCGTGCTCGACCGAGCGGTCGGCGATCTCGACGACGACGCGATCGACGATCTGTATCGCGGGCGTTCGTGGACGTGACCGTCGAGCGGCGACGAGCGATGTCACCGGGTGCGCGTTGGGCGATCGCCGCCGGTGCCGCACTCGTGTGGGCGGTCGTCCGGGCGACCGATGGCGAGGTCGTCAACGGAGGCGGGTGGTCGGCGTTCGCCGAGTTCTGGACGACGATCGTCCGACCCGAGACGTCGGCCGAGTTCCTCCGACTCACGATCGATGCGGCAGCCACGACGCTCGCTCTGGCGATCCTCGGCACGGCACTCGCCGTCGCGATCGGGGTCGTCGCCGCTCCCCTGCTCGCCGAGCGGACGAGCCCACGACCCGTGCGCCGGTTCGTCCGCGCGCTCCTCACCGTCCCCCGTGGCGTCCACGAGGTCATCTGGGCGATCCTGCTGGCGGAGGTGCTGGGCTTCGACCCGTGGGTCGGCATCATCGCGATCGGGCTGCCGTTCGGGGCGATCTCGGCCAAGGTGTTCGCCGAGACGATCGACGAGACCGATCCGGCCGCCTACGAGCGGCTGCGGTCGCTGGGGGCGGGACGGCTGGCCGCCCTCGTCTACGGGATCGTGCCGACGATCCGCGGGGAGCTCACGTCGTTCGGGTTCTACCGACTCGAGTGCGCCATCCGATCCGCCGCCGTGCTCGGTGTGATCGGTGTCGGTGGCCTCGGATTCCAGCTCGATCTCAGCTTCGAGTCGCTTCGATATGACGAGATCTGGACCCTCATCGTCGCACTCATGCTGCTCAGCGGAAGTGCCGACTGGCTCTCGGGCCGGCTTCGTCGACGCGCTCGCGACGGGCGATCGACGGTGGAGCGTGAGCGTCGGGTGCTCGCCTCGGGCCTCGCCGCCACGGCGTTCGCGATCGGGGCATCGTGGCTGTGGCTGGCGCCCGACGCCGGCCTCATCGGCTCCGAGCGGACCCGCGATCGGTTCGTCGGTCTCGTCGACGATCTGGTTCCACCCCGACTCGGACCCGGTGGATGGTCGGAGCTGATCGGCGCGACCGTCGACACGATCGCGATGGCCGTCATCGCGCTCGCGATCGCCGTGTCGTTGGGACTGCTGGTCGCGCTCCGTGCCGCCCGACCGGTGGGGCGGACGGCCGACTCGATCGGTCCGGGCAGCCGGATCACCGGGTGGGGGCTCCGACTGCTGCTGCTCCTGTGGCGTGCGGTCCCGGCGCCCATCTGGGCATTCCTCCTGGTCCTCGTGCTGTTCCCCGGCGTGTGGCCCGGTGCGGTGGCGCTCGGCATCTACAACGCCGGCGTCGTCGGTCGGCTGTTCGCCGAGGTGATCGAGGAGCGTGACCCCGGACCGTCCGACCGGCTGCAGGCTCTCGGTGCGCCGGCGATCATCCGCACCCTCTACGCCACGATCCCGACCGCTGCCGGCCGGCTGGTGTCGATCGCGCTCTACCGCTCGGAGGTCATCGTGCGTGAGACGGTGGTCGTCGGCGTGGTCGGCGCCGGCGGACTCGGGCAGTTGATCAACGAACACCGCGCCGCCCGCGATCTCGCGGCGACGGCGGGCGCAGTGCTCGCGATGATCGCGCTCGCCGCACTGATCGACGTCGTGAGCGCACGGATCCGCTGCGATCTGCGGCCGGATCGCACCGTGACCGTCCGCCGATCGACCCGACGCCGGCGAGCCCTCGCGGTGTCGTGACGGCGGCGTCGATCGGACGCGTACGATCGACCGACGTGAACCTCGATCGACGGACCCTCGACCTCGCCGCTCCCGTGTTGTGCACGCTGGCGAGCCTCGTCTCGCTCCTCGCCGCGATGCGCAAGGGGAATCGCACGGCGGGCGCCGTACTGTCCGGCGTGTTCGGCGTCGTCGGCTCCGCAGCGTGGGCGCTCACCGCGCTCGACGACCGAGCCCAGTCCGACGCGGAGGTCACCCCCGTGACCACCCCGGCCACCGCCTGAACCGCCCGCCGCCGCGGTCCTGCACGTCAGCGCATCCGGCCGAAAACGCAGGATGCGCTGGCACGAACACCCCCGCCGTAACTCACGTCAGCACATCCTGCCGAATACGCGGGTTGCGCTGACACGAACGAACCCCGGGCTCACGTCAGCGCATCCGGCCGATCTCCCGACATGCGCTGACGTGAACACCCCGCCCTAACTCACGTCAGCACATCCGGCTGATCTCCCGACATGCGCTGACGTGAAAGATGCGCATCCCAACTCACGTCAGCGCATCCCACAGATCTGCGGACATGCGCTGGCGCGAAGGATCGGTCAGCGTCGTGTCGCCGCGAGGACGTGGCACGTGAGCGGGACGTCGAAACCGGCGTCGGTCGGTTGGATCCAGTCGAGGTCGGACTCGACGTCGGCGGTGATCTGATCTCGCTGGTCCTGATCGAGCCGCTCGGCGAGCGGAGTCGCGTCGATCTCGGTGGCGACGAAGTCCGCGCACGAAGCGAACCGGGCGGGCTCGGTCAGGGTCCGACTCACGACGAGGTCGAGCCCCGAGGAACGATGCTCCGCCGTCAGCGCGTCGAGGTCGCCACAGTTCCAGTACGCCGACACGAGATCCCGCGCCTCGGGTCCCGCCCGTCGGATGGCCGCCTCGACGAACGAGCGATAGGCCGTCTGTTCCTCGAGCGACGCCGGCACGACGACACCCACCCGTCCACCCGGCCGGACCGCCCGAGCCATCTCGGTCCACGCACCTGCTCGGTCGGGGAAGAACATCATCGCCATCTGGCAGGTCACCGCGTCGAACGAGGAATCATCGACCGGGAGATCGACCACGTCACCCTGACGCCACTCGACGCCCGGGCCGGAACGGCGAGCGACGGCCAGCATCGACGGGTTGAGGTCGATGCCGACGATGTCGGTCACTCCGACGCCACGTTCGAGCGCCGTCCGGGCGACGATCCCGGTCCCGCACGCCACGTCGAGGAGACGGGTCCCCGCCGACACCTCGACAGCGTCGAGAACGTGAGGCGCCCATCGGGCGAAGATCGCCGGCACGAATCGCCGCTCGTACTGCTCGGCGGTCTCGAGCGAGATGTCGAAGGTCTCGGTGCCAGCGGTCGGGTCGAGTCCGGTGTCGGAGGTCATGCGATCGACCGTAGGAACCGCCCGAGCGGCGGCGCATCCCCGAAATCAGCCATTCGACGAGGCCGGCGCGGCGCCGTCGAGCCACCCGTGCTCGTACGCCAACGCGATCGCCGCCGCGCGCGACGACACGCCGAGCTTCGACCGGATGTTCGACATGTGCCGGTCGACGGTGTGCGTGCTGATCACCAGTCGGTCGGCCACCTGGCGATTGGTGTGCCCCGACGCGACGAGCTCGAGGACGTCCAGCTCGCGGCGGCTGAGCGGTCCCGCCGAGGACTCCGGAGATGGTGACGGATCGCCCCCGTCGAGGAGCAACGCACGGTGAGATCTCGCCCGCACGCCATCGGGCTCTGCTCCCAGATCGTCGAAGACGGCGATCGCCGCATCGAGCTCGACGACGGCGTGAGCGTGATCGCCGAGACGGGCCGAGACGTCGGCGGCCCGCACGCGGCGCCGGGCCGCCTCGTGGCGAACGTCGTGCTCCGTCAACCGGCTGGTGGACTCGACGAGATCGTGCAGCGCAGCGACGAGATCGCCCTCCATCAGGGCGAGTTCCCCGCGGACGGCGAGGGCGAGCGCATCGACGAGCTCGGACGGATGATCGGCCGCGAGGGTCGCCAGTCGTTCCGCAGCGAGGCGCACCGCCGAGGCGTCGCCGATCTCGGCGGCGAGGTCGGACATCGCGAGGAGGAGCATCGCGTCGGGGAACGGAGCAGACCGTGCCTCGGCGAGCGCTCGGAGCTCGGCCAACGCCACCGCGACGTCGCCCCGTGCGGCTCGCAACAGTGCGAGACCCCGGTGCGGCGCCCCACCGAGCTCGCGGCATCGTCGGTATTCGTCGTCGGCGCCGTCGAGGTCACCCCGTCGCAGCGCGAGGTCGCCCGCCACCTCGTGCGCCGACGCGGCGTACCGCGGGTCGTATGCGTGCAGGTCGGCACACGCCCGGGTGACGCCGGCTCGGGCCGACTCCCATGAGCCGCGCAACGCGTCGAGTTCTACGGCGTACACACGGCACAACCCCGGGTACATCCGCCCGACGTCGCCACCATCACACCACCGCACGGCGGCATCGCTCCACTGCTGGGCTCGTCGGAGATCGGCGAGCTCGAAGCACGTCGAGACGACATTGCAGAAGACCCACCCGGTGTAGAGCGGATCGAGTTCGTCGTTGACGACCGCCACCATGGCCTCGTCGAGGAGACGTCGACCGTCTCGACCCTCTCCCGCTGCGATCAGCGCACGTCCGTGTGACTGGAGCGCCATCGCCAGCAGGTCTCGGTCGCCGACGGCGCGAGCGATCTCGACCGCATCGGACGACCGTCGACGCCGGCCGAGGGGATCATCACCCCGATCCGCCCAGTCGGCGTCAGCGATCGCCAACCATCCCGCAGCGACATCGCCGGCTCGGTCGGCGTGCTCGCGGCAGCGCTCGAGCCAGCCGCCCGCCGGCGCCGTCTCGCCGACGAGGAAATGGTCGTAGAACAGCCGCCAGGCTGCGCGGGAGCTGCGATCGTCGTCACCGTCTCGGACGTGGCGGCGGTACGCCTCGCGACGCCAGCGCATCGACGCGTCGGGATCGTCACGCCAGAACCACTGGTCGGCGAGTTCGTCGAGGTCGTCGGCTCTCAGGCGATCGACGTCGGTCTCGGGTGGGTGGTGCGGGAGGTCTCCCACGGCCGAATGCTAGGGCAGCGCCACAAACGCCGCCCCGTGCACGACACCGCGACGATCCCGGCCACCCGGTGGCCCAAGTACGGAGATGTCGGTCCGGGCGTGGGAGGAGACCAATGCCCGACGTGCTGATCACTGACGGCTCCGCACCGATACCCACGCCGACGAGATCATCTCGCTCGTCACGAAGACGACCCAGTCCGACGTGACGATCGCCCTCGCGGCACGCACCCGCGTCACCGACGA
>JBCDAK010000083.1:0-19025 GCA_039185545.1 Actinomycetota bacterium
GTCGGCCCCGAGGACGCATCACACCTGCATACGGGGTGTTCTCGTCGTTGTGATCGATCTGTGATCGAGGCAGGGAACCATTCACGCCATTCCGATCACCACGACGAATGGAGACACGAGATGACCACGACAGTCCAACACGAGCAGCGGGGTACCGGAACCACGAACCAGGGTCGAACCGCTCGGTCGATTGCAGCGATCGGCACGGGCTTGTTGCTCCTCGCCGCCTGCTCGAGCGGCGAAACCGAGACGCCGGACGAGCCCGCCGCCGACGAGAGCGCCACCAGCGACACAGCACCGACGGAGCCGGCCGACACGGCGCCCCCGACGAGCGCACCGCCCACAACCGAACCCGCACCCGAGCCCGAGCCGGTCGGAGGCGCCGTGACCTTCGACATCGATGTCGACCTGATGAGCCAAATCCCCACGGGTCGGTTCGTGGTGTCGGAGGGGGCCGACGTCCTCGGCTGCGACGACGGCCGGTTCTTCATGGCGAGCGACCGCGAGCTCTTCACCATGACGTGCGAGAACGGCGAACGTTCCGGTGAGTTCAGGATGGCCTTCGCCACGGTCGTGGCGGAGGACGATTCGATCACCGGGACATGGGTGATCGAGTCCGCGACCGGCGACTTCGAGACGCTCACGGGAGAAGGCGACCTGGTGGGTGTCCGCGACATGACCACCCGGACGATCACCGAGACTCGTACGGGCGAGATCCGGTACGCCGTGACGGAGCCGGCGGGCATCGTTGCGCGTTCCTTCCCCACGCCGCCGTACACACCGTGGGACGAGATCTGAACGACGACACCTCCCCGGGGCCGCCCGTCGTCCGCGTGTTCGGCGGCACGAGCGTCGAGACCGTCGACGGCGCAGCGGCGATCGGTGGTCCTCGACAGCGACGCCTCGTCGCATTGCTCGCAGCCCGGGCGGGCGAGGTCGTCGACCTCGACTGGTTGACCGAGTACCTGTGGGACGACGACGAGCGGCCGGCCGGGCCCGAACGAGCGATCCGGACCTACGTCTCACGGATCCGATCGGCGCTCCCGGACGAGTGCGACGGCTGGATCGAGACCACGGCGACCGGATATCGCCTCGCGGCTCCGCCCGACTCGGTGGAACATCTGCGCATGGCGAGGCTGCGAGCCGATGCGCGAGCCGCACGCGACCGGAACGAACCCACGGCGGCGCTCCGTCTCCTCGACGAGGCGCTCGGGGTATGGCGTGGCGCACCGTTCGTCGAGCTCGAGGATCTCGACTGGGTGCTCGCGGTCACCGAGCGTCTGCGCCAGGACCGACTGGAGATGTCGGAGGAGCGGTGGGAGACCGTCCTCGCTCTCGGCCGCCACACTCAGATCACGGGCGAACTCGCTGCGTTCGTCGCCGAGCACGGGGACCGTGACCGAGCCGTTCGCCACTACGCCCTGGCGCTCCATCGGTCGGGACGCTCACCGGACGCACTTCGAGCGATCGCCGACCACCGCCGAGAGCTCGTCGAGTCGACGGGTCTCGACCCGTCGCCGGCCATGGTCGAGCTCGAACGCGCGATCCTCGACGGCGATCCCTCACTCGACGTCGACGACGACCCGGGTGTCCCGTTGCGCGGGTACCGGCTTCTGGAGGAGGCGGGCGCCGGCGCGTTCTCGATCGTGTGGCGGGCGGTCCAGCCGTCGGTCGGACGCGACGTGGCGATCAAGCAGATCCGCGCCGAGTTGGCCTCGCGTCCCGAGTTCGTCCGCCGATTCGAGGCCGAGGCCCAGTTGGTCGCCCGCGTCGAGCACCCCCACATCGTCCCCCTGATCGACTACTGGCGCGATCCCGATTCCGCGTACCTCGTCATGCGCTGGCTCCCCGGCGGCACCCTCGAGGAGCGGCTCCGCGGCCGACCTCTGAGCACCACCGACACCCTGACGATGGCGCGTCAGGTCGGGGCGGCCCTCTCGGCTGCGCACGGCCACGGCATCGTCCATCGCGACGTCAAGCCGGCGAACATCCTCTTCGACGATGCGGGTCACGCGTTCCTGACCGACTTCGGCATCGCGTGGGAGCCGTTCGACACCACCGGGGCCGACGTCGCCCTCTCACCGGGCTCGCCGGCGTACGCCGCCCCCGAGCAGATCCGCGGTGAACGACTCGGGCCGGAAGCCGACGTCTTTGCGCTCGGCGCCGTCGTGGGCGAGTGCCTCCGAGGTCCGAGCCCCACGTCGTCTCGGGCACGAGACGATGCTTCGTCCGCCGTCTCGGAGGTGGTCCTCCGGGCCACGTCCGTCGCGCCCGCCGACCGGTTCGCCTCGGCCGGCGAGTTCGTCGACGCGCTCGCCGACGCCGTCGCGACCGACTCGTCGTCAAGCACCGTCGAGGCGATCGCGTCGACGGTCTCGGCGGAGGCGCCCGTGAATCCCTACGTCGGTCTTCGGGCGTTCGACCAGGCCGACGCCGACCGGTTCTTCGGACGCACGGGCCTCGTCGATCAGCTGATCGCTCGACTCGACGGGTCCGGAACGACCTCCCGAGGTCTCGTCCTCGTCGGGCCATCGGGCTCCGGCAAGTCGTCGGTCGTCCGCGCCGGGCTGCTCCCCGCTCTTCGCTCGGGTGCCGTGCCCGGATCGGAACGGTGGTTCACGACGGCGATGGTGCCGGGCGCCGACCCGTACCGCTCGCTCGACACGGCGCTCCGCCGCGTGGCGACGACCGCTCCACACTCACTCCTCGAATCGCTCCGGAGCGGACCCGACGGCATCGTGCGTGGCGTCCGTGCCTGCGTCGCCGACGAACACGGATCCCTCGGCGACGACGGCCCGACCCACTCCGTCCTCCTCGTCATCGACCAGTTCGAGGAGCTGTTCACGTCGGCCGAGAAGAGCGACGCCGACGGCTTCCTCGATGCCCTCACCGTGGCGATCGAAGAGCCGACCTCACCGCTGCGTGTCGTCGCCACGCTGCGTGCCGACTCCCTCCACCGGCCGCTGGAGCACGTGTCGTTCGCTCCCATCCTCCGCGACGGAGCGGTCACGGTCGTCCCCCTCACCGCGGACGAACTCGAGACGGCGATCACCGCACCCGCCCGGCAGATCGGCCTCGACTTCGAGCCCGGTCTCGTGGCGCGACTCGTCGCCGAGAGCGTCGGACAGACCTCGCCCCTCCCGATGCTCCAGCACACGTTGGCCGAGATGTTCGACCGTCGACGCAGCGACACCGAGGCGCTGACGGTCGCCGCCTACGACGAGCTCGGTGGGATCGCCGGCGCACTCGCAGCGAAGGCCGACGCGCTCCACGAGTCGGGCACACATGATCAGCGAGCTGCGATCCGTCGCGTGTTCGGACGCCTCACGAGCTCCGACCAGGCGAGCCCCGACTTCCGGCGGCGAGTCGCCGTCGCAGATCTCGGCGACGACCCGGCGACGACATGGGTCCTCGAACAGTTCGGAGCCTCCCGGCTCCTCACCTTCGATCGCGACGTCACGACACGCGAGCCGACGGTCGAGGTCGCGCACGAGGCGCTCCTCCGCGAGTGGCCGCTGCTCGCCGGGTGGCTCGCCGACGACGCTGCCGTCCTGACCGCTCTCGACCGCCTCTCGACCGCCGCCGACTCGTGGGTCGAGGGCGGGCGGGTCAAGTCCGACCTCGCCCGCAGTGCTCGGCTCGCGTCCGCCGCCGACGTCGCCACCGCCGCCCCCGACAGACTCCGACCCGTCGATCGCGAGTTCGTCGACGCGTCGGTCGAAGCGGCCGAGGCCGAGCAGCGGGACGAGCATCGCCGGGTTCGCCGACACACCGAAGATCCCGAGCTGGCACTGGTCCTTGCGCTCGAGGCGAACGCTCGCCGGCCCGGCGACACGACCGAGAGGGCGGTGCTCGACGCCCTCGCCCACCGCGGTCTCCCGATGGCGAGCATCGACCTCGCCGGCCGCGCCGACGACGACCCGTGCAGCGAGACCCCGGTGCTCGTGTCCGCCGATGGGCGGACGAGGTTCCTCACGACAGGCAGCTCGATGCTGAGCCAGGACCTCGTCACCGGCGAGGTGACCGACTTGGGGCCGCCTCCACAAGACTGCGTCGTCTGGCTCGGCGATCCCGACGCCGGACTGAGGTGGGTGGGTCTCCTCGGCGGCGGTCACTGGATCGGCCCGCTCGACGGGCCCCTCCGACCGGTGAACGGAAACGATCGTGGTGCTCCGCTCACGCGCGAGTTCGCCGGCGACCACCTGCTCTTCGGCGCCGGCGGCGCCGACGGGCCGAGCGCCGTCGTCATCGACATGACCACGGGCGATCGCGTCGGCCCGCTTCCGCCCGGTCTCGTGATGACTGATCCGCAGTCCGCCGCGGTCAGCCCGGACGGGCGCTACTTCGCCGTCGGCGGCGTCTCACCCGAACGACCCGGAGATCCGGCAGGCGACGGGCGGCTCTTCCTCCTCGAGGCCGACACCGGCAGCGTGGCTGCCGAGATCGACCTGCCGAACGAGGTGGTGCGGGTCGCCTTCGACCCGACCAGCGGCGAGGTCGTCACGCTCAGCCGGCAGGGCGACGTCGTGACCGTCGACCCGTCGAGCGGTGAGATCGTCGCACGGACCCGGACGGCGATCAGCGGGTTCGACCGCATGACCGTGAGGCCCGACGGCCTCGTCGTCATCACGTCCGTCGGACAGGTCGAACTCATCGACCGTCGGCTCGGGCGCGTCGCGGCACCCCTCCCACTCCCCGGCCTCACCACCATCCGACCCGACGGCACGATCGTCAACGACGTCGGTGATCGGATCCGGTTGATCGATCTCGACACGCCGCCCCTCGCCTCGTCGACCTGGTCGGTCGACCCGTCCGCACTCGTGACGTTCGGCGATCGTCGCGCCGGCGTCGTGCTACCCGACGGGACGGCGGAGGTCGTCGACCTCGCGAGCGGCGAGCGGGAACCGGTGCGACTGCTCCAGGACGACGGGACCCTCTTCCCGGCGATCGCGATCCTGCCCGACACCGGTGGTCTGATCGCGTTCGCGGACGACGGGCGGGTCACCCGCTGGGTCGACGGTCGAATCGTCGACGAGGTGAGCCTGCCCTCCGACCCGTCGAACACCAGGGTCAGTCGCGGCTTCCAGCCGGACCTCGACGACGGCCCGCCAGGAGCCGCGTTCGCCGGCGTCGGAGCGATGATCGGGTACGACACCCTCACGGGCCAGACGCGCGAGTACTACCGCCTCGATCTCGGAGAGGGTCGACTCGACACTCCGCTCGTCCTCCGGAACTACGTCGGGCTCGACGTCAGCGTCGCGCCGGCCCCGAACGGCGGACTCCACGTGATGAACGCGAGCGGGCGGTTGACCACGCTCGACCAGTCGGGCGACCGGGTCGACGAGGTCGAGACCGGGTTGTTCGACCTCTTCGCCGTCGGCCGGGACGACGCCAACGGTCGTCTCGCATTCGGGGGCACGGACGGCGCGGTGATCATCGAGGCGGCAACCTCCGATGACGACGGCACAACAACGGAGCGAGTCACACGCCTCGACGGCATCGGTCCGGTCGCCACGGTCGGCTTCGTGGACGACGGCGACACGCTCGTCGTCGTCGAGGCGAGTGGCACCGTTCGACTGTGGGACATGGCAGCTGACCGGCAGATCGGGATCGTCTGGGACGGACTCGGAGGTGCGTCACCGACGCCTCCCTACGAGGATCCGGACACCGGGTCCATCTGGGTCGCCACGTCGGGACGTCTCGTCGAGATCCCACCTCGCGACCAGTGGGTCGATCGGGCGTGTTCTCTCATCGGTCGGTCGCTGACGAGCGACGAGCGCGCACGTTTTCTCCCGGGCGACGACGGATCGGTGTCCGCCTGCGGCAGGGAATGACGACGCCGACCTGGCTCAGACCTCGGGCGCCGGGCCGATCGTGGGCGACAGGCGGCGGTGCGCGGCGCTCTGGGTGAGCGCCAGGCGATGCGGTCCCGCCACCACCATGACGTTCATCCCTTCCAGCGCACGGACGAAGCGGCGGGCGCGAAACGGGGGGAGGTCGCGGACCACGTGTGCCGGAGCGACGACCAGGTCGTTGGGGCTGAGTTCGTCCACGAGGGCGCCGCGTTCGCCCGGATCGTCGACGATCGTCACGAGCTCGTCCTCCTCCAGACCGGTGAGCCATTCGGACGCAAGGTCGCGGTCGCCGCACAGCACGATCAGCGGTCGAGGTGAGTGGCCGCGAGCCGCTCGCCCGACGGCGGTGGCCAGCTCCGCGTCCTCCCGCTGCCACGACGTGTCGGGATCGCGCAGGTCGACGATGACACGGTCCCACGGCCGGATGACGTGGGCGGCGATCGTGGGAACGGTCGACGCTCGGCCGACCCCGTCGACGTCGCTCTCGAAGATGATGTCGGTGACCCACTTCGGACCGTTCCAGTCGAGCATGATCGCCGATGCCTCGACCTGTGTGGTCAGACTGCTCGTGGCCGCCTCGAACGAGTCGTCGACTCGCACGACCGCCTCGGCGTCGAGCCCGAGCGCGGCGACCGCGTCGACGAGACGACTCGCATTGGCGCGCGCCGCGTCGAGCGGTCCGTCACCCGACACCCCGTACGGGCGCACGACCCCTCCGTCGGGTTCGGCGATCCGGGCGGCCAGCGTGGCGAACGACGTCTGATCCGACGAGATGGCGCGGGTGTCGAGCAGGATCTGTTCGCCGAGCGGTCGGCGATCGACGACCGGTGGCGTGACCCGGCGGGCGAACCAACGCGTCGAGAGCGACGTCACGAAGGCGGTGATCACGATCGCGAGGACCGCCGCGTTCGTGATGTTCTGCCCGAACATGTCGAGCTGGCTGCCGACCTCGGCGATCGCGAGCGTCGCGGCCGCCTGACCGAACGACAGCGACGACATGATCCCGATCTCGTTCAGGTCGAGGCGGTTGATCAGCCCGGTGATGATCGCCGCAGCAGACTTCCCGACGACGACGAACGCGGTGAAGAGCAGCCCGAGCTGGATCGTCTCGGGGTCGATCAGCAGCGCGGGGTCGATCGACAGACCGATCGACACGAGGAACACGGGCACGAAGATCGTCGTGCCCGTGAAGTCGAGCCGTTCCATCAGAGGGCCATGGGTGGGGACCTGGCGGTTCAGACCGAGCCCGGCGAGGAACGCACCGATCAGACCCTCCATCCCGCCGAGCAGCGCCACCAATGAGCCCGCGCCCATGAGAGCGATCGTGAACACGACGCGCTGGGGCCGAGTGCGCCCGACCCGAACGAAGAACCACCGCGCGACGCGGGGGAGGACCCAGAGGCAGAAGCCGACGAGGAGCGGCAGACCGATCCACAGCGGGAGAGCGGGGTCGGGTGTCGAGGGTTCGACCGCGTCGGGTGCGATGACCTCGGCGATGCTGCCGCCGAAGGGCAGATCGCGAGGCTCGATCTCGATCACGACCGTCGACGTGGCGAGCGCGAGCACCGTCAGCGAGAGCAGGTCGGCGACCACGCCGGCCGAGACCGCCGCACCGACCGATCGCGTGCTCTGCAGGCCGGCCGCCTGGACCTCGGGGTAGGCGACCAGGGTGTTCGACGCCCACATCGCACCGATCAGGAGCGCGCCGAGCGGCTCGACGTCATCGCGACTCCAGATGACGGTGGAGGCCAGCACGAACGGGATCACGAAGCCGAGCAGGCCGTAGGTGATCGCCATCCGCCGGTTCTCGCTGAACGCACGGATGTCGAACGACAGCCCGGCGAGGAACATGAGCACGAGGATCCCGATCGCTCCCAGGCTGCCGACGAGGCCGTCGGCGTCGAGCCAGCCGACCACGAACGGACCGAAGATCACTCCGCCGGCGATCAGTCCGACCAGCCCGGGGATCCGGAGCCGTTCGGCGATGATCGGCCCGAGCGCCACGACGCCGAACACGATGGCGATCGTCGCCTCGACGCTCCCGTTCAACATCGGTCGTCCCCCCGGTTCACCGCCTCGCACTCTTGCACGCCGCCCCGACCCCGTCGACCAGAGGGGCGCAGTAACGCACCGTTCACGACCTCGTGACCCTCCGAAAGCGACCGATTCCTACGATCGCCAGCCATGACGACGGATCTGATCGTTCCGACGATCGACGTGTCGGGGTGGGTGCACGGAGACGGGACGGCCCGCGACGCGATCGCGAAGGCCGTCGACCACGCCGGACGCACGATCGGTTTCATGCAGGTCGTCGGTCACGGCATCCCCGCCGACGTGGTCGACGGACTCACCGGCGCCATGGACGACTTCTTCGCCCAGCCGGTCGCCGACAAGATGACGCTGGTCCCGCCGCGACCGTCGATCAACCGGGGGTACGCCGGCACGAAGTCGGAGAAGCTCAGCTACAGCCTCGGACTCGACTCGCCGGCCGACCTCTTCGAGGCGTTCAACGTGGGGGCGACGCACGACGACTTTCCCCACCTCGACCTCCGAGACCGGCACGACGACGACTACGCGTCGAACCTCTGGCCCGATTCCGACTCGGTGCCGGCGTTCCGGCCGGGCGTCGAAGCCTGGTTCGCCGAGGCGGCGTCGTTCGCCCGCCGCATGACGTCGATCTTCGCCCGGGCGCTGGCGATGGACGACGACTACTTCGAGGGGTTCACCGACCACTCGATCGACGTGCTGCGCATGGTCAACTACGCCGTCGAGCCGGGCACCGAGATCGAGGCCGGCCAGCTCGGCATGGGCGCGCACACCGACTATGGCATCGTCACGGTCCTCTGGGCCGATCCGGTTCCCGGGCTGCAGGTCCTCGGACGCGACGGTGAGTGGCACGACGTCACGCCGGCACCGGGTGCGTTGCTGATCAACCTCGGCGATCTCCTCGCGCGGTGGAGCAACGACCGCTGGGTCTCGACCATGCACCGGGTCGTGCCTCCCGTCGACGCCGACGGTCGTTCGATGCGGCGCCGCTCCGCCGCCTTCTTTCACGACGGCAACGCCGACGCGTTGATCTCGACGATCGAGTCCTGCCGCGACGCGTCCGGCGGCAGCGCCTACGAGGACGTGACGGTGGCCGAGCACCTGTTCCAGAAGCTGAACGGATCTCGCGGGTTGGAGCTCAACCAGCACGCCGCCGCCGAAGCGTCGCGCATCGAGGGAGTCTCGTCATGACGACGATCAGCCCGAACCCGACGATCCCGCTCGTCGACCTCGAACCGTGGTCCACGGGCTCCGACGACGACCGGCTGGAGCTGGCGCGGCAGGTCGACGAGCACCTCCAGCGGTGCGGCTTCCTCGTGGTGACCAACCACCGGCTGCCCCAGGAGGTGCTCGACGACTGCCGTTCGGCAGCCCGCACCTTCTTCCACCAACCCGACGACGTGAAGTCGGCCGTCGCGATGGACGGGCAGTTCTACCTCGGGTGGATCGGCAGCGAACTCGAGTCGAACGCAGCGACCTACGGCGTCGACACGCCGCCCGACCTCAAGGAGACATACGCGTACGGACCGGTCGACGTCGACGAGGCGGCACGCGTCGCCCTGCCCGACCGCTACGCGCCCAACGTGTGGCCCGACGCCTTCCCCGACGTGGCCTCGTCGTTCGGCGCGTTCTGGCGGGCGGCCCGCGCACTCAACGACGAACTCCTCGACCTGCTGTCGCTCGCTCTGGGGCTCGACCGGACGCACCTGCGCGACCTGAGCACCGCGCCGACGTCGATCGCGACCATCAACTGGTACGGACCGCGTGGCGCGAACGAACCGCTGCCCGACCAGTTCCGCGTCGGTCCACACACCGACTTCGGCACGATCACGGTCCTCGATCGCGAGTCGGGTCTCGGTGGCCTGCAGGTGCAGGACGAGAACGGAGACTGGGTCGACGCGCCCGACGTGCCCGGCGGTCTCACGATCAACACCGGCGACCTGCTGCGGCGCTGGACGAACGACCGGTGGTGTTCGAACGTCCATCGGGTGCTCCCGCCGCCGAGCGAGGAACCGAGCGAAGAGCTGATCAGCCTCGTGTACTTCGGCGAGCCGAACCCCGAGGCGCTCGTCGAGGCGTTCCCCAGCTGCATCACCGCCGACCGGCCGGCGCAGCATGACGCGATCCTCGCCTGCGACTACCTCGACCAGAAGATGGCCGAACTCGTCGTCGACTGACCGGGTGAGTCGCCGGGCGACTCGGCGCGGGTCCTGAGTCGCCGGTGCGGCGAGCTCAGTCGAGACCGAACAGGCCGAAGATGCGTTCGAAGAGCCAGTAGAGCAGGAAGCCGAGGCCCGCGAGGATCGTGGGCGGGAGCAACCAGATCGCAACGCCCGCTGCGACGAGCCCCGCTCCGAACTGTCTCCCCCACAGCGCACTCGCGAGGATCGGGAGCACCAGGGCGCCAGCGAGTACGGGGCCCGGCTCGATGTCGAACGGGAGCGTGCTGTCGGTGATGACCGCGACCGTCGACCAGACCGCCGCCGTGATCCCCGCCGTCGCCAGCACGGCCCACAGGACGACGGTCCACCGGCGTGGGCCGCCGACCGCCCACCGCGTGCGGAGCGCCGTCGCCGTCCACATGATCCACCGCTGGATCCACGGCACACCGACCGCCCGCAGCATGTACCGCCAGTACCTGTCGGCCGCGATGTCGCTGCCGAGTGTTCCCTCGTTCGGCTGCTTGCTGATGATCAGGTGGTCGTGGATGAGCGCCGCGGGCGTGTGGCGACCGTACGGGCCGACGAACCACCGGACGAACAGCGGAATCGACGCAAGATCGGTGACTCCGAGTTCGGTGCCGGTCAGTGTCCGCGCCGCCTCCTGCTTCGTCGGGTCCACCTTGGTGTCGTCGAGCCCCATGTCGCCGATGAACGTCAGGGTGCCGGTGAACGTGAAGTCCTTCTCGTTCATCTGCGTGAGCGGGATCGGTGCACCCTGGACGCCGTTCACCAAGAAGAACTCGCCCCACGGCGCCATCGGAGCGGCAGTCTGTCCGCTCGGGGGCATCGACCCCTCGGAACGACCATCACGCTCGCTGACGACATCTTCCATGAGCATCCCCTTTCTGCCCACAACGCCCTGACCTCGCCCGGTGCCGGTTCCAGCGGCTCGGTGGGTCAAGACGTCCACACGCTTCGCGTCCCGCGGCCACGCTACACGGAGCCGGAATCCACCGTCGCGGGCCCCAACGCGAAGCGGGGACCGTGGCCACGCTGCCACGGTCCCCGGTCGGCGCCGGCTGAGCGATCAGCGTTCGAACACGAGCACGAACTCGATGAGCCCGTTGTCCTCGACGCTGATGGAGCCGACCGACGGCTCGGGGATGCCGAAGTCGTCGAACACGACGGGGATGCTTCCCAGCACACCGATGCGGTCGCCGTCGGCGGTCGCTGCGATCTCGGCGGTCACGTCGAACGTGACCGCTCGGGTGACACCCCGCAGCGTCAGGTCGCCGGTGGCGCTGACCGTCACCTGTTCGCCGGCGGCGGGCAGCTCACCGAAGTCGATGGGCTCGGTCGTGACGAAGCGGGCCGTCGGGAACTCGTCGGCGTTCATGATCCGGCCGCGGAACTGACCGTCTCGTGAGCCGTTGTCGCTGCGGATGTCGGCGACCTGCACGGTGACGTCGATGTCCGCGACCGTCCCGTCGATGCTCAGCTCGCCGGCGATCTCGTTGCTGCGGCCGACGGCGGTGACGTTCACGCCCGACAGCACCTCATCGACGCGGTATCCGAACTCCGAGGCATCGGACGGGGTCCACACTCCATCGACGCCCGGTGCCGAGGTGACGGCCGTGGGCTCGTCCGCCGTGGCCGCCACGTTCTCGGAGCTCGACTCGGACACCGGCTCCTCGACGAGCGCCGCACTCAGATCGTTCGAGTCGAGCGCGTCCGGAGCGTCGTTCAGCACCGTGGCGTAGAAGAAGATCCCGGCGTACATCAGCGCGACGGCGCCGAGCACGAGTCCGATCGCCCACTTGACGATGCGGGTCGCCGGCCACCGGCGCGGTGTCGGCTCGTCGACGGCCGGTTGCGTCGGGTCCGCACCGGCCTGCTCGAGGCTCTGCTGTTCGTCGGTGTGATCGAGGATGGTCATGGGTCGCTCCTGTCTGGTCGTGTCGCTGGAAGGCGATTCGGGTTCCAGTACGGAGCTCGGCGGCGAACGGTTCGCGAGACTCGGAGAATCTCTCGGACCCCACTGCGGGCCGCTGCTCCTCAGGGATCGATGCGCAAGAACCGTCGGGCCGACTCGACGATCGCGTCGAGGAACTCGGCGTCGCTGTCGATCGCCCGGCCCACGCCGGGCAGGATCACTCGCGCGGTGATCGACCCGGCGACCTGGTCGAGGACGAACCGGATCGAGTCGCCCTTCGGCGTGCGGCCGATCTCGCTTCGCCGCGCCCACAGCAACTGGACGACCCGGTCGTACATGTACACCCAGCCCTTCTCCTCCTGCGCGGCGATCTCGGCGTCGTCGAGCGCGAGCTGCAGTCGTGCACGGGTGAACCCGGGACCCTCTCGCGATCGCCGGAGGAAGAACTCGGCGTATCCGCGGAGCACGTCGAGAAGACCGGCTCCCTCCCACCGTGCGGGATCGGTGGCGTCATCGGTCGTGACGATCAACTCGTCGTGGAAACGGTCGAGCATGGCGTAGAGCAGCGCCTGCTTGTTCGCGAAGTGGTGGTACACCGACCCGGTCGACACCCCGGCGCGCCGAGCGATGTCGGCGACGCTGAGCTCCTTGATCGGCGTCGTCTCGAGTTCGTCCTCCACGGCGTCGAGGAGCGCCGACTGGGTTCGCTTGCTCCGCTCCTGCTGCGCTTCTCGAGCCCACCGGAGATCGGTGATCCAGGGAGATCCACCTGGCGCTTGACCCGGTCGTCCGTCGTTCGGCCCGCTCACCTCAGGACGGCCGGAGCGTGTAACGGATCGGCAGCGTCTTGAGGCCGCCGACGAACGTCGACGACATCGACGTCGCGGGTCCGGCCAGCTCGATCGACTCGATCTCGGGCACGAGGCGACCGAACAGGTGACGCAGTTCGTTGCGGGCGAGCTGCGCGCCGAGGCAGAAGTGCACCCCGTACCCGAAGCTGATGTTCTTCGCCGCATTGTGACGGGCGATGTCAAAGGTGAGCGGATCGTCGAACACCTTCGGATCGAGGTTCGCCGCCTTGTAGGAGAGGTACAGCCAATCGCCCTTCCGGATCTCCTGGCCGAGGACCTCGGTGTCCTCCTGCGCGGTCCGCATGAAGTGGCGTACCGGAGCGGTCCAGCGGATCATCTCCTCGACGGCGTTGTTGAGCAGCTCGGGATCGTCCTGCAGCAATCGCAGCTGATCCTGGTGTTCGATCAGCGCCTGCATGCCACCCGACATCGCCGAGGACGTCGTGTCGTGCCCCGCCGTGGCGACGATCACGTAGTAACCGAGGGTCTCGAGATCGCCGAGCGGTGCGTCATCGATCCGCCCGTTGGCGATGAGGGTCGCCAGGTCGTCGCCCGGGTTCGCCCGTCGGTCGGCGGTGAGGGCGGTGAAGTACGCGAAGAAGTCGGCCACCACCTCGGCGAGTGCCGCAGCGGGATCCTCGCCGTCGCGTTGGAGATCGGGGTCCTGGCCCCCGAACAGCTCCTGGGTGAGGGTGAGCATCCGTCCGTAGTCGTCCTCGGGCAGGCCGAGGATCTTCAGGATCACCTGGAGCGGGAACGGCAGGGTGATGTCGACCGCGAAGTCGCAGCTGCCACCGAACGCCCGCATCTTCGCCAACGCTTCGTTCGCGAGTTCGGCGAGGCGATCGTCGAGACGGCGGACGCTCGACGGCTTGAACCAGTCGGCCGTCAGCCCGCGCAGCTGCGCGTGCAACGGATCGTCGACGTGGATGAGGGTCTTGAGCTCGAACTGTCGGTTCTCGGCCTCGACGGTGGGGATCAGCACCGGTTCGGGCTCGTTCGTGAAGAGCGCCGGTTGGCGCTCGACCTCGAGCACGGCGGCATGGTCGATGACCGCCCAGATCGGTGCGAACCCCTCGCGCTCGACGCGATGGATGCCGCCCCGCTCGTGGAGATCGAGTGCACTCCGGTTCCATGCGTCGACGTCAGCCCACCGCTGATGATCGGTGAAGATGTCGTCGGGCGCCGGCGCCCCGATGATGCTCGTCATGTCAACGTCCCCTCGTTCTGGGTTCCGTCACAAAACCGAACCCGGATGATGGTTCGGATCCTAGAGCAGCGGGTGCTCCGCGTCACGAGGCGGCGGACCAAGCGACCGACAGACCGCGGTGAAGTAGGTTCACCGGCCCGGGATGAGCGAACAGGACGACACGTCGGCGATCGAGCGATACGGACGAACGTCGTGGTTCCTCATCGGGATCGTGGTGTTCGCCGGCATCTGCTACTCGGCACTCGCTGCGGTCTCCGGGCTCGTCGTGCCGCTCGTCCTCGCCACCACCATCGGCATCCTCGGCGTCCCCCTGGTCGACGGTCTCGAACGCCGACGGATCCCCCGCCCGGCCGGCGCGCTCCTCGTCATGCTCGGGCTCATCGCGGTCCTCGTCGGATCGGTGCTGCTGGCGATCGACGGGATCATCGAGCAGGGCGACGAGATCACCAGGTGGGTGACCGCGGGAATCGACCGGGTCGACGAGTGGCTCGAGAGCCGAGACGGCGATCTCGGTGTCGCCGACGATCGGTTCGAGCAGGCTCGGCAGTGGGGGATCGATCTGCTGCCGGGCGCGGCGTCGTGGTTCACGACGATCTTCTCGAGCGTCGTGGCATTCCTGTTCGGTGCCTTTCTCGGCTTCTTCTTGCTGTACTACATCCTCGTCGACTGGGAGCGGCTCCGCGACTGGGTCGGTCGCCACCTCAGCTCCGACGATGCGTGGGGTGCGGCCGTCGTCGAGGACGCCATCTCGACGGTGCGCGAGGGGTTCGCGGCACTCACCGCATCGAGCCTCGTCACCGCGGTTCTCATCGGCGGGACGATGGTCGTCCTCGACCTCCCCCTCGCGTTCGTCGTCACGCTCGTCACGTTCGTGACGTCCTACGTGCCCTATCTCGGGGCGATCTTCTCGGCCGTGTTCGCGTGTCTCGTCGCGCTCGGCGCCGGGGAATTCGGGCAGGCGGTGATCCTGCTCGTCGTCATCCTGATCGTCCAGAACATCGTCCAGACGGTGATCGGCACCAAGCTCACGAGCGATCGCCTGTCGCTGCACCCCATCGCAGGACTCACGTCCACGATCGTGGGGGCGTCGTTGGCGGGCCTCCTGGGCGCCACACTCTCGGCGCCCGTGCTCGCGACGATCCTGCGCATCAACGCCCGGCGACGGGACCGCGTCGACGGCAGTCCTGAGGAGGAATCCGGCCGAGACGGAGCGGCGTCGACCGACGGGTGATCGGCGCGTCGCCCAGGTCGATCCGGGCGGGATCGTTCTCGCCTTTCCGTCGTCGAGACGGCGCCGTTGCTCGTCTATGGTGGCGCCGCCGACGAACCGGTCGGCACCGTTCTCGGAGGTGGTACATGGCGCTCGGTCCGATCGAGGTCCTCGTCATCGGTTTTCCCGGCAACGAGTTCACCGGTGGCATCCTGCCCGAGCTCGAACGGCTGGTCGAGGCCGGCACGATCTCGATCGTCGACGGACTGATGGTCCTCAAGGGCCCAGCGGGTGACGTCGAGTTCGTCGAGTTCGCCGAAGACGACGCCAACCCCGACGCGGCGAAGCTCGCGGCGATCCTCGACCGGGTCGAGTCGCTCATCTCGGCCGATGACGTCGAGCAGCTCGCCGAGTCGCTCGCACCCGACAGCTCGGCTGCGATGCTCGTCTTCGAACACACCTGGGCCAAGCCGCTGCGCGACGAGATCGTGGCCTCGGGCGGGGTCCTCGCCGCCAACTTCCGCGTCCCCGGCCTCGCGGTCGAGGCGCTGATGAACGAACTGACCGACACGCCCGGCTGACGGTCCCACACCAGGCCGACGCCAGGACCACAGCAGAACGGAGAGAGACGACGATGCGACGACGGATGGGACGACCGGGACTCCTCGGCACCATGGCGAGGACTGCCGTGGTGGCCGGCACCGCGAACGCCACGGTCGGGGCGATGAATCGACGGCAGGCGAACAAGCAGTCCGCCATCGCCGAACAGCAGGCGGCGCAGAACGCGGCGTACGAATCGCAGGCACAGGTCGCCGAGCTGCAGGCTCAGCTCGCCGCGCAGCAGCCGGCGCCGGCACCCGCTGCCGCTCCGTCCGGCGACGACCTCCTCTCGAAGCTGCAGCAACTGGCCGATCTGAAGGCGGCGGGCGTCCTCGACGACGCCGAGTTCGCCGCCGCCAAGGCCAAGCTGCTCGCCTGACGACTCGACGACCGAGGCGACCGGCCGGACGACGGCCGGGCGTCAGTCGTCGGGGAAGACCGTGGACCAGTCCTCGGCCATGCTCACCGTGACCCACCCGAGGCGGTCTGCGACGTCGGTGATCTTCTCGGTGTGCTCGAACGTGGCCGCCGTGCTCTCGTAGGCGAACTCGCGCTCGTCGTCGTCGTGATCGACGAGGATGGCGAGACCGGGGTGGGGCCCGGCCATCGCCCACTCGAGCATCTCGCCGTCGCCGGCCGAGTTCCCGCCCGCGATGATCGGTCGACGCCCGAGCTGGCGCTGGATGTGTTCGACCTTCGCCGGCCCCTCGTTCGCGACCACGCTCAGCTCGGTGCTCCGGCGGAGACCCGGTCGCCCGGCGTCGTCGCGGACGAACTCGTACCCGATCAGTGTTCCGACGACGAGCTCGGCCGGGACGCCGTAGAGCGACTCGCTGAGTGCGCGGACGAACTCGGTGCCACCGCCGGTCACGATGCCGATCGTGAAGTCGAGCGCCCGCAGCTCGTCGAGCAGCTCGAGCATCGGCTGGTACACGATGCCCGAGAGACCACACCCGAGGGTCCGATGGCGGTAGCCGTCGAGGAACGTGGCGGCAGCGCTGGCGAACTCGCCCGGCGCCATCCCGTCGAACAGGCCGGCCAGCGCGAGTGCGACACGTTCGATGCCGATCTCGCCCATCGCCTCGGCGTCGTGGTCGAGCACGGCGGCGAACTCGGGCTGCTCGCGGATCTCAGGATCGTCGGCGGCGCGTCGCTGGAGGGCGTCGACGAAGAAGTCGAGCTGCACGTAGCTCGGCTTCTCGGTCCAGAGGGTCCCGTCGTTGTCGAAGTACGCGACCCGGTCCTCGACCGGGACGTCACCGAGACCGTCGAGGAAGTCGACGATCGTGTCTCGGGTCGGTCCCTCGCGCCACGATGGCAGTCGCTCGTTCACGTCGTCTCCTCCTGGTGTGTCGCCGGGTCGGCGAGATCGTAGGCACAGCGGAATCCGACATGACCCATTCCGGTGTCGACCATCTGGGGACGCCGCGACGCCGGGCGATAGCGCAGGCAGTAGGTGTCGGCACACAGGTGCGACCCGCCCTTGATCACCTTGCGGGGGATCGTGAACTGCGGCTGCGCCGGGTCGTAGCTGCCGGCGACCGTGCCGCCTCGCGGGTCGTCGGGCACGCAGCACGGTGAGCCTGCGTCGTCGGGGTGACGGTTCGACCACCAGTCGTCGGTCCACTCCCACACGTTGCCCGCCATGTCGTGGAGACCGAATCCGTTGGGCGGGAACGACCCGACCGGAGCGGTGCGCAGGAACCCCGACTCACCGGTCGATCGCCACGGGAAGTCGGTGCCGTCCCACGTGTTGGCGAGGATTCGGCCGTTCGGTCGTGGCTCGTCGCCCCAGGTGAACGGCGCTCCGTCGAGACCGCCGCGGGCCGCGAACTCCCACTCGGCTTCGGTCGGGAGGCGGCCGCCGGCCCAGACGGCAAACGCAGCAGCGTCCTCGTGCGCGATGTGGACGACGGGATGATCCTCGAGTCCGGCGAGCGACGACCGCGGACCGAGCGGACGGTGCCACGACGCTCCCGGAACCCAGGTCCACCACTGGCTCAGATGGCGGAGATCGACGGGCCCCGGTGTCGGCGTGAAGACGAGGGATCCCGCCACGAGATTCTCGGGAGGCGCGCCCGGGAAGGCGGCCGGATCGAGCGGCCGCTCCGCGACGGTGACGTAGTCGGTGTCGTCGACGAATCGGCCGAACGTCCGGTTCGTGACCTGGAACCGGTCGATCGCGAACCCCGACACCCGGACCCGGTGCGTCGGTGCCTCCTCGGGATAGTGATCGTCGGACCCCATCCGGAACTCACCGCCGGCGAGCTCGACGACGGCGGTGGTCTCGACGCTCACGACCCCACCGAGTCTGATGCGCCGACGGCCGACGTGTGCAGGACGACCAGGTCGTGACGGACGAGTCGGCGGACCAGCTCGGGGTCGATGCCGAGGTCGGTCACGGTGCGATCGCCGTCGATCGCTCGGAACTGTTCCAGCTCGTCGTGGTCGACGAACATGACGAGATCGCGCGAAGCCTGACCCCGGTCGAGCAGGGCGGCCGCGGTCCCCGCGGGGAGCCGCTCGTCGTCGGTCACGGTCACGGCGCTCGGCGCCACGATCGGCACCGCCATCGCGAAGCCGGCCGCGAGCAGGTCGTCGCCGCCGGGATCGCCGGGCTCACTCGAGTCGACGGCACGGCGGGCGATCACCGAGTGACGGTCGATCGTGCCCCGGTATGCCTCCATCGCCGCGAACTGGCGCTGCAGAGGGAGGGCGAGCACGCGGTCGCGATGTGGCGTCTCGCTCATCGAACCGCAGTCGGCGAGGTACGGCGCCTGGCGGAGCCAACGTCCGAAGCGAAGTCCCGCACCGTCGAGTAGATCGAACAGCTCGTCGACGGAGTAACTCCGATCGCGCGGATTGAGCAGCGCGTCGGCGAGGGCGTCGTCGTCGTGGAAGTCGCGGGTGTCTCGGAGCAGCCGCGTCAGCGGATGCCCCGGTGGCAACTCGCGCAGCGCGGCCACGAGGTCGGCGATGTCGTCGGGCTCGGTGGTGACTCCGAGGATCCGGCAGTAGTCCTGCATCAGGTTCACACCGAGCCGGCCGTGCGGTGCGTAGACCATCAGCGACAGCGCACTGCCGGGCGCGAGCACACTCGCCAGCGCAGCCAGCCCGGCGTCGGGGTCGACGAGATGGTGCAGCACGCCGGTGCACAC
>JBCDAK010000084.1:0-19010 GCA_039185545.1 Actinomycetota bacterium
CCCACCTCGCGAGCCTCATGACGAAGCTCGGAGCTCGGAACCGCGTCGAGATCGCCCTGTGGGCGTACGAAACCGGCCTCCTGCCGTGACTGGTGGCGCCGCTCGTCGGCCCTTCGGTTCTCCTCGCGGCGCGTGCGGGTCGTCGCTGGCGCTTCCCTCGCCGCCGGCGGTTGTGTCTGCTGTGTTCGGTCTAGCCCGGGACTCGACGGAACACTGTCCTCCTCCACCCGGGACGGTCCGGGCGGGTTCGGTCGGTGACGTGTCCGCATCCGTCCCGCGCAGATGCGGACACCTCGACGTGGGTGTCGCTCGATCTACGACCGGATCCAGGAGCAGGTGTTGCCGAACGCCACGCCGACGTCGCTCGGGAGGACCGTGATCGACAGCGGTCCCGGGTCGAGTCGGGACACCTGCTCGATGATCGACGGGTTGGTCCGAAATCCTCCGGGCGAACCCTGGAAGTCCCGGTACCGCGTGGCGGTGCAGATGGTGCCGAACGGAACCGTCGTCGTGTACGTACCCGGGCCGACCGTGTCGCCGACCACGTGGAACCCGGGACCGGGATCGGCCGGGAAGGTCGTCGGCGGGGGGTCGGGGAACTGGTACGGAACGAGGTCTGCGCACGACGAGAACCGGAACAGGACGAACTCGTCGCTCGGCAGGACGTCGGCCACGATCTTGCCGGCGAACACGCTCGTGACCGTGATGAAGTCGTCGAGCTGACTCGGGCCACTGAGCCGGAAGAAGTCGCAGACGCCCCCGCCGGTCTCGCTGATGTACCGGCCCGGCTGGACGCCGTACTCACCGACCGGATGCGTTCCGTTCGAGATCCGCTGTGGGCAGGGGTCGCCGACCTCGGGTGGCGCAGAGCCGACGAAGTAGCCCGCCACGTCGACCACGAGCTCGGTGACCTCCGACGTGTGGAGGCAGATCTCGCCGTCGACACCGATCTTCGCGATCACGGTGTTGGCGATGACCTGGTTCGCCTCGAAGTTGAGGTTCGCGGCGTTCGGCTGGTCGGTGCCCTTCGGGTGGACGGTCACGAACCCTCGTCCCTGTGCGCCGGCGGCGGTGACGTTGAGCACCACCGCGGTCGCGAACGGCGGAACGTCGACGGTCGGCACGTCGGCGCGCCCCGAGATCGGGACCTCGAGCGTGGATCGTGCCCATCGTGTCCCGGTCTTCTCGACCTCTCCGTCGACGGTCTCACCGTTCGCCCGCGTGTCGACGATGCGGGCCGGGGCGGTGAGCGGCGTGTAGTTGCCGGTGGTGGTCGCCGTGACGTCGACGACCAGGTTGGTGGTCGTGTTGGTGAACAGGCAGGTGCGACCAGCGTCGTCGAGCGTGGCGATCACCGTGTTGGCGATGATCTGCCCGGCCTCGTAGTTGAGGTTCGCTGCGAGCGGCGGCTCGTCCTCACACGGATGCGCCGTGATGAACCCACGACCCGTCGCGTTGGTCACCGCGACGTTGAGGATCGCGGCCTCCGCGTCGCCGTCGACACCCGCGCGTCCGGCGACCTGCAACACGAGCTCGGTGCCACCGGCGATGGGTCCGACCCCCTCGGCCACGTCGTCGGCGGTGTCGCCGGCCGGTCGGGTGTCGGCGATGCGTTGCGGAGCATCCAAGGCATCGAGGCCACCGGGGAGGAATGCTCCGGTCACGTCGACGACCACGTTCGTGTCGACCCGACTGAAGATGCAGGTCGCGCCGTCGCCGTCGAGCAACGCCACCGTCGCGTTGGCGATGATCTGCCCGGCGTCGTAGTTCAGGTTGGCCGAGTTCGGCTGCGGCTGATCGCACGGGAAGAAGGTGAGGAACCCGCGGTCGACCGCGTTCGTGGTCGTGACGTTGAGGATCGCCGCCACCGCCGACGAGGGAACTCCGGCCCGTCCCGCGACGTCGAGTTCGAGGACGGTGCCGCCATCGATCGGACCGATCGCCTCGAATCGATCGTCGATCGTCTCGCCACTCGGCCGCGTGTCGGCGATTCGAGCGGGCGCGGCGAGCGGCTGGAACGTGCTCGCTCCGCCTGCGTCGACCGGTGTCGTGCTGCTCGGCACGACAACAGCCACCGTGGCGACCGTCGCCGCCGCGAGACCACCTCCGAGGAGACGACTCAGTCGGCGACGCCATCGTTGCCTCCAGGAGTGGTGGCGTGGTGGCCGAGATCCGGTCAGGAGACGTCCCATCGCGTCATGACATCACGCCGTGGTAACACGAGGGCAACAAGCGCGGCGCTCCGACCGCCGGACTCCGAGCACCACGACCCAGCGACGAGAGTAGGGACCCGCGGACCTACCCGTGAGTAACATCGCCAGCGTCATGAGTAGCGCCACCGACACTGCCGACGTCGCCGCCGACACCTCCGCGCCGCGCCGGGTGAAGCCGCACCAACTCGCACTGGTGCTGTTCTGCTCGATCGCCGCATTCACCGCGGTGTCCGGCATCCTCCCGCAGATCACCGGGTGGAAGAGCGACAGCCCGATCCACCGGGTCGTCTTCACCAACATCCCCGGGCCGCTGCAGATCGCGTTCTACTCGATCATGCCGGTGATGCTCGTGTGGGTCGGGATCATGTTCTCGCACCGCATGAAGAACTGGGAGCGCGGCGCCCCGGCCCAGCGGAAGACCACCACGAAGAACGCCGGCCAGCGCCTGAAGGACTTCCGTGCCGGCGTGTACATGCAGACGCTGCTGCGCGACGCCGGCGCCGGTCTCATGCACTCGATGATCTACTTCGGGTTCCTCGGCCTGCTTGCCGTCACCACGGTGCTCGAGGTCGACCACCAGATGCCCGAGGCGCTCAAGTTCCTGCACGGCGACGTCTACCGCGGCTACGTCGCGTTCGGCGACACGATGGGCCTGGTCTTCATGGCCGGCATCACCTGGGCGATCGTCCGTCGCTACGTGCAGCGCCCGTACCGCATCCGCATCAAGTCGCGGCCGGAGCACGCCGTCATCCTCGGCACACTCTTCGCCGTCGGTCTCACCGGCTTCGGTGCCGAGATGTTCCGCATCGCTCAGGAGGGCATGCCCGACTACGAGCGGTGGAGCTACGTCGGCTACCCGCTCGCCACCCTGGTCGAGGGCTGGTCGCAGTCGAGCCTCGACACGTGGCACCAGTGGTGGTGGATCGGCCACGTCGCCAGCTTCGTCGTGTTCCTCGCGATCCTGCCGGTGACGATGCTGCGGCACATCTTCACGTCGCCGATCAACATGTACCTCAAGGACAAGGATCGTCCGAAGGGTGCGATGCGGCCGATGCCCAACCTCATGGAGACCGAGCTCGAGTCGTTCGGTGCCTCCACGGTCGAGGACTTCACCTGGAAGCAACTGCTCGATCTCGACGCCTGCACGATGTGCGGTCGCTGCACGTCGGTCTGCCCGGCTCACGCCACCGGCAAGCCGCTCGACCCGCGCGAGATCGTGCTCAAGTCGGGTGAGGTCATGGCCGCCACCGGCACCCCGGCCACGTCACCGCCGCTCGGCACCGTTCCCGAGATCAAGGTCGAGGCCAACTCGCTGTTCGAGCGCATCACGCCCGAGGAGCTGTGGGCCTGCACCACGTGCAAGGCCTGCGACGAGATCTGCCCGGTCAACATCGAGATCACCGACAAGATCTTCGACATGCGGCGCTACCTGTCGCTGATGGAGTCGAACTTCCCCGCCGAGCTGGGCAACGCCTACCGGGCGATGGAGAACCAGATGAACCCCTGGGGTCTCAACCAGGGTGAGCGCGCCGACTGGGCCGACGGCGTCGAAGGCGTCACGGTGGTCGATCCGGGTGACTCGCTCGACGCCGAGTACCTCTACTGGGTCGGGTGCGCCGGCTCGTTCGACGACAAGAACAAGAAGGTCACCCAGGCGATGGCCAAGCTGCTCCGTCGGGCGGGCATCGACGTCGCGATTCTCGGCCCGTCCGAGATGTGCACCGGCGACTCCGCCCGCCGTTCGGGCAACGAGTACCTGTTCCAGATGCTCGCCCAGCCCAACGTCGAGATGCTCAACGGCATGGGCGTGAAGAAGATCATCACGCAGTGTCCGCACTGCTTCAACACGTTGCTCAACGAGTACCCCCAGGTCGGCGGCCACTACGAGGTCATCCACCACACCCAGCTGCTCGAACAGCTCATCGACTCGGGCCAGCTCGACGTCTCGCAGGCCACGCTCGAGGAGCGGATCACGTACCACGACTCGTGCTACCTCGGTCGCCACAACGACGTGTACGTGGCGCCCCGCAAGGTCGTGGGTTCCATCAAGGGCATCGAGATCGTCGAGATGCAGCGCAGTGGCACCAAGGGCATGTGCTGCGGCGCCGGCGGCGCTCGCATGTGGATGGAGGAGACCACGGGCGTCAAGGTCAACGACGAGCGGGCCGCCGAGGCGCTGTCGACCGGCGCCTCACGCGTCGCCACCGCATGTCCCTTCTGCTACATCATGATGGACGACGGCGTGAAGGGAGCCGGTGTCGACGACGACGAGGTCAAGGTCGCCGACATCGCCATCCACCTCGTCGACGCCATCGAGGAGGGCGAGGCTCGGTTCCGCGAAGGCGAGGCGCACCTCGTCGACGCCGAGAGGCCGGGCGGCGCGATGCAACCCGTCGGAGTCGCCTCCCCCGACGTGTCCGCGGCGGACGATCAGATCAGCTGATCGTTCCGTCCAGCCCGGGACTCGACGGAACGATCGGATGATGACGACCGGACGATCCACATGGCGGTGATCGACCACCTCGTCTACGCCGTGGCCGAACTCGGCCCGGCGTGCGATCGGATCGAAGCGTCGACCGGAGTGCGTCCGGCGCTGGGCGGCGCACACCCGGGGATGGGCAGCCACAACGCACTCGTGTCGCTCGGTTCCTCGTACCTCGAGGTCATCGCGCCCGATCCCGACCAGCCGCAACCGGCGGGACCCAGGCCGTTCGGGATCGACGAGCTCGACCTCCCGGCGTTGTTGACGTTCGCCGCCCGTCCCGGCCCCGATGAGACGATCGACGACCTCGTGACCGCGCTCCGGTCGGTCGGACAGGATCCCGGCGAACCGATGGCGATGAGCCGCCGCACTCCCGACGGCGTCGAGCTCCACTGGCGGCTCACCATGCCGAGCGGCACGGCAGACGGCGTGATCCCGTTCCTCATCGACTGGGGCGACACGCCCAATCCCGCCACCACCGCACCCGGCGGGCTCTCGATCGAGGCGCTCACGTGGTCGACGTCGGACGAGTCGGCCCGATCCGTACTCGACGCACTCGGGCTCGACGGAGCGTCGGTCGACCCGGCGTCGGGGCGGCACACGGCGCGGTTGCGTGGCGCTGCAGGCGCCATCACGCTCTGACGCGACGTCTCCCGATCGCGGGCCTCTCCGACCCCGTGCGGAGCCTCGCACTCCCGGTGGGTCCGACACGAGCACCGCCGAGCAGACTCGCCCGATGGCCAGCTCCCCCCGACGTCCCCGGCTCGCGATCTACGGCGCCGGGCGATACGGCACTGACGTCGTCCGCATGGCGGTTGCGAACGGCTGGGACATCGCGGCCGCCTACAACCGTGCCGGCGACAAGGTGGGCCGTGACGTCGGACGTCTCGCCGGGCTCGACGCCGACCTCGGCGTCGCCGTCGAGGACTGCGACACAGCCGACTACTCGACGCTCGGCGACCGCGCAGACCTCGCCGTGATCGCCACCACCGACCGCCTGGCCGAGAACATGCCGGCCCTCGAGCGGTTGCTGACCGCCGGTGTCAACGTGCTCTCACACAACACCGAGTCGTACCTCCCGCACGCGGCCGACCCGGAGCGAGCGACGCAGATCCAGCACTGGGCCGAGACGGCCGGCGTCACGTTCACCGGATCGGGCATCTGGGACGTGTCGCGGATCTGGTCGGGCATCCTCACCGCCGGCCCCTGCATCGGGATCGACTCGCTGCATCACACCAGCCGAACCAACCTCGGCGTCTCGTCGTCGGTCGCCCACCTCGCCGGCATCGGGTTCAGCCACGAACGGTTCCAGTCGGAACTCGTCGACCGGCGCGGTCCCATCGGCGAGCTCTACAAGCTGATCCCGTGGCAGGTCGCGCTCGCGCTCGGCTACGAGGTCACCGACGTGGTCGAACGGCGCGAGCCCGTCCTCTTCGACGAACCCATCCACGCGGCGGGTCTGCGTCGCGACATCCCCGCAGGCGAGCCCGCCGGCTTGCGCATCCTCGTCGACGTGGCGACGGCCGAAGGGGTCACCGCGCACGCGCACATCGAGTTGCGCGCCGTTGAACCGGGCGACGCGGATTTCATGCGGTGGACCGTCGAGGGCGAGCCCACGTCGACGATCCACGTCGACCGCCAGGTCGGGAAACCCGGGTCCGCGACGTCGCTGATCAACCGGGTGCGCGACGTGATCGCCGCACCGCCGGGCATCCAGGAGATCCATCGGCTCGGTCCACCGGGCCACAGCGCGCTGGAGGCTCGGCGGTGATCGTGCATCGAATCGAGGGCACACCAGAAGAGCTCCTCGCCGAGGCCCGGGCGTCCACCGGAATCGACCTCGTCGACGACGACGCACGCGAACCTCTGTCGATCCTGGTCGACTCGTACAACTCGTCCGCCCGGTTCACCGAGGTCGGAGCGGTGATGAAGCGGGAGTTCGTCCTGCGGATCCTGCGGAACCGGCTGAGGATGGCGCGCGACTTCGCCGCTCACCCCGAGATCCTCGACATCGAACTCGTCCCGCCGCTGCTCGTCAATGCCCTGCCGCGAACCGGCTCGACGAAGATGCAGAAGACCCTCGCCGCAACCGGCGACTTCAACTTCCTGCCGTACTGGATGTGCATCAACTCGGCGTCGCACACCGGCGTGCCCGGGGAGGACGTCGCCGAGCGCATCGCCGAGATCCAGGCCTACGCCGACTGGTTCCGCTCGGTCTCGCCCGAGACGCGCATGGGGCACGACATGTCGCCCCACGAGCCGGAGGAGGAGGCGTACGTGATGATGCAGAGCCTCCGCTGTCGCTCTCTCGCAGGTTTCGCCCACGCGGACGACTACGTCGCCTGGGTCGGCGAGCAGGACCTCGCCCAGCAGTACCGGTACCTCCACGACACCCTCCGGTACCTGGTGTGGCAGGGACTCGCCGATCCGGCCAAGCCGTTCCTGCTGAAGTGCGTCGTCAACCTCGGCCTCGAAGCCGAGATCCGCGACTCGATCCCGCGCGTGCGGATCGCGATGATGCATCGCGACCCGGTGGCGGTCGTCCCCTCGGCGGCGAAGCTCGGCTCCACGTTCCGCAAGGCGTACTCCGATGCAGTTCCCGACCTCAGCCGCTCCCCGCGTCGATTCGCGGCTCAGATGCGGGCGACGATGCGGCACCGAGAGGAACACCCCGACGAGGAGTTCCACGACATCTCCTACGACCGCGTGCGGGCCGACGCCCGGTCGGTGCTCGACGGGATCTACGAGTTCGCCGGCGTCGAACCCACCGCTCGCACCCACGACAACGTCGCGCGCTGGGAGACCGAGAACCCACAGCACCGTCACGGTGCCTGGACCTACACCGCCGACGACTTCGGCTTCTCCGACGATGACATCCGGCGCGAGTTCGCCCCCTACTACGACTGGGTCGCGTCGGAGGGCATCGCCGACTGGCGTCGCTGAGGCCCGACGGGCGACGCCAGTGAGCGACCGGCGCAGAATCCCCGTGCAGCCGTGTGGTGACGCGACTACGAAGAGGGAGTGTCTCCCTTCCACGACCTCGCCGACTACGTCGCGACCCCGCGCCTGACCTCACTCGAACTGTCCCCCGACGGCGGACGCCTGGTCGCCACCGTGCAGACCCTCGACGAGAAACGCAGCGGCTACGTCACGTCGCTGTGGGAACTCGACCCGAGCGCCCAGCGAGCACCGAGACGTCTCACGCACGGCGCCACGAGCGAGTCCGTCGCCGGCTTCACCTCCTCGGGCGACCTCCTCTTCCAGGCGAAACGGGCGACCGGCGACGATGCGCTGCCGTCGTTGCACCTCCTGCCACAGGCGGGCGGCGAGGCCCGCGTCGTCGCCACGCGCGCCGGCGGGTTCGGCTCGGTCGTGAGCGCGTCCGACACCGGGACGCTCGTGCTCACGTCGACGACACTGGCCGACGCGACCGATGACGCGGCCGACGACACCGAGGTCGCGAAGGCCCGCGGCGACTCGAAGGTGTCGGCGATCCTCCACGACCGCTACCCGGTCCGCAACTGGGATCACGATCTCGGACCCGCGGCGACCCGTCTCCTCGTCGCCGACCCACCCGTCGATCCGAGCGACACAGACGCCGACACGAAGCTCGCCCTTCGCGACATGACGGGTCACGTGGGCAGCCACTTCTCCGACGAGATGTCGTTCGACGTCACCGCAGACGGGTCCACGGTCGTCGCCGACTGGCAGCGTCACATCGGGCGCGCCGACATCGTCGAATCGGTCGTACGCCTCGACGTCGCCACCGGCGAACGAACCGTGCTCGCCGACGATCCGGCGCGCTCGCACCACCGGCCCCGACTGAGCCCCGACGGCACCCGTGTGGTGATGACGACGTTCACCACCCCGTCGCCCGACCGGGCACCCACCGTCGGGATCGCCATCGTGCCGACCGCCGGCGGGGAGATCGTCGACGTCGCCGCTGACTGGGACCTGTGGCCGATGGGACCCGAGTGGACACCCGACGGCGGTTCGCTGGTCGTCGTCGCCGACGAACTCGGTCACGCGCCGCTGTACGTCGTCGACGTGGAGAGCGGCGACCGCCGACGCCTGACCGAAACCGGCACGTTCCGTGACCACCACGTCTCGCCCGACGGCCGGTGGGTGTACGCGCTGCGGAACTCGGTCGACCGACCCGACGAGGCGGTGCGCGTCGCCCTCGACGGGAGCGTCGTCGAGGTGCTGCCGACGCCGACGCCCGACATCGAGATCCCCGGCTCGCTCGACGTGGTCACCACCACGGCGGCCGACGGCGCCCCGGTCCGGTCGTGGCTCGTGTTGCCCGAAGGTGCCTCGGCCGACGCTCCGGCTCCGCTCCTCCTGTGGATCCACGGCGGACCCCTCGCCTCGTGGAACGCGTGGTCGTGGCGATGGAACCCCTGGGTCATGGCGGCTCGCGGGTACGCCGTGCTGCTTCCCGATCCGGCGCTGTCGACCGGCTACGGCCAAGCGTTCGTCGATCGAGGATGGGGCGCCTGGGGCGGACCGCCGTACGACGACCTGATGCGGATCACCGACGCCGCACTCGAACGCGACGACCTCGACAGCGACCGAACTGCGGCGATGGGCGGTTCGTTCGGCGGCTACATGGCGAACTGGGTGGCCGGCCACACCGACCGGTTCGACGCGATCGTCACCCACGCGAGCCTGTGGGCGCTCGACCAGTTCGGGCCGACGACCGACGGCGCCTTCTACTGGTCGCACGAGATGACGCCCGAGATGGCCGAGGTGAATTCACCTCACCACCATCTCGGTCGCATCGTCACGCCGATGCTGGTCATCCACGGCGACCGCGACTACCGCGTGCCGATCGGCGAAGCGCTCCGCCTCTGGTTCGAGCTCGTGCGCGAGTCGTCCGACGCCGACGGGACCACACCGCACCGGTTCCTCTACTTCCCCGACGAGAACCACTGGATCCTCACACCGAACAACGCGCAGGCCTGGTACGCCACCGTGTTCTCGTTCCTCGGGCACCACGTGCTCGGTGAGCCGTGGGAGGTCCCGGCCGAAGTGACGAGCGTGCCCAACGGTGAGGCGTCGAGTGACGCGTCGCGAGCTCCGTCAGGTGGAGACGGTCGTTGACTGGAACGACTCGTAGATGTTGTAGATCAGCGAGGCGCCGAGGATTCCGCCGACGAGGATGACGACGCGGCTCGGCAGGTCCATCCCCTTCTTCCAGAGGAACACGGCGAGCACACATGCGACGATCACGACCACGAGGAACCCGAGGTCGCTGGTGAACGCCACATCCCACAGGTCGGTCGCCTGGACCTCGCCCGGGAACAGCTGGTTGTCCTCGCCGGTGATCGTGTTGAACCCCAGCCATCCGGCCCAGAAGGCGCCGATGACCACGGCACCGGTGACGATGGGCTGGACCTTGAGGTTCCTGAGGACCACGAGGGCGATGGTGGCGACGATGAGCGCCGTGCCCGTCTGGTAGCCGTTGTCGCCGAGCGCCTCCCAGACCCCTTCGATCACGCCCGTGGTCGACTCGACGACCGTCTCCTCCTCCTCGGGCGCGGCGAGGAACGCGAACCACATGCTCGTGAGTCTCGCACGGGGTCGTCACCCGGTTGTGGACACCCGCGTGACGTCGGGCGCGTGACGTACGGTGCCCCATGAACTTCGCGCCCCTGCCCGCCGACTGGCCGACCCAGCGCGAGACGTTGCGTCGGATCGCGACCCACGTCGTGGCCCGTGCCCAGCAGTCGGTCACCGGTCACTTCGCCCTGATGGCCCTCCCTGGAGGTTTCGGGACTCCGCAGTTCGGGCCAGATCGTCGCCGGGTGCGCGTGGTCGGCGGCTCGTTGTTCGTCGAGCAGATCGTCGACGGGTCGGCCACGACCACGGTGACCACGATCGCCGGGTCGACGCTGACGTCGCTGTGCGCTGCGGCGGGCACCGATGTCGACCCCGATCTGTCGGTGGGACACGACACGCCTCCGCTCGGGGACCCCGACGAGATGATCATGCTCGACTCCGACGCCGTCTCGATCCTCGACGACGGCTACCAGCTCGGCCACCGGGCGATCGACACCGCGATCTCGTCCCAGTTCGACCCGCAGGCCGGCGTGCTCCGACTCTGGCCCGAGCACTTCGACCTCGGCACCGACCTGGCGATCGACCCGGCCCGGCGCCCCGGGGCCCGCACCAACCTGGGAGCGTCTCCGGGTGACGATTCCCACGAGGAGCCGTACCTCTACGTCGGACCGTGGGACGACGCCCGCCCCGGTCCGCCCGAGTTCTGGAATCGACCGTTCGGGGCGGTTCTCCCGTGGGGCGAGCTCGACGCAGCCGACAATCCACTGCAGACCGCGGTCGAGTTCTTCCTTACCGGGCTCGCACACCTCCGCTCGTAGCGACCGTGTGGGTCAGGCTCACGCCGTCGCATTCGTAGGCTGACGACGTGACCGTCGAGTACGACTCCCGGACCGCGCTCGTCGTGGTCGACATGCAGAACGACTTCGCCCACCCCGAGGGTTCGCTCTTCGTCGGCGGTGGTGATGCGCTGCTCGATCCCGTCAACGCCGAGATCGCCGCCGCGTCCGCGGGCGGGTCGACGGTGGTCGTGACCCAGGACTGGCATCCGGCGTCGACCCCGCACTTCGAGACCGACGGCGGTGTGTGGCCCGTCCACTGCGTGGCCGGCACGTGGGGAGCCGCCCTCGTCGACGGACTCGATCCCGACCACCGGGCTGCGGCGGTCGTGCGCAAGGGGACCAACGGTGAGGACGGGTATTCGGCGTTCGCGATGCGCGAGCCGGGCGGCGACGTCGACATCCCGACAGGTCTCGCGGGCCTCCTGCGCGATCGAGGGGTCCAGAACGTGGTCGTGTGCGGTCTCGCGACCGACGTGTGTGTCTCGGCGACGGCGGTCAGCTCGTCGGCCGACGGGTTCGCCACCACCGTTCTCTGGGAAGCCTGCCGGCCGGTGTACGCCGACGACGACACTCGCCGCCGGGTCCTCGGCGAGCTCGCCGACGCCGACGTCGCAGTGATCGGCGTCGACGGCGACGCGGACGCTCCGTGACGGCCGACCTGTCCGCCGACGCTCCTGCGGTGCCCGCCCTCGCCAGCGAGATCCGGCAGCGCTGGAGCGACGCTCGCGGACCGCTGTTCTGCGACATGTACGAGCTCGCCATGGCCCAGGTCTACGTGCGCGCCGGGATCGCCGACCGGCGATCGCAGTTCGACTACTTCTTCCGCTCGGCGCCCGACTACGGGACGCACCAGGCCGGATACTGCGTGACGGCAGGTCTGGGTCCGTTCCTGGCCTGGCTCGACGGTCTCCGCGCCACCGACGAGCACGCCGACGCGCTCGCAGCGATGCGGTCGTCGACCGGCGAGCCGGTGTTCGACGACTCGTTCCTCGAGTGGCTCACCGCACCCGATCGATTCGAGGGTCTCGAGATCACCGCGGTGGCCGAGGGCCGGGCGGTCCATGCGCACGTTCCGATCGTCACCGTGACCGGCCCGCTCGCGGTCTCGCAGCTCATCGAAACGTCGCTGCTCAACCACCTCAACTACCCGACGCTCATCGCCACCAAGGCCGCCCGGGTCGTGCGCGCCGCTCGCGGCGGGCGGGTCCTCGAGTTCGGCATGCGTCGGGGTCCCGCGACCGGAGTGAACGAGGGGGTGCGGGCGGCGCTGATCGGTGGGTGCGTGGCGACGTCCGACGTCGAGGCTGGCATCGCGCTCGGCCGGCAACCGGTCGGCACCCACGCTCACGCGTTGGTCCAGGCGTATCTGGCGATCGACGGCCACGGCGGTGATGGTGAGCTCGCGGCGTTCCGGGCCATGGCCGACTCCGCACCCGACGACTGCATCCTGCTCGTCGACACCGTCGACACCTTGATGTCGGGTGTGCCCAACGCGATCACCGTCTTCGACGAGCTGCGCGCCGCCGGTCACGAACCGGTGGGGATCCGACTCGACTCGGGCGACCTCGCGTACCTGGCCGTGCAGGCGGCGGCGCTCCTCGACGCCGCGGGGTACCCCGATGCGTCGATCGTCCTCTCGAGCGACCTCGACGAGCTGAACATCTGGCAGATCCTCACCCAGATCGCCGACGACGCCGAGCGGGCCGAGGTCGATGCGGCGTCGGTCCGTCGGCGGTTGGTCTACGGCGTGGGGACGCGGCTGATCACGTCACACGGATCCGGTGCGCTCAACGGGGTCTACAAGCTGGTGGGAGTCGCCGACGAGGACGGCGAGTGGACACCGGCGATCAAGCTGTCGGAGGATCCGGGAAAGGTGCCGCTCCCCGGGCGCAAACGGGTGTGGCGGCTGTACGACCAGCGCGGGATCGCCATCGTCGACCTCATCGGCCTCGCCGACGAGACGCCGTTGCCCGACGAGATGAACCTGGTCCACCATCCGACCAGCGACGGCGTCACCCAGTGGATCCGGCGCGATTCGATCTCCCGCATCGAAGAGCTCCACGATCGCGATCTGACCGGGTTCCGCGATGCATCGGTCGACGAGCTGTCCGAGCGCTGTCGGACCGACGTCGAGGCGCTCGACATCGGCGTGCGCCGCTTGGTGAACCCGCACCGGTACCACGTGTCGCTCACGGACGAGCTGTACCGACTCCGCCGCGACCTCGTCGAACGCGCCCGCGCCTGATGTTCCGTCGACCCCAGGGCTCGACGGAACACTGCGCTCGGCGACGAACGGGTCAGACGCGCTCGAGGAGGTCGATCGAGAGGTCCCAGAGCGCCGTGGCACGTTCGGGGTCGACGGCGTACGCGAGCACGCCACTCGAGCCGGCGTCGTCGAGCTGACGGATCCCGGCGACGCCGCAGTCCTCGCAGTACACGCCGCCGGCGTCGTCGAACTCGGAGGTGGTGGCCGCCCACACCGAGGTGGCCGCTCCCTGCTCGGTCGACTTCCAGTCGAAGCCCTCGGGGTTGCTCTGCTCGATGCGCGCTTGGATCTCGGTGAGGAGCTCGGGGGTCATGTGCCGACCGAGGTCGGTGTGGATCCCGCCCGGGTGGACGGCGAGCGACCGGACGCCATGCGCGCCGAGTCGCCGTTCGAGTTCGACCGAGAACAGCACGTTCGACGTCTTCGACTGGCCGTAGGCGCCCCACGGGTCGTAGGACCGGGACTCGTAGTTCGGGTCGTCGAGATCGACGTCGCCGAATCGGTGGCCCGCCGAGCTGAGGTTGACGATGCGGGCGCTCCCCGGACCACCCGCCTCTGCGGTGCGGGCGATCAGATCGAGCAGCGGGACCGTCCACGCCATGTGGCCCAGGTGGTTGGTACCGAACTGCGTCTCGAAGCCGTCGGCTGTACGACCGAACGGCGTGCACATCACGCCGGCGTTGTTGATCAGGAGATCGAGCCGGTCGATCCGCTGGAGCAGTTCGATGGCCGCCCGACGACAGGAGGAGACGTCGGCGAGATCGAGGACGAGCGTGTCGAGCGAGGCATCGGGGTGGGCGTCGTGGACGGCGGCCACCGCGGTCGCGAGCTTCTCGGAGCTCCGGGCGGCGAGCACGACGTGTGCCCCATGGGCCGCCAGCGATCGGGCCGTCTCGAGGCCGAGACCGCCCGACGCGCCGGTGACCACGGCGACGCGGTCGGTCAGGTCGACGCCCTCGAGGACCTCGTCGGTGGTGGAGTGGAATCCGAACTCGCTCACGGACCGGACGCTACGCACGCCGCCCGTCACGAGCGGTGTCAGACGCCGACCGTGACGTTCAGGCGAGGGTGAGGCGGAGCGTGACGAGTTCGAACGGACGCAGCCGGAGCAGCACGACCCCGTCGCCGACCTCCTCGGCGGTGTGCGGGTCTTCGAGGAGGTCACAGCGCGACGCAGCGACGATTCGTCGCGACGCCCGCACCGTGATCGGAGTGCGATCGCCGACGTGTTCGTGCAGCCGCACGACCAGGTCGCCCGACCCGTCGTCGGCGAGCTTGACGGCATCGACCTCGACGTGGTCGACCGGTTCGTCGTCCGGACCCGCCAACGTCACCAGTGGGGGCCGTTCAGCGGTGCCGCCCGCCGCTCCGGAGACGATGTCGAGCGGCCGGTTGAGTCGTTCGGCTGCCGATCGGACCGGCCCGAGGTCGCCATCGTGAGGCCGCAGTGCGAGACGGACGCCATGTCGCCCGTGGTCGGCCTCGGGGTCGGGGTACTTCGCCGCCCGGACGAGCGACACTCGGATCGCTCCGCCGAACACGCCGTGGCCGAAGCGTCCGTCGTTGATGACCGCCACGCCGAACGACGGCTCGGAGAGGCTGACGAACCGGTGTGCGCACACCTCGAACTTCGCCGCGTCCCACGGTGAGGAGGGATGGGTCGGCCGCTCGACGACGCCGAACTGGATGTCGCACAACGCCGTCGCGGCGTGGACGTCGAGCGGGAACGCCATCGACAGGAGGTGTTCGTCGTGGTGCCAGTCGAGGTCGATCGCCACGCCGAGCTGCCGCTCGCCGGACCGGAGTTCGTAGGTGACCGTGGCCGTCGACGGTCCGAACGCGTGGCGTACCTCGACCCGCCCGAGCAGTGGTCCGTTCGCGGTCACCGTGACGACCCCACCGCCGACCGGCGTGCCCCCCGAACGCGTCCACGACTCGAGATCCCACGCGTCGTACTCGACCGGTTGATCGCGTGCGAGTTCGAGGACGGCGCCGGACTCGCCGACCGGGAGCAGCTCTCGACGCGCGGCGAGGTCGATGATCGAACACAGTCGTCCCTGACGATCCCACCGCACCGCCAGGTGGCCGTTCGTCATCGACGAGTCGGTGACCACGACCCGATCGTCGACGCCGATCGGTGCCAGCGATCCGACCGACCCCGGCGTCACCTCGACCGCGATCGCGACCTCGCCGCGTCCGAGCTCCTGCACCAGCACATCTGGTGCCGGGTCCGAAACGTGCTGTTTCGCCACCGTGATCACCTCGCGCCGGGGGACGTGCGACGGGTTGACGATCGCCGGCCCACTCGGCGCGAGGGTGGCGACCGTTCGTCGGATGCGCTCGGTGACGTCACGCTCGACGCGCTCGAAGACCTCTTCGGCGTCGTCGTGGACCCAACCGATCGACGAACCCGGGAGGATGTCGTGGAATTGTTGGGTGAGGACCTCTCGCCAGAGTTCGTCGAGCGGCGTGAGGTCGTCGTGCGGCGGCGGTTCGAGTCCGTCGACGGCTCGGATCGCCTCCCACAGCTCGGCCTCGACCAGCAGCCGCTCGCATCGACGATTGCCGATCTTGGTGCGGATCTGGCTCGTCAGCGTCCCGCGGTGCGTCTCGAAGTAGAGCTCGCCTCGCCAGACCGGTACCGGCGCACCTGCGAACGCCTCGGCCTCGATCGCCTCGAACACGTCCGACGGTCGTCCGATCTCGAGGGTGATCCGAGGATCGGCGGCCGCCACGCGCCGCGCCCTCTCGAGCATCTCCTTCGTGGGACCACCTCCGCCATCGCCGTAGCCGAACGGCATCAGCGACACCCGACTCCACGCCGCGTCCCGGAAGCGCTCGACCGAGCCGACGACCTCGTCGGGGGTGATCTCGGCGTTGTACGTGTCGACCGGCGGGAAGTGCGTGAGCACACGTGTGCCGTCGAGGCCCTCCCACCAGAACGTGTGATGTGGGAACCGGTTTTGCTTGTTCCACGAGAGCTTCTGCGTGACGAATCGGGACATGCCGCCCGCGGCGAAAAGCTGCGGGAGGCCGGCGGGATAGCCGAACACGTCGGGGATCCACATCTCGGTCGACCGACGACCGAAACGCGACTCGAACCATCGCTGGCCGACGACGATCTGTCGGGCCAGGCTCTCGCCGGACGGCAGGTTCATGTCGGCCTCGACCCACATCCCACCGACCGGCTCCCACTGACCCCGGTCGACCGCGGCGGCGATCTGGTCGAACAGCTCGGGGTGACGTTCCTCGATCCACGCGTACTGCTGGGCCTGCGAGCACGAGAAGACGTGGTCGGGTTCGCGGCGGGCGAGATCGACCGCCGAGGCGAACGTGCGTGTGCACTTGCGGACCGTCTCGCGCATCGGCCACAACCACGCAGTGTCGATGTGTGCGTGACCGGTCGCCACGATCCGGTGCGGTGCGTCGCCTCCGGGACGCGACGGCCAGGGTGCGAGGACCGGTGCGATGGCCGACCGGGCGGCGGCGACGTCGGGGAACGCATCGAGTGCGGCCACGATGGCGGCTCGCATCGCCGGTCGGCGTGGGTCGCCGAGCGGGAGCGCTCGCATCAGGCCGTCGGCGACGTCGATGTCGTGCACGAGCGCCTCGATCTCCACGTCGGTCAGAACGAGCTCGGCGCGTCGGAACCGGTACCGCGGGCCGGGCGGCGCGGTGGCGAGTCGGCCGTCGGGTGACGGGGAGAAGTGCGGGAACGACGGGTTCGATGCCGCCTCGACGAAGAGCCGGACCGGCGTGCCGTCGTCGCCGCTGGCGCCCGACGGCGACGGATCTCGGTCGAGTTCGAGGTCGACCGGCACCGTCATGCGTCGGGGATGGATCCCCACGACGGGAACGATCCGGCCGTCGGTGGCACACCGGACCTGCAGGCCTTCGGCCTGGAACCCCGGTCCCGCTCGGCTGAAGCCGAGGTCGAACAGCGCCTCGACACGAGTTCCACGACGATCGCGCCACTCGTGGGGGACGGTGCCCGCTCCCGCGAACCACGTGGTGCCCCATGCTTCGCCCCAGCGGCTGCCGGCCTCGAAGGGTGTCAGTGCGTCGAGCCGGTCGCCGGCCTGCAGCAGGAGTGGGCGGGTCCCGCGGTGGATCGCCGGCAGGATCCGCTCGTTCAGCTCACGCTCGATCCGCCGCTCGGCGAGCTCGCGATCGTCGTGCACGACAGCACCCTAGAGACGACGCGTGGTGCCAGGCACGATGGATCTGGTGCCGGGCACGGCGCGTCGCCACGACCTGTCGTGGTCAGGCGAGGGTGACCTCGAAGGCCTCGGGTCCGCGGCGCCCCGGGCGGACCTCGCACGAGATGCGAGCGCCGTTGTCGAGGGTGCGGAACCCGTCGATCGCGATGTTGGTGTGGTGGACGAACAGGTCGTCGCCGCCGCGATCGAGCTGGATGAAGCCGTAGCCGCGCGCCGCGTTGAAGAACTTCACGACCCCGCGCTCTCGAGCGTCGGTCTCGGTGTCGGTGGCGGAGTGGTGTGTCGCAGCCGACGCCGTGAGGTCGGCGGTCCGGATGTCGTCGGTGCCCTCGCTGCGCTCCGACCGGGCGGCTCGAATGCGATCGATCTCGTCGAGATCCGGTTGCGTGACGTCGATCCGGAGTCCGAGTTCCTTCTGGATCCCGGAGACCGCCTTCTTCATCGAGCGGTCGACGAAGGACACGACGATCCCGGTCGCACCGGCGCGAGCGGTCCGGCCCGAACGGTGTTGGTACACAGCGCCGTCGTTCGGCGGGTCGTAGTGCACGACCGCCTCGACGCCGTCGACGTGGATGCCACGCGCGGCCACGTCGGTGGCGATCAGCGCACCGACCTCGCGCTTCTTGAACGCAGCGAGCGCACGGTCCCGCTGGTTCTGGTTGCGTCCGCCGTGGATGGCCTCGGCGCGCACACCGCCCTTGGTGAGCCGCTTCGCGACCCGGTCGGCGCCGTGGCGCGTGCGGACGAACACGATGGTGGGTCCGAGATGCTGGACCAGCTCGGCCGCGTGGTCGTTGCGCTCGAGCTTGTCGACGTTCCAGAAGAGATGGTGGGCGGCCGACAGGTCGGGACCGACGGGGCCGATCTCGTGGCGTGCCGGATCGGTCTGGTAGTCGGCCACGAGCTTCGCGACGGGTCCGTCGAGCGTCGCCGAGAACAGCATCACCTGTCGGTCGGAGCGCGTGAGGTCGACGATCCGGCGGACTGCGGGCAGGAAGCCCATGTCCGCCATCTGGTCGGCCTCGTCGATGACCACGGTGGTGACGTCGGAGAGGTCGACGGAGTCGGACTCGATGAGGTCCTCGAGCCGTCCGGGGCAGGCGACGACGAGCTCGGCGCCGCTCTTGATGGCCGAGGTCTGCTTGCCGTAGCCCACGCCGCCGTAGACGGAGATCGAGCGATGACCTGCAGCGCGCACGTAGGGGTCGACCTCGTCGACGATCTGCTCGGCGAGCTCCCGGGTCGGCGAGAGCACGAGTGCGACAGGGCGTCGTGACGCAGCGTCATCGAGGCCGGCGACGAGCGGGAGACCGAACGCCAACGTCTTGCCCGAACCGGTCGGAGCGCGCCCGGTGACGTCACGACCGGACATCGCGTCGGGGATCACTGCGGCCTGGATGGGAAACGGCTGGGCGACGCCGTTGCGGC
>JBCDAK010000085.1:0-18934 GCA_039185545.1 Actinomycetota bacterium
CCGTCGAAGGTCCGCTCCGAGCAGGTCGAGGCGGTCGTGGCCGCCGGCGAACGTCTGCTCGGGACATCGCACCGCAAGACGCCCGTGAAGAACCTGGTCGGCAGCGTCCGGTCGAAGTTGACCGAGCTGTTCTCGCTGCCCGACGGGTGGGAGATCGTGCTGGGCAACGGCGGATCGACGGTGTTCTGGGACGTCGCGACGTTCGGACTCGTCGCCGAACGGTCGCATCACGCGGTGTTCGGCGAGTTCTCGTCGAAGTTCGCCGCAGCCTCCGCAGCGGCGCCGCACTTGAGCGACCCGACGACGGTCGAGAGCGAGGTGGGCGATCATCCCGACGTCGTGGCGGTCGACGGCGCCGACCTCTACGCGCTGACGCACAACGAGACGTCGACCGGCGTGGCGATGCAGCTCCGTCGGCCCGACGGCATCGGCGACGCCATCGTCGCGGTCGACGCCACGTCGGCGGCAGGTGGACTGCGGTGGGAGCCGAGCGAGGTCGACGTGTACTACTTCGCCCCGCAGAAGTGCTTCGCGTCCGAGGGCGGTCTCTGGCTCGCCGCCTGCTCTCCGACCGGCATCGAGCGGATCGAGAGCCTGTCGGCGTCGGGGCGGTGGTGCCCGGCGTCGCTCGACCTCGGAACTGCGCTCGACAACTCCCGCAAGGACCAGACGTACAACACCCCGTCGATCACCACGTTCGTGATGCTCGACGCACAGCTCGACTGGATGCTGTCGAACGGCGGTCTCGAGTTCGCCGCCGGCCGGTCCGACCAGTCCGCCACCACGCTCTACGGATGGGCCGAGGCCCGCGATTGGGCGAGTCCGTTCGTGGCAGATCCGGCGAAGCGGTCGTCGGTCGTCGGCACGATCGATCTCGACGAGTCGATCTCGGCCGACGAGGTGTGCGCCGTTCTGCGTGCGAACGGCGTGCTCGACACCGATGCGTACCGCAAGCTCGGCCGCAACCAGCTGCGGATCGGCATGTTCCCGGCGATCGATCCCGCGGACGTCGAGGCGCTCACCGCCACCGTCGACCACATCGTCGGCGCACTCACCTGACCGGACACACGGTGTCAGACACCATCTCTCCGTGGATCCGAGTGTCTCACTCCTCCAGATCGCGCTCGGCGAGGTCGATGCTGGTGAGGATGCGTTGGAACAGGCCGTCCATGTCGACGCCCTCGGTCGACTTCATGCCGAGCCGGTAGCGGGCATAGACGCCGTGGATGATGCACGCCGTCTTGAACCAGTTGTAGGCCCGGTAGTACCCGAGCCGTGACAGATCGGCGCCGGTCGCTTCGGCGTAGTGATCGATCAGGGCATCGCTGCGCTCGAAACCGTCGAGCGTGGTCGGCGACTCCGACGTCCCGGCCGAATCACCCGGGTCGATCCACGCGTTCAGGGCATATGCCGCGTCGGCCAACGGATCGCCGAGCGTGCCGATCTCCCAGTCGAGCACGGCGGTGACCCCGCCGTCGTCGTCGAACATCACGTTGTGCACGCCGAAGTCGCCGTGGACGACACGGGCGGGCCCCTGGTCGGGCAGATCGGCAACGAGTCGGTCATGCAACGCGTGAAGACGATCGTCGTCGTACTCGGCGGCCTCGGCCGACGCGGTCCACGAGCCGTACCACGTGCGGATCTGGCGGGCGACGTAGCCGTCGTGACGCCCGAGGTCGTCGAGGCCGACGGCTGCCGGATCGACGGAGTGGAGCGCCGCGAGTGTGGTCATGAACGACCGACCCACGCGTCCGCGAGCCTCGATCGACAGACGGGGCGCCACCTGCGACGCCGCGTACATCGCCTCTCCGCCGACGTGCCCCATCACGTAGAAGTGGCGATCGCAGACATCGCGGTCGTCGCAGTATCCGATGGGTTCGGCGACGGGGATCCCGGCGGGATGCAGCGCCTCGATGATCCGCCACTCGCGGAACATGTCGTGGGCCTTCGGGAGCAGCTCACCCTCGGGTGGCCGACGGATGACGAAGCCTTCACCGTTCGAGTCGACGAGTGCGTACGTCAGGTTGGAGTGGCCGCCCTCGAGGCGCCGCCAGCTGCACGGTGGGACGACTCGTGTGTTCTCGGTCATCCACGACTCGACCAGTCCGACGTCGAATCCGACGACGTCCGCGACCCCCGACTCCACGGTCTCCCCCATCGCCGCAGTCTCGCACGGCGCAGCGCCGCGGCCCGAACGTCGACACCGGCGTCGAGGGGCGGCCACTCACGAGGTGGACGTCGCTGCGGCCACGGCCACGCCGACCAGCAGCACGGCGCGGGCCGTCCACGCCGCCGTCCGGATCCAGTTCGTCGACACGAGGCGGCGGTGCGCATCGACGTCGAACTCGTTCGTCAATCGCTCGTGGAGCGGCACCGACACGAACGCCGTCGTCCCGTACGCCACGGCCATGAGCGCACCGGCGATCAGCGTGACGATCCGCGACACCCCGCCGGGCGGGTCGGCGATCAGCCACAGCCCGGTCACTCCCTCGGCCAGCATGAACGGGCCCACGACGATCGAGATCGTGGTGCGATGCCGGTTCCCGAACTCGACCCACGTCGCCCCGTCGTCGCCCCGATCGACCATGTCGAAGATCGGGTAATGCACGAGCTGAATCACCCAGATGACTCCGGTCATCGCCCACGTCGATGCGAGCGCGATGACGACGACGAGCGCGTCGGTCGTGTCCATCCTCGACGGCGCCGTCAGGCCCGATGCGCCCGGTACCAGTCGATCAACGCATTGGTGGCGCTGTCGTGCGCCGCCGGATCGGGATCGCCGGTGAGCTCCGGTGTGATCCGATTGGCGAGTTCCTTGCCCAGCTCGACGCCCCACTGGTCGTAGCTGTTGACCCCGAAGATCGTGCCCTGCACGTGCACGATGTGCTCGTACAGCGCGATCAGCTGCCCGAGCACCGACGGCGTGAGCCGCTCCGCGAGGATCACGGTGGTCGGGCGGTTGCCGGCGAACTGGCGGTGTGGCTCGTCGGGGTTGTCACGACCGAACGCCAGCGCCTCCGACTGGGCGATCAGGTTCGACATCAGCAGGTCGTGGTGGACGGTGTGCGGATGCTCGGCACGGGCGAAGTCGATGAGGTCGGCCGGAACGATGCGTGTGCCCTGGTGGAGCAGTTGGTAGAAGGCGTGTTGGCCGTTGGTCCCCGGCTCACCCCAGATGATCGGTCCGGTGTCATGACCGACGCTCTCGCCGGAGACGTCGACCGACTTGCCGTTCGACTCCATGTCGAGCTGCTGGAGGTACGCGGGGAAGCGGGCGAGATCGTCGGAGTAGGGCAGTACCGCCTTGGTCGACCAGCCGCACCCGTTGGCGTACCAGACACCGAGGAGTGCCATCAGCACCGGTGCGTTCTCACGCAGCGGAGACGTTCGGAAGTGCTCGTCGATGACGTGGAACCCGTCGAGGAACTGCCGGAACGCGTCGGGTCCGACGGCGATCATGAGCGACAGCCCGATGGCGGAGTCGACGGAGTACCGCCCGCCGACCCAGTCCCAGAAGCCGAACATGTTGGCGGTGTCGATCCCGAACTCGGCGACGCGTTCGGCGTTGGTCGACACCGCCACGAAGTGATCGGCGACGGCGTCGTCACCCAACTCGTCGACCAACCAGGCCCGGGCGGTGCGAGCGTTCGTCAACGTCTCGATCGTGCCGAACGTCTTCGAGGCCACGACGAACAGCGTCTCTGCCGGGTCGGACCCGTCGAGGACCGAGACGACGTCGGCGCCGTCGACGTTCGACACGAACGAGCACCTGATGCGCTCGTGCCGGAACGGACGCAGGGCCTGGTACGCCATGGCCGGACCGAGATCGGAGCCACCGATCCCGATGTTGACCACGTGGCGGATGCGGTCGTCGGCACGGATGCGATCGGCGAACGTCGACATCGAGTCGAGCACCTCGTGGACGTCGGGCACGACGTCGCGTCCGTCGATCTCGAACGTCGATCCGCGGGGCATGCGCAACGCGACGTGTCCGACCGCCCGGTCCTCGGTCGAGTTGATGTGCTCACCGGCGAACATCTGGTCGCGCCGGGCCTCGACCCCCGCCGCCTCGGCGAGGGCGATCAGCGCATCGAGTGTGGCGTCGTCGATGCGGTTCTTCGACCAGTCGATGCGCAGGTCGCCGGCGGTGGTGACGTAGCGCTCCGCTCGCCCGGGATCGATGGCGAAGAGGTCGCGGAGATGGCCGGGGTCGGGGAGTTCGGCGAGGGCGGAGAGCTCGGTCGAGGTGGTCATCGAGCGTCGACGCTACGCCTCGGCCGACGGCCCTGCTGGATCGACGTCGGACAGGTCATTGAGACCCGACGCCGCGTCGGGATCGAGGAACACGAACGTCGACTCGGCGGTGACCCCGGTGATCGGGAGCGATCGATCGCCGTCGACGAGCCACCGGCGGACGACGTCGGCCTTGGCCTCGCCGGTGACGAGCACGAGTCGGGCGCGAGCGCCGTCGACCGGAGTGGGGCCGAGCGTCATCCGGCGTCGTCCGTTGAATTCACCGATCACGGCGACCGGCTCGGTCGTGAAGGCGACGCCGTGGTCGGGATGGGGCTCCGGTGGCCATGAGGCGGTGTGCCCGTCGTCGCCGACACCGAGGTGCACGAGGTCGAACCGGTCGGGGAACGACCGAGCATGACGGGCCGCTGCAGCGACCAGGTCGTCGGCGGTGACCGGCATCGGCGTGAACCGCACGGCGGGTACATCGATGAGCTGCTCGGCGTTCCGGTCGTCGTCACCGTCGGGGGCGACCCGCTCGTCGACCTGCCAGACGGCGGTGTGCCGCCACACCGATCCCGGAACGGCGGCGAGGAACGCCGGGGCCGTGCTGCCACCGCTGACGGCGATGGTCGCTTCCCCCTCGGCGCCGTCCCGCCCGGCGGCCTCGGCCAGCCACTCTGCCGCCCACGCTCCGGCCTGTGCTGCGGCGTCGTCGGCGATGATCACGTCCATCGAGTGGAGGCTAGGGCGACGCGACGGCGCGAATCCGGAGCGGTTCGGCCGGGACCTCACACGTATCGTGACGCCGTGGCCGTGGCGGTCGTCGCATATCTGCTGTGGGGCCTGCTCACGATCTACTGGAAGCAGCTCGAGCGCTTCGATGCCGCTGAGCTCATCCTGTGGAGGATGGCCTGTGCCGCGGTCGTGATGGCCCTGGTCGTGTCGGTCCGACGGTCGTGGACCGATCTGCGCCGATCGGTGGCTCGCCCCGCCACCCTCGTGCTGCTCATGGTGTCGGCCCTCCTCCTCACGGTGAACTGGGGCAGCTACGTGTGGGCCGTCGTCAACGATCGGGTGATCGAGACGGCGCTCGGCTACTTCATGGCACCGCTCGCCACCATGGCGATCGGGGTTCTCGTGCTCGGCGAGGTACCGACCGCGGCGCAGCGTCTGGCATTCGGGCTGGCGGCCGTCGCCGTCGTGGTGCTGACGATCTCGTACGGGCGACCGCCCTGGGTCGCCCTCGTGTTGGCGGCGACGTGGAGCCTGTACGGGCTCGCCAAACGCCGCGTCGGGCTCCCCGCGGTCGAGAGCCTGGCGGGCGAGACGCTGGTCCTCGTCGTCCCGGCCCTCGCCACCATCGCCGTGCTCGGCGCCCGCGACGGCGGCGTGGTCGCGACCGCGTCGGCACGGGAGTGGGTGTTCGTGCTGGGCACCGGCGTGATCACGGCGGTCCCGCTCCTCCTGTTCGCCTCGGCCGCCGCGTCGATCCCGTTCACGCTCCTCGGTCCGCTCAACCTCATCGTCCCGGTGATCAACTTCGGGCTCGGATGGTTGCTGTACGACGAGCCGATGCCGCTCGATCGGATCATCGGCTTCGCGTTCGTGTGGGCAGCCCTCGCGGCGGTGATCTGGGACCGGGTGCAGGCCGCCCGGACCCCGGCGGTCGTCGCCGTTCCCGTCACCTCGTGACCCGATCGTCGCTCGCTGCCGCCTCCGCCACCGATCGGGGTACCGTGCCCGCCATGCGTCGTCTCCGGCTCGCACTCCCCCTGGCCGGCGTGGTCGTCCTCGCCGCCTGCACCACGTCGACCACCGACTTCCGCGACCAGACCGAGGACTTCCTCAACGAAGACGGTCAGGTCGAAGACCTCGTCGACGGAGACGTCACGGAGGCCGAGTGCGAAGAGCCGCTCGACACCGAGGTCGGGAGCCGCTACAGCTGCACCGCACAGGTCGAGAACGCGGGCACCTTCACGTTCGAGGTCGAGATCAACGCGGAAGACTCGTTCCGGATCTTCGACTTCTCCCAGGGCTGACGCCCGCTCACGTCAGCGCATCACACGGTTTCCGACCGATGCGCTGACCCAGCCGGCAGCATCTTCGACTCACGTCAGCGCATCCCGACGCATCCCCGACATGCGCTGACGCACAGACCACCAGCGGGCGTCAGGCGTCGGACGCGTCCGAGCCCGGGCGGTAGTCGCCGAACGTCTCGTCGCGGGCACTCAGGGCCGTCGTGACACCCTCCGCGAAGCGGCGGTGGTACTCGATCGAACTCGGCTGGTGGAAGCCGATGGCGTTGATGTCGGCGGTGGCCCGCATGCCGTTGCGCATGCCCATCGCCTCCATCGCCCGATGCACGACCCGCTTGTTCAGCGCCTGGAGATCGGCGGGGACCTTGGCGACCCGTTCGGCGACGGCGAGCACCTCGGCGTCGAGCTCGTCGGCCGGATGTGCCCGGTTGGCGAAGCCGGCCTCGACCGCCTCGGTGCCGGTCATCGAGTCCCCGGTCAGCATGGCCTCCATCGCCTTGCGCATGCCCATCAGCCACACGTGCCAGCCCATGTCGGGGCTCGACATCGACCGGACCGGCGGATACCCGACCTGCGCATCCTCGGCGACGTACACGAGGTCGCAGGCCGTGGCCAGCTCGGTGCCACCAGCGAGGCAGTACCCGTGGACCTGGGCGATGAGCGGGATCGAGAGGTCCATCATCTCGAACCACCCGGCGAGGACGTGCCGGGCCCATCCACCGTCGGCCGGGCTGATCGTCCACGGCGGACGTTCGGACGGATCCTGTGCCAGGTCGTAACCGGCGGAGAAGCACGGCCCCGCGCCCCGGATGATCACGACGCGGACGTCGGGGTCACGATCGGCGTTCCGCAGGGCTTCGAACAGCTCGGTCCGCAGCCGATGTGACAGCGCATTGCGCTTGTCGGGACGGTTCAACGTGAGACGTCGGACGTGCTCGATCGGATCGTCGAGGAGGACCACCGGGTCGTCAGCCATCGCGTGAACGTACGAGCCGGCCGGCGCGAAAACGCAACCGGCCGACGGTCCCAGAGGACCGCCGGCCGGCAGCGTGTCAGATCACACCGGACAACACCGGTGCGAGATGGTCGGCATCAGCCTCCGAAGGAACCGCCCTGACCCTCGAAGTCGACGACATCGCCGAGCGGGTTGAAGGCGAGTGCGCCGTCGGAAACGACGACCTCCTGCACCTGCGCCGACTCGGTCCAGTAGGCGTCGTTGACACCGTCGAGCTGCAGCGAGCCTCCGAGGAGGTTGTCGTTGGACGTGTCGATGTTCCACAGCGTCGCCATGACGGTCACGCGGTTGATCTCGCCGTAGGCGTCGAGCGTCCGGGTGAACAGGTCGGTCACGAACTGGCCGTACAGGACGCCGGTCGAGAACGAACCGTCGGCGCAGGTGACGCCGCCGTACTCGTCGAGGACCTGCTCGATGAGCAGGATCGCCGGATCGTCGGCGAAGCGCGGGTCGCCGCAGACCTTGTTCGAGTTGGTCATCCGGATGCCGGACCCCTCCTCGGCCAGCTGGCCGGCCGCGTCCTGCACCGGAGCGAAGAACGACGAGAGGTTGTTGCAGGTGTACGACATGAACACCACCGGGCGCCACGACGAAGCGGCGAGGTTGGCGGTGGTCTGCGGGCAGAACGCCGCCGTCGTGCCGGCGAGGAGCACGTCGGCCTCGGTGGCGATCAGCGTCGTCATCTCGTTGGTGATGTCGGCCGCCGCCGGGTCGTGGAGGATCTCCTCGACCACTTCGAGGCTCGCACACGTCTCCGAGCTGTTCATCGTGTTCTGGTACGTCGTACCGAAGTCGTTGTTCATGTAGAGGGCGGCGACCGTGGCACCGTCACCCAGCTCGTCGACGATCGTCTGACACCAGATCTCCGTCTCGGTGACGTAGTTCAGGATGTTGCCGACCGTCCACGGGAAGTTGGCCGGGTCACCCCAGAACGGGAAGCCGGTCGAGTTGAAGATCTGCGGGACGCAGGACTCGTCGGTGATCGGACGGGCCGCCAGGTTGTTCGGCGTACCGATCAGGTGGGCGATCATGAACACCTCACCGTCGATGAGGTCCTCGACGTTCGCCACCGTTCGGCCGGCCTCGTAGGCGTCGTCACGCTTCTCGAGCACGAGCTCGAAGTCGCCGATCGGGTCGGTCTCGTTGATGTACTCGAACCAGAACTCCATGCCGTCGCCGATGGCGCCGAATGCAGCGAGCTGACCCGACTGCGGCAGCGACTGGCCGATGACGAGCTCGCCGCCGTCGGCACCGGTGGTGGCGCTCCAGTCGTCGGGGCACTCGTCGAGGTTCAGCACCGTGCCGGCAGCGATCTCGACCGTGCCTTCGGTGGCGAGCTCGGACGGGGCCTCGCCGCTGTCCTCCTCCTCGTCCATGGCCTCGTCGTCGTCCATGGCTTCGTCGTCGTCCATGGCTTCGTCGTCGGACGACTCTTCTTCGTCCATGGCCTCGTCGTCGGAGGACTCCTCCTCGTCGGCCGACTCGTCGTCGGCTGGAGCCTCGGTGGCTGCCGGCTCCTCGTCGGCGTCACCGTCGTCGTCGCTGCCACAGGCAGCCAGGACCAGGCCGACGGCCAGGAACCCGGCGACGCTGCGCTTCGCCTTCCTCTGCATGTTTCTCCCCTTCAAGGTGTGTGGTGCTGAGTGGATTCAGCTCGTGTTCCGGGCGATAGACCGGAGAACGGGTGTCGCGTCGACGACGGGCGGCCGCCCGCTCGTGGACACGTCGATCGTGTCATGGATGGGCGCGGATCAGACCTCGCCGCCCACCTTCGTGGTGTCGGTCGTCTCGTCGGATTCGTCGACCGCGACGTCAACGGATGGTTCGTCGTCGAGGTCGCCGGCGATCTCCTCGGAGGCCGCGTCGTCGACGGCAACCGCGGCTGCGGCCGCGCCCGGCGCCTGCGGGATGATCTGGACGAACCTCGCCCGGAGCTGACGGACGCCGGCGATGACACCGCCCGGCAGCACGAACATGAGCACGATCAGGAGCAACCCGAGGAACAGGGTGCCCGTGGGACCCTGCAGCCAGCGCTCGGGGACCCCGGGCAGACTCTCGGTCGACGACGCCCACTCGGGCACGAAGGCCAACACGAGTCCGCCGACGACGGCTCCCGACAGCGTCCCGGCACCGCCGACGATGAGACCGACGATGAACAGGATCGACAGCAGCTGGGTGAAGTCGAGCGGAGCGGCGATGCCGAGCTCGGCGACGTAGACCATGCCGCCGACGCCGCCCAGCGCCGACGCGACACCGAACGACAGCGTCTTGTACAACGACAGGTCGATGCCGCTCACCGCTGCGCTGGTCTCGTTGTCACGGATGGCCCGCATGGCTCGGCCGGGGCGGCTGGCGATCATGTTGGAGACCATCTTGAAGCAGACGACCGCCACGATCGTCATGAGGAAGAAGATCCAGATGCGGTCCTCTTCACGGCTCGAGAGGTCGCCGTCACCGAAGTACTGGCCGATGAGCGGGATGCTCTGGAAGGCCCCGGCGATCCCGTCGAGTGGCAACCACGATGGCGCCACGATGTCGGCGTCGATGAGCTTGCCGCCGGCACCGTTGGTGTACTCCTGGAGCTGCTGCAGCTGGACCAGCGCAGGGAACACCGCTGCGAGGCCCAACGTGACGAGCGCGAGGTACAAGCCCTTGATGCGCAACGCCGGGATGCCGAACAACATCCCGAGCAGGAAGCACACCGGGACGACCACGATGAGCGACGTGAAATAGTTCCAGCCGAACAGGGGCTTGTCCTGCACGAGATACGCCGTGATGTAGGCGCCGGTGCCGAAGAAGAAGCCCTGGCCGAGCGACAGCTGGCCGGTGAACCCGGCGACGACCTGAAGGCCGAGCAGGGCGAGGATGAAGGCGATGGCCTTGGTGATGCGGGTGAGACCCAGCGAGTACTCGTTGTCGAGGATGGTGAGCGACGCCGTGTCGTTGTACGCGAAGGCGACGATGACGAGCAGGACGACGAGCGAGACCCAGCCGATGAGCCGGTACGTGCTGTGTTCCGACGAGCCGGCGACGAACTGGAAGCGCGGTGCTGATGCCATGACGTCCCTCCCCTAGACCCTCTCCACTCGTGGTGTCCCGAACAGACCGGACGGCTTGAAGAGCAGCACGAGCATCAGGACGACGACCGCAGCGGCGAGCGAGAGGTCGTTCGGGATGGGCGTGTACGGAACGAGCAGCGACTGCACGCAGCCGATGAGGATTCCGCCGATGATCGCCCCGCCGATCGAGTCGAGCCCGCCGAGTGCCGCCGCCGACACCGCGAAGATGAGGACACGGACCATGATCGTCGGCTCGAGCTGGCGGAACGGGTCGGCGGCGAACACCGAGGCCCCGAGCGTGCCGACCGCCGCGGCGAGCGCCCACCCGAACTGGAGGGTGGGACCGACCCGCACGCCGACGAGTTCACTCGACTCGAGGTTGGACGAGACCGCACGGAAGGCGAGACCGATCTTGGTCCGGTTGAGGAGCAGGGTCAGCAAGATCGCCGTCGCTGCCACGGTGGCCATGACGCCGACGGTGTACCAGCGAAGCGTCGCGCCACCGATCTCGACGGCGACCCCGGAACCGAAGAGGTTGGGGAACGCCCGAGGGTCGAAGCGCCAGATGATGCCGGCGATCGAGTTGATCGCCAGAAAGGCACCCAAGGTGATGATCACCAGCGGGAGATGGTTGGTCGGGTCGAACGGTCTGATCAGGCTCCGCTCGAACCCGGCAGCGAAGAGCGCGGACAGGCCCATCGACCCCAGCAACGCGATCCACATCGGCAGGCCCTGCTCGACGGCGAGCACGAGGACGATGAACGCACCGAACATGGCGAACTCACCCTGCGCGAAGTTGATGAGCGTCGTCGCCTTGAAGATCATCACCAGTGACAGGGCGATGAGGGCGTACGTGGCGCCGTTCGAGAGTGCGTCGAACAGTCGGTTCAGGAAGAGATCCATGTGTGTGTCCTCCTCAGACGCCCAGGTAGGCCTTGCGGATCTGGTCGTCGTTGATCAGTTCGTCGGCCGGCCCGCTGGTGAGGATCGCCCCCGACTCGAGCACGTAGCCCCGGTCGGCGATCCCCAGCGCGAGCTGGGCGTTCTGCTCGACGACGAGCATGGTGGTTCCGGTCTCCTTGTTGATCTCGGCGAAACGCTCGAAGAGGTCCTGCACGATGAGCGGAGCGAGACCGAGCGACGGCTCGTCGAGCAGGAGCAGCGTGGGGCGTGACATCAACGCCCGCGAGACGGCCAGCATCTGCTGCTCACCACCCGAGAGTGATCCGGCCCGTTGGTTCTTCCGCTCCCGGAGGACGGGATACACGTCGTACCACCGGTCGATGTCGGCATCGACCTCGCTGTCGGAGCGGATGTAGGCCCCCACCCGGAGGTTGTCCTCGACCGACAGCTCGGGCAGCGTGCCCCGCCCCTGGGGGACGTGGGCGACGCCCTTGCGCACGATGTCGGCCGTGTTGGTCGACGAGACGTCCTCGCCGTTGAGCTCGACCTTGCCGGTGGTGGCGATCATCCCGCTGACCGCCCGGAGGGTCGTGGTCTTTCCGGCCCCGTTGGCACCGAGGATGACCACGACCTCGCCGTCGTCGACGTGGAAGTCGAGACCATGCAACACTTGGATGGGGCCGTAGCCGCCACGCAGGTCGGAGACGTCGAGGACCCGACTCATGCCGGAGCTCCGAGGTACGCCTCGATGACGGCCGGGTTCTCCTGGACCTCGGCCGGGACACCTTCCGCGATCTTCTTCCCGAAGTCGAGGACGACGACCTTCTCGGACAGGTTCATCACCAATCCCATGTGGTGTTCGACCAGCAGCAGGGTGAGCCCGTAGTCGTCTCGGATCTTGCGGATGACCCCGACCAGTTCGTCGACCTCGCTGTGGGTGAGTCCGGTGGCCGGCTCGTCGAGCATGAGCAACTTCGGGTCGCCCATGAGTGCGCGGGCGAGCTCGATGCGCTTCATCGTGCCGTACGGCAGCCCGGCGCACTGCCGAAAGGCGAACGGAGCGAGCTCGAGGTCCTGGAGGATGACGTACGCCTGCTCGCGCAGCTGTCGCTCCTCCGACCTCCGGCCCAGACTGAGCATCGACGTGACGATGTTCTGCTTCGAGCGCACGTGCGCCCCGGCCATGACGTTCTCGATCACGCTCATCTGGGGCCAGAGCGCCAGGTTCTGGAAGGTGCGGAACACGCCGACCTCGGAGATCCGATGCGGGGCGAGGGCCAGCAGATCGCGACCGTCGAAGGTGAGCGAGCCGGACGTCGGGTCGTAGATCCGGCTGATGACGTTGAACATCGTGGTCTTGCCGGCGCCGTTCGGGCCGATGAGCCCGCAGATCTGGCCTTCCTCGATCGTGAAACTCAGATCGCTCAGCGCGACGATGCCGCCGAAGCGGACCTCGATCCCGCTGACCTCGAGCAGTGCCATCCGTGATTTCCCCCTCGTGACGTTGGCGTGACGTTCGACGCCACCGCGACGGGCCCTCCCCGCCGGAGGCCGACGGTAGCAGGGTGTGTCCTCCGACACGGAAGTCCGGTCGCCACTCGTCCCCTCGTGATCGGCGATGGTTCGCCAATACCTCGTCGCGACGCCACGGCGAGCTGCCACGCAGGCCACGGGTCGGTGACAGTCGCCCCAGTTGCGCGGTGCGAACGACCCCGTCTGGCTCGCGGACATAGAGTCCGTTCGTGGCCCCCCGCCAGCGCTGGTTCGTCGGACTCCTGGTCGCCGCGCTGGTCGCGGTGGCGTGCGCTCCGTCGCCCACCGTGCGCACCGAGCGCGCCGACTCCTTCGGTGACGTCCTCGACGACACGTTCACCGCCGACGAACCCGCGGACGACACGGCCCCGGCGGACGACGAACCCCCCGGCCCAAGCGATCCAGGCGATCCCGACGAACCCGACCCACCGGGCACCACCGTGGCCGATCCGGTCGTCGTCGACCCCGACGCCATCAACTTCGGCGACAACAAGCCGCCACGCGACTACGACGACTACCTGCTGGCGACGGCGAACGACCTCGAGGTCTGGCTGGCCGAGGAGTACCCGAGCGCGTTCGGTGGCGAATGGCTCCCGCTGCAGGGCGAGATCTGGGCCGGCTATCCCGAGCGGACCGACCCGATCCCCGGGTGCGGCCAGCGGGAGACCTCGTACGAGGAGCTCCAGCTGTTCGTGGCGTTCTACTGCCCGCCCGGCAACGGCGGTCCGTCGGGCGACTTCATCGTCTACGACGACGGCAACGACCCGATCTTCATCCCCGGCGTCGGCCGCCAGGAGCCGATCCTCTCGTCGCTCGCCGAGCAGTTCGGACCCGCGACCATCGGCATCGTCCTCGCCCACGAGTACGGACACGCGATCCAGGAGCGCACCGGGGCCCTCGATCAGAACCTGCCGACGGTCGTCACCGAGCAGCAGGCCGACTGTGTCGCCGGCGCGTGGGCCGGACGGGCCGAAGCCGGTCAGGCGACCGGCGTCCCGTTCACCGACTCCGACACCCAGGCCGGCCTCATCGCCATGATCACGGTGCAGGATCCGATCGGTACGAACCCCCTGGCGGCGGGCGGCCACGGGTCGGGGTTCGACCGCGTCGGCGCGTTCCAGGTCGGCTTCAACGAAGGACTCGCTCGCTGCGCTCAGCTGATCGAGAACCCGCTGCCGCTCGTGCTGCTCGACTTCGTCGGTGACCGCGAGACGGAGGGCAACGCTCCGTTCGGCTTCGAGGAGAACCAACTCTTCGACTTCCTCCCCCAGGACCTCAACCTCCTCTACGACAACGACCTCGAGGCGGACTTCCCGAACTTCGAGCCGCTCACCCTGGTACCCGTGTCGAGCCTGGCCGACGCCACGTGCGGTGACCTCTCCACCGGCTTCGAGAACGGCGCCGCGCTCTGCGACGAGTCGTCGACGGTGTATCTCAACGTCCCGGTGGCGCAACAGATCTACGACGAGTTCGGCGACTTCGCTCCGGGCTATCTCCTCGGGGTCGCGTGGGCTGAGGCGGCCCTCCTCTCGAACGGGTCGACCCTGCTCGGCGAGGAGCGGGCGCTCGAGGCCGACTGCCTGACCGGCAACTGGGTTCGGACCGTCATTCCCGAACGCGACGCGAACGGCAACCTGGTTCTCGATGACGAGGGATTCATCGTGCTACCGCAGCCACGCGATCCCGGTCGAGGCGCGTCGGTGTCGCCCAACGACCTCACCGAAGCGATCCAGATCGCGATCCTCATCGGCGACGAGGACGACGAGGTGAACACCATCGGCAGTGCGTTCGAGAAGATCGACGCCTTCCGTCAGGGAACGCTGTTCGGTCTCGACAGCTGCTGATCGAGGTTCGCCGACCGGGCGTCAGGAGTCGCCCGAGGAGGCGTCCCCGACCTCGCCGACGTCACCGCCCACATCGCCACCCACGTCACCTCCGTCGTCGGGCGCCGCCGAGGTCGTCGTCGTGGACACCTCGGTGGTCGTGGTGGCGACCGTCGTGGCCGGCACCGTCGTGGACGGAGCCGTGCTGTCGGGCGGGTCGGTGCCGACCGGCGCCTGCGTGGTGGCCGGAGCCTGGGTCGTCGCGGGCGCCTGGGTGGTGGCGGGGGCGAGCGTGGTGGTGCTCTCGGGCACGGTGGTGGTCGACGACGTCGTGGTCGTCTCGTAGTTCGGGTCGAGCCAGTTGAACGTGGGCAGCGTCTCGCGCTGCGTCTGCTCCTCGGGCTCCTTCACTCCGTCCCACACGTACACCTGGTCGCCCATGCCGACCAGGCCCTGCAGGTCCTCGGAGATGTCGAGCGGGATGCGGATGCAGCCGTGCGACGCCGGCTGGAGTGGCACGTTGAGCGCACCGTGGATCGCGATCCCGTAGTTGAAGTAGACGGGGTTCCACATGCTCCCGAGCGCCGAGTCGCGGATGCCCTCGACCTGCCGGTAGAAGGTGAAGACCCCGCCCGGCGTGTTCGAGATCCCGCACTCGCCGCGAACGATCGGCTCCTCACCGTTCTCGTTGCCGTACTCGCCGGGGCTGATCGTGACCTCTTCACACCACTCCTCGCCGGTGCCCGACGACATGTGGGTGATCATGACGGGCACGTCGTCCTGGAAGACGGCGAGGGTCTGCTCGGGCAGGTACACCTCGACGTGGTTCGGGGTGGCGTTGGGACGGCGCGGCTGGATGATGAACGGATCCTGCATGTCGTCCCACATCTCGGGCGACACGCGGCCGGTCGGCGCATTGCTCTCGACGCCGAGCACGAGCTTCTCGTACGCCCAGACCGCCTTGATCGTCTGGTCGCCGTAGATGCCGTCGACGGGGCCGGGGACGAATCCGAGGTCGGTGAGCCGTTGCTGGACGCGTCGGACGTCGTCACCGGCGACGCCCTTGCCTAGGGTGCGGTTGAGCAACGTCTTCTGGACCGGCGCCGTGGTGGCCACCGTGGCCGTGGGCTCGGGAACCGACTCGGGGACCGTGAGCGAGACCGCCGGTTGCTGGACCACGGCGGCGGGATCGGCCGCCAGCGTGTTGGTGGGTTCGTCGGACCCACCGCCCAGCGCGACGCCGGCGACGACGACGGTGCCGAGGAGCGCGGCGGCCGCCGCGGCCGGCACCCACTGCCGCATGGGCGAGGGATCGCGGTCGTCGGCCGGCCGCTCGGGCCGTGGCGGTCGGTCGCGTCGAGGCGGCTCTCCCCGTTGGGGTGGACCGGCGCGACCGGACCCGGCAGGGCGCGGGCCGCCGGGTCCACCGTCGGGTGGACGGCGGCGCGGCGAGGGCGGTCGACGTGGATCGTTCACGAATTGTCCGAGGAGATCGTCCGACGACGCGTCCGCTGGGTGAACCCCTGCGCCGGGACGTTGCCAAATGTACCCATCGGCGTCGTCGCGCGCGTCGCGCTCAGCGCGACTTTCCGGCCGATTTCTTCGCTCTGAGTGTCGATGTCACGCTGCGAAGCCGTCGCGGCCGATCGCGTCGCGGTCGATCGGCGTGATCCCGTCGAGATCGCCGCGCAACTCGAGCATCTCTCGCACGATCGTGAAGATCACCGACGGTGAACTCAGCGTCGACTCTCCGCGCGTCCGAGGGAAGTAGTCGACGCCGAACTGCAGCATCTCGAACCCGAGCCGCGTCGATCGGATCACCAGCTCGGCGTCGATGAACGACCCTTCGCTGCGCAGCTCGACGTGGTCGAACAGTCGGGCACGACAGAGCTTGAACGCGAAGTTGATGTCGCGCGCCTTCACCCGGAACAGGGACCGGATGAGCAGGTTGTAGAAGAACGTGTAGACGGTGCGCAGGTAGCCCTCGCCGGTGCGGTCGAAGCGGTAGGCGCTGACCAGGTCGACGTCGTAGTCACGCAGCAGGCGGACGGCCCGCGGCAGTTCCGCCATGTCGAACGGAAGGTCGGCATCGGTGTACAGAACGAGGTCGCCGGTCGCTGCGGCGAACCCGGTCTTCATCGCTCCGCCGAGCTTGCGATTGCGCTCGTGATGCACGACCCGGACACGCGGATCGGTCTCCGCCATCCGATCTGCGATCTCACCGGTGCGGTCGGTCGAGGCGTCATCGATCACGATCAGCTCGTAGTCGCCGATGTCGCCCGACGCCATGAGCCGACGACCGGCGAGATGCCCGGCGGACAGGGCGCGTTCGATGTACAGCTCCTCGTTCCACATCGGGTAGAAGATCGACAGCATCTCGAACCGTTCGTGCTCGATCTCGTCGAGCCGGGCGTCGGAACGCGTCGAGGCCCGGGGTGCTGGATCGGAGACCGACGCGGACATCGAAGCGGAGGGTAGCGACGTCAGCACGGGGGGTCCCGGCACCGGCGCACCGGTAGCGTGCTCGACAGATGGGCCAGAGCCCGCTTCCCCCGCCGCCGTCGACTCCCCCGTCGACCCCTCCGACGACGTCACCGTCGTCGATGTCGCCGATCTCGCCGACCGACGATGTGCCCAGCGAACCCGCCGTCGACGTCTGGCCCACTGCGGGCACGTCCCGGCTGAGCGGGCTTCGGGAGGGTTCGATCAGCTTCGCCTGGCGGGCGATGCTCGGCATCGTCTGGGGTGCCGTGTTGTTCGCCTTCGCCGCCGTGTGGCAGGCGAGCGTGCAGATCGGCATCGCGACCTGGTGGCTCGGTCCCCGGTCCGACCCCAATCCGTCGGTCCTCCGGCTGCTCCCGTTCGCTCTCGCCTTCGTCGTCCTCGCTGCGATCGCCTACGACATCCGCCGGCTGTTGACCGTCAGCGGCATCGCAGCAGCGCTGATCGTGCTCGGGGGTCTCGCCGACCTCGACCGCTCGGTCGGGCTCGCCCTCACCGAGATCGCCATCGGTGTGGCTGTGGGGCTCACCACCCTGGCCGCCACCACGGGGCGGATCCGGGCGGTGCCGGTCGCCGAGCAGCCCGAAACCCCGTCCACCGACGGCGGGTAGCGTCGCCCGGCGTGACCCACGCCGATCCCGACGCTGCGACGACCACGACCTCCACGCTCTCCGACGCTGCGTCGCGCACCCGAGTCCTGATGGACCTGCCCGTCGGGGAGCGGGTCGGCATCGCGTTCTCGGGCGGGCTCGACACGTCGGCCGCCGTCGCCTGGATGCGCGAGCGGGGCGCCGTTCCGTACACCTACACGGCCGACCTCGGCCAGTACGACGAACCCGACCTCTCGTCGGTTCCGGCGCGAGCAGCACAGTACGGCGCCGAGGAGGCCCGTCTCGTCGACTGTCGCGACGAGCTCGTGAGGGAGGGACTCATCGCGCTGCAGTGCGGGGCGTTCCACATCCGTACGGCGGGCCGGACGTACTTCAACACCACGCCGCTCGGCCGGGCGGTCACCGGGACGTTGCTCGTGCGGGCCATGGCCGACGACGGCGTCGACATCTGGGGTGACGGGTCGACCTACAAGGGCAACGACATCGAGCGCTTCTACCGATACGGGCTGCTCGTGAACCCCGACCTGCGGATCTACAAGCCGTGGCTCGATCCCACGTTCGTCGACGAACTCGGTGGCCGTCAGGGGATGAGCGAGTTCCTCACCGCGCACGACCTGCCGTACCGCGACCCGGTCGAGAAGGCGTACTCGACCGACGCCAACATCTGGGGCGCCACCCACGAGGCGAAGGCGCTCGAGGAGCTCGGCACCTCGATGGAGATCGTGTCGCCGATCATGGGCGTCGCCCACTGGGATCCGTCGGTCGACATCGCCACCGAAGACGTCACGATCCGGTTCGAGGAGGGCTGGCCGGTCGAGATCGGCGGGTCGACGTTCGCCACACCGGTCGATCTCGTGATCGAGGCGAACGCGATCGGCGGGCGGCACGGTCTCGGCATGAGCGACCAGATCGAGAACCGCATCATCGAGGCCAAGTCGCGCGGCATCTACGAAGGACCGGGGATGGCGCTGTTGCAGATCGCGTACGAGCGACTGCTCACCGCGGTGCACAACGAGAACACGCTCGAGAACTACTCGACGCTGGGGCGGCGCCTCGGGCGGTTGCTCTACGAGGGTCGATGGTTCGACCCGCAGTGCCTGATGCTGCGCGAGCCGTTGCTGCGGTGGGTCGGTTCGGTGGTGACCGGCGAGGTCACCGTGCGTCTGCGCCGCGGCGACGACTACACGATCGTCGACACCACCGGCGAGAACTTCAC